>JAZRVC010000030.1:0-16068 GCA_045598925.1 Alphaproteobacteria bacterium
TTGGGATTCTTTCCAACTCTCCACGCTGATACAAAAATGGATTCTCGGGTCAAGCCCGAGAATGACAGAAAAGAGAATGTCATTCCTTGACGAACGACAGTGAGGAAATAAGGAATCTCAATCAGATGCCTTATTTCGCTACCGCTCAAGGCATGACAGAGAAAAAGAGAGGTATGACAATAAAACTTTTTCCTGTTGTTTTTAACATTTTGGACAGGAAAACACCCCTTGGATTCACCACCCAAGGGGTGGCTTTTTCTCTTGACTTTTGGGGCGATTTATCCTATAATTCCGCCATTCAATTGAAAGGATAAATATGCAAGAATCAAAAAAAGAAATGTTATTAAAAGGTGTTTGTTGTTTGATGCTGTTGCAAATCAATGGGGAAGCCAAAGGAAATACGCAACTGCGTCCTGCCCAAAAAGACACAACCTATTTGGTGAAAGGCTTGTCGTTGGGGCCTTCTTCCCCTTATATGCCCAAAACAACTTTTCCCATTAAAAGTGAAAGCGAAATTGTGGTGCCAGCCACCGATAAATCTAAAGGTGCGCGGATGCAATCCTTTCCCGCACAACGCATGAAAAAAGGCAACAAAGCCTTTCATACCCCCTTTATCCAAAGAAAGATGAATATGCGTTCGGTCGGAACGGGTAAAAAGAGTTCGGGAAAAGTAGGAACGGTAAATACTTGGAAACAATCGGCCCCTGCTTTTCAATGGACACGGGTTTCAACGCAACGGGGTGGAAAAGCGTTGTTAAACCGATCTGTGGCCAACAGAATCTGCCACGAATGTTAAAAATGCCCGCTTCGACGGGTTTTTTATTGACAAGCCCACAGAATAAGTCTATCGTCAAGTCATGATTGCTTATTTTTATATTTTATTGATGCAACTTTTTTATTCCACGTCAGATATCTTGGCGCGTAAAGAGTTAGCCAAAAGCCATAGTTATTGGAAAACCATCCGCGGCGCGTGGATTATTTCTTATGTCGGCTTGGGCCTCTCGGGGGTTTTTATCAACCTGTATGTCTATCATTTAATGTATATGGGGCGGGCAATGATTTTTAAATCCTGCCTGGCATTGTTGTTGTCGGCCGTGATTGGCAGCCTGTTTTTGCACGAAAAGATTACTTTAAAACAATCTATCGCGTTGTTGTTGGTGGTTGGGGCCATTATTATTCAGGGGATGCGCTAAATGAAATTAGTCTTGATGGTTCTTTTAACAGAAGCGTTTTTTGTACTGGGGTCTTGTTTGGGCCGCCTGTATTTGATGGATAGCGGTGATTTTTGGGAACTGTTGTTTCGCCCGTGGCTGTTTAATTATATGTTTTCGTGGGTGTCGGGGACTTTGATGATGCTGTATATTTTAAAGACTCAGCCGATTATGACGGCGGTGTCTTTGTTGGCGGGCACAGGCTTGATGATGGCTGTGTTGGCGGGTTGGCTGTTTTTAGGCGAACCTTTAGACAGTCGGGACGGGCTCAGTTTTATGTTGGTTTTGATCTCTATGTACTTACTGCATCAAGATAAAAAGGAAAAAAGAAATTCTTGACAAGCAGATGGGCTTTTTATACACTTACATACTGTGATATGTTTCAACTGTAAAAAAGGATTTAACATGAAAAAATTAGCTTTATTATCTGTTGCTTTTGCGGCTTTATTGGCTTTGTCTGCCTGTATGGGAACCCGCGGGTATAACGGCAGCCAAAAAGTATGTGAAAACGATACTTTTTTGGGGATTTCTCTGATTGAAGTTTTTTCTCCTTGCAATCGCTAAGGTTGTTTGTTAAAATGAAAGGGCTCCTTAATGGGCCCTTTTTTTATGGAGAAACGATGGTTCAAACAATTAAAAATATCTTTTGGGATGTGGATGGCGTGTTGGCGAATATCAACTATGCCTATTATAACTTTTTGAAAAATCATCCGAAATATGCGCCCACCTATCGGGACTTAAAGTGGGAAGATTTGGATAAGGTTTTACCTATTGACCCACGCTATGGGGCGTTGGAATTAAAGTGCCACCCGACCATGGGGGTGCAAATGGATAAGGATTTTTGTTCGGCGCCTGAATTTTTTAAAAATCGTCCGCTTTACCCCAATGTTTTGGAAACTTTGCGTGCTTTGAATCAACAGGGTTATCGGCAATTTACTCTGTCGGCCAGTTTTGACCCCGAAGTCAAACGTCGTTTTTTAAATGAACTTTTGGCACCTGTCAGCGATTTTTTAACGATAGAGTGTGTGGGGCACGGGGCTTTTTTGCACGATACCACTAAAGAAGGTAAATTTTTGGAATGCTTTGAAAAGTATGATTTGAATCCCGCGGAAACTCTTTTGGTGGATGATCGCATTTATAATCAATATGCGGCCTTGAATGTAGGGGTCTTGCCTTTACGGATGAGATGCGAATTTACAACAGACCTTCCGCCTGATTTGGCTTGGGTCGATGAAGTCCATAATGTGCCACAGGTCAAAGAGTGGCTGGACGCCAAAAAATATCAAAAAGTGCAAAAACCGTAAAGTTTATTTCACTTTAATGACTTGTTTGACTTCAATTTGTGTGTCCGAAAAATCTTTGTCTGTTTCACCCGCTAATTGAACGATATCATCCCGTTTGACATCCACCCCTTTCCAGGCTTTATCGCTGATTTCCACGATAATTTCGTCTGTGTTGTCGCGAAACAAGTATTTTTCTTTTTCAATTTGTTGAATAATATTTCCTTGCACCAACACAGGGGTGTCATCGGCCATTTCCCGAACATCAATAATATCCATAATCGCGGGTTCGTCTTGAATAAAAGCGGCCGCCGCAGATAAACTGATTCCCATACATAAAGATGCTAAGATGATTTTTTTCATATTTTCTCCTTGGTTTACAGTTAGGTTTTTCTCCCCAAAAATCAAGCCTTTCCGGCCTTAGGGGCAAAATGTTCTGGACAAATCCCCAACAAGCGCATGGCTTTTTCCCAACGGGTGTCATAGGGTTCGTCAAACAAAATTTCATCAGTGGCCGGCACATTCAGCCATAAATTGCCCATTATTTCTTCTTCCATCTGGCTGGGTGCCCAACTGGCACACCCGACTGCCACTTGATACTTTGCGGGTTGTTTTCCTTGGGCAATTTGGCCCAAGATTTCTTGCGTTGAGGTCAAACTGATAGAGTCTGTAATTTTTTCTGTTTCTGGATAACTGACTTCTGGGGTGTGCAGGATAAAGCCCTGCATCCGATGATCAGGCCCGCCGATTAAAATTTTGGGGAACACGACTTCTTCCTTAAAGGGCATTTGCAACTGTTCCAAGATTTCTTGACAGGTAATTTTGTCTGTGGGTTGATTGATAATAAGTCCCTTTGCGCCTTGGTCTTTGGAATGATGCGTAATATAGACGACGGCATGATGAAAGCGTTTATCTTCGCTTTCGGGCATCGCAATCAACAGATGACCGACCAAAGATTCAAAAGGGGGCAGTTCGGGGTTAAACATTACAGGTCTTTCTCGTCGTTGTAATCGTCCACAAATTCGCCCAATTCGCGTACATCATCAGATTCGGTGTCTTCAAAGCCTATTAAATCGTCATTTTCTTTGTCGGCTTCGTCTGTTTCTGCATTGGCCATTTGGATTAAGGTTTCTGTGTCTATTTCGTCTTCCAAGTGTGCCGAGTTCTGCTTGATTTTTTTGTTGAGAGTTTTCGTCGTTTCTTGTTGATACGAGGCAGTGTTAAATTTTTTTGCACATTTGGGACAGGTAAAATCCTTTTTTCCCATATCATAGAAAATTGCGCCACATTTCGGGCAAGTTCTTTTTAAACCACGTTTATCTATCATCTTGAATCCTTTCGTTTTGAATGATATTTTCGCCCTGTTTTTGCATATTTTTTTTGCTTTGTCAATAGGAAAAAAGCAATTCCATAAAATTTTTGAGGTTGGTGCGGATTAAGGGGTGCAACGATAGAGGGTAGAGCGGCTGATATTCAATGTTTTGCAGATTTGAGTTTTTGTCATTCCCTGGGCCAATAGTTGTTCCAGTTTTTTTTGATTTTTTTCTAACTTCAACTGTTTTGCCTTTGCGCCCAAGGGTCTGCCGAGTTTAAAACCATTTGCGCGGCGTCGTTCTAAACTTTCCTTGACGCGCTGTTGTAAAAGGACTTTAGACAGTTCGGCGGTCAAACCGAAAGCGAAAGCCAAGACTTTGGCCTGAATATCCGACCCCAAGCGAAAGTTTTCCTTTAAGGTCCACACCTGACAATTTTTATCCATACAGGTTTTAAGAATTGCCATAACTTCCAACAAACTGCGGCCCAACCTAGACATTTCGGTGGCAATCAAGATGTCATCGGCCTTTAATCGTTTGATTAAGCGCCCCAACTTTCGTTCTTCCAGTTTTTTGCTGCTTGAAATTTTTTCTTCCACCCAAGTATCAATGTGTAAGTTGTGTTCTGTGGCGTATTTTTCAATCACAAAGTGTTGATTTTCTTGGTGTTGGTGAATTGTAGAAACGCGACAATATCCGTAAATCATATTTATTTTCCTTTCAATTTTGTTTAAATTTAACCAAGGTATATGGACAGGGTATATTTCAAATAGGAATCACCCCCTATAAAAAGGCAAGATATCCTTTGGAATATAAGGGTTTTTTAATGATTTGAAAAAAAATTAAAAAAAGTGTTGCAATTAAACCTTAGTTTATGTACACTGCAAAAAGTAGTGTAAAAAAACTACTGTTTTCTGCAGAAAACGAGACAAAGTATACAATAAAAGGAGATAAAAAAAATGTTGAATAGAAATAAAAATAAGAATAAATATCACAATCCCGTCATCCTGAGCGGATGCGAAGGATCCATGGATTCTTCGGCTAACGCCTTCAGAATGACAGGCGAAGGTGGTCGGTCTATGGTTGAAATGCTGGGGGTACTGGCGATTATCGGCTTATTATCTATCGGGGGTATCGCGGGGTATAAGAACGCGATGAACAAACACCGCGCGAACGAATTATTGAACGAGGCCAGTAAGCGGGCGGTCATTGTGGCGGCGCAACGCTCTTTGGGGCGCAGTGGGTCTATCGCGGAATTTAAACAACCCGCCAACTATACGTTTGCATTGACAGATGCGCAAAACCCAAATCAATTTAACCTGACAATTACTTCGGTGGATGAAGTTGTTTATGAAAAAATGGCCGAATTAAAGGCCGATAACACGCCACTTCGTTTCATTGAACGATCTGGGGACGGGGTTGTGACATTGACCTATAATAACGATATGTCCACGACTGCCTATGCCAGCGATTATCGTACTTTGGAAGATTGTAGGGGTGATGGGCAACAGGGACGGACATGGTGTAATGCGGGTGTATGTGTGTCAGGTGGTGCCGAAAATTGTCCTGCGAACTGCCCCAACGGAACAACTTGGACAGGTGAAGGCAACCCTAATACTGCTTTAGCCGATAAGAAATGTCAATGTACGGATTGGACCACCAAACAATGCGGGGACAATTATTATTGCGCGTTCAGTTATAATGCCACTGATAATAAAATTACTGGCGCACCCAATACAGGAGCCCCCTATTATCAGAATTTATCTGGTGTATGTACACCTGTTCCTTCTTCTGCTACGAAAGATTGGAATTTTGTTTCGGATGGGAATACTATACACATGTATAAGTATGGTTCAATGAATTGGTGGAGTGCATACAGTCTATGTTTAGGAGCGGGTAAACAGATGATTAGCCTGGCGGATTACGGTATTACGACTGCCAGTAATACATCCACTACCGTTTCTACAATGACTTGTATGTGTGGTACACATAATACAACTTCGGATGTCTGTACCGTTGAGGATGCAACAAAAGGTTGTACTGCAGATAAGAAATGCAATTGTTGGACATATTTAAAGAATTTGGATAGTTCTTATTATTGGACAACAAATGAATATGGTTCAGGTGGTGGGGATGTTTCTCGCTTCGCGTTCTACGTCTACTCTTTCAATAGCTCCGTGGACTCCAACCTTCGCAACTACGGCGGCTACTATGCTCTGTGTAGGTAGGTTTTCTCGCTTTTTACGAACTTTAAACCTTTCCCTGATTCTTGCAGGAATCAGGGAAACCCACCCGAAAGGGTGTCCGGTTTCAATGGGGTAGGGGCCCCATTGAATAGCGAAGCGAAAAACGTCATTCTGAACGAAGTGAAGAATCCATGGATCCTTCGGTCGTATAAACTCCCTCAGGATGACAAGAAAGGGGGACTCGGGATGACAAAAAAAGAGAATGTCATTCCTTGACGAACGATAGTGAGGAGATAAGGAATCTCAATCAGATGCCTTATTTCGCTAACGCTCAAGGCATGACAAAGAGAGGAGAAACAGGATGACGAAATACACCCCTGTCATTCCGGATTTAGTCCGGAATCCATGGTCGGGTCCGCGTGGAGAGTTGGGATTAACCCCAATAGTTCGTGTCAGCGTGCCAATGGATTCTGAAACAAGTTCAGAATGACAAAAAAAGAGAATGTCATTCCTTGACGAACGACAGTGAGGAAATAAGGAATCTCAATCAGATGCCTTATTTCGCTAACGCTCAAGGCATGACAACAACCCCAACCGTCATTCTGAAGGGGCAACGCCCCGAAGAATCCACCCGATGGATCCTTCGCATTCGCTCAGGATGACAAGAGGGGGAAAAATCAGGATGACGAGAGAGGGGGGCTCGGGATGACAAAAAGAAAGGAAAAACAGAATGAAAGGAATTTATTGTGGGTCCGTCTGAAACATTACCGATTTATGTGGAAGCGTATCAATTGGCACGCGAAGCGTATCAAATGACGCATAAGTTTCCCAAAGAGTATAAATACTGTTTGGGCGACCAAATAAATCAAGATGTGTTAAAACTCCTCTATTTTATTTTTCAGGCAAATCATATCAAAGCGCAACGTTTGGAATATATCCGGTCATTCTTGGCGGCGTTAGATATGGTGCGCGTGGAATTCAGGTTGGCCCATGATATGAAGGCTTTATCCACGCGCCAAATGGCTCATTTGGCGCAGTTTTTGGATAAAATTGTCAGGCAAGCGACAGCCTGGCAAAAGTATCAACAGTCGCAGGAACGAAAGGAGATAAAGGACTCGCCGGAATTGAATCAGATGGATAAACCGTCGGTTTGAGTGAGCGTTTAAATTAAAAATAAATTAAAAAGGGTCGTGCACTGGTGTCCTGTCCTTGCACAGGGGCGTATTTGCCAGTATAGTGGGAAGCAGTCACGACTTTCTGGTGATTGTTCGTAAAGAGAACATTAAATTCTCGCTACGCGTTCAACGTCAACTCTAACAATAGCAACGTGAACAACAACAATCGCAACAACAACAACTATGCTCTGTGTAGGTAGGTTTTCTCGCTTTTTAGTTTGTTATATCCTTTAATGATTTTCAAAATGCAACAATTAGAACTGTTCAACGACGCAATGACACCCCCTCCCATTTCCCTGGAGGATGTCTTTGCCGCCTATTACAAATGTCGCAAAAACAAACGCAGGACAATGAACGCCTTGAAGTTTGAAATGAATCTGGAAGAAAATTTGGTGCAACTTTGGCGCGAGTTAAACGATGGAAGTTATAAAATCGGTCGTTCTATTGCTTTTATCGTCAAAAACCCCGTGATCCGTGAAGTCTTTGCCGCCGATTTTCGCGACAGAATCGTTCATCACCTATTGATTGGCAAATTATGGCCTATCTTTGACCGTGTTATCTCTCCGCATTCTTACAGTTGCCGCCCAGGAATGGGCACATTGTATGGAATTAAAAAAGTCTATCAATATGTCAAGGAATGTTCAAATAACTATACCCAAGATTGCTATGTCATGCGGTTGGATATTCGCGCCTTCTTTATGCACATCCGACAAAAATTGTTGGTCAAAATGTTGGCGCAAATGGTGAATGAAAACTATCACGCCCCCGATAAAGCGATCTTAATAAAACTGATAAAACAAATCGTTTATTATCCGCCGCAACGGGGCTGTGTGATTAAAGGGCGCCGCAGCGATTGGAACCGACTGCCACGGGCGAAAAGCCTGTTCTATGTCAGGCGGGGCAGGGGCTTGCCTATCGGAAATCTCACCAGCCAAATCTTTGCTAATTTCTATTTAAATACTTTTGACCGGTTTGTTTCTGAACAAGCCGGTGTTTTTTATGGCCGATATGTGGACGATATGGTTGTCATTCACAAAAGCAAATCTTTTTTGTTGCGATTAAAGGGGCGCATTCAATCCTATTTAAAGGCGCGTTGCTTTGTCATCTTGCACCCGCGCAAAAGCACCGTGCAACACTATGTCAAAGGCTTTGCCTTTATCGGCGCGTATCTGAAACCTCACCGCCTGTATGCGGGACGGCGGTTGAAACTGATGTTCTATACGAAAATAAAACAGATGTTGGTTGTGTCCCCCGAAAACGCCCTGTCCGTCATCAATTCCTATTTCGGATTCCTGCGACATTACAGCACCCTTCACTTACGGTTGAAAGGGTGGCGAATCGTGCGGGACTTTTTGCCCCGCTTTTTTATTGATAATTGTGTGTTAAAGGTCTTTTCGCCGATGGGCTAAATCGTGGGGGCGGATTTTTTCCCCTTGCTTTTTCGGATGAAAACCAGTATCCTGTGAAAGAAAGGACTTTTTATGCGTGATTTTAATGCGGGCCAACCTTCCTTAAACGGAATGATTTGGCAGATTGAGGAACCCTCACAACGCTTGGTACAGACTTTGGTTCAGAAATTGGCTGTGTCTGATTTAATGGCGACCCTGTTGGCGGGGCGGGGCATTGATTCCGATTCCGCTTTCACTTATCTGAAACCGACCTTAAAGTGCGACTTGCCCAACCCGAATTTGTTAAAGGATATGGAAAAGGCCGCCCAGCGTGTGGCTCAAGCGATTTTCAATCACGAACCGATTGGTATTATGGGGGACTATGATGTGGATGGGGCGACTTCATCCTCAATCCTTAAAATGTTTTTGGAATCCACGGGCACCACGGTTTATGTCTTTATTCCCGATCGCGAAGACGGTTATGGCCCTAATGCCAAAAAAATGCAAGAATTTAAGGACTTGGGCTGTTCGGTTGTCTTGACCGCCGATTGCGGAACAACCGCCTATGAGCCCGTTGAAACAGGCACAAATTTGGGCTTGGATGTCATTATTTTGGATCATCATAATGCGGAATCCACTTTGCCCAAGTGCTATGCGGTGGTGAATCCCAAAAGGTTAGATGAGCCTTTGGACCACCCCTGTCGTCAGTTGGCGGCCTGTGGTGTGTGCTTTTTGTTCGCGATTGCCCTGAACGCCGAACTCAGAAAACAAGGCTTTTATCAGGATAAACCTGAGCCGAACTTGATGCAGTACTTGGATTTGGTGGCCTTTGGGACGGTGTGTGATGTGGTGAAGTTGCAAGGCGTCAATCGTTTGTTGGTCAAATCCGGCCTGAAACAATTCCATCTGTTGCAAAATAAAGGCCTGAAAGCCCTGTGCGAAACAGCCCAAATTACTGAGCCCGTCCAAACCTATCACTTGGGCTATATTTTGGGGCCCAGGGTCAATGCCTGCGGACGAGTGGGAAAATCGGACTTGGGGATGAAATTGTTGAGTTGTGCGGATGATATTCAAACGGCTTTGTTGGCGCAAGAGTTGGAAAGCCTGAATTTTTCCCGCCGCGAAATAGAGGCCGATGTCATGCTGCAGGCCATAGAGCAGGTGGAATCTGTCCCCCAAGCCTATCCGTTTTTGGTGGTTAAAGGCGATAATTGGCATCAAGGGGTGGTGGGAATTGTCGCGGGACGATTAAAAGATAAGTATAATCTGCCCGTGTTTGCCATGACGATAGAAGGCGATGAAATCAAGGGGTCTTCACGGTCGGTGAGTGGAGTGGATATCGGCACGATTATTATGAATGCCTTGAATAAAGGTCTGATTACCCGTGGGGGCGGACATCCGATGGCGGCCGGTTTTTCTTTAACCACAGCCCAACTGGACGGCTTTATTGAGTATTTAAAACAAACAATTACACCGAATTTATTGCCATCTGGCCCCGCTGTCATGCAGGCAGATGGGGTGTTGTCCTTGGGCGGAATTACCTGGGAATTATTAGAAGAATTAGATAAGTTGTCGCCCTTTGGGGAAGGGAATCCAGAACCGAAATTTATTGTGCAAGAGGTTTGCTTAAACCACGTGAATCTGCTTAAAAACGGGCATATCGGTTGCCTTTTTACTGATTTAGGCGGGGGGCGGTTGAATGCCATTGCTTTCAGGGTGGCTGATACAGAACTGGGGCAGGCTTTCTTAAAAGGTTTAGGGCAAAAGTTTCATCTGCTGGGCATATTAAAAAAGGATACTTGGAAGGGACAAACGAAAGTCCAATTCCAAATTTTGGATGCCATAAAGGTCCTTTAAAGCGGGTGGGGCTTAAAATTTTCTTGACAAGAATTTAAAAAAAGAATACAATACCTCTGCTTCGCGTGGGGATATAGCTCAGTTGGTAGAGCGACGCGTTCGCAATGCGTAGGCCAGGAGTTCGAATCTCCTTATCTCCACCACTTTAAAGCCTTGATCCTGATGACACAGGGGAGCTTAGGGGAAGAAAAGCACTAAAGCTGATTAGACCCCCTCGGGAACGCCCGATACAGCGTGTTTAAGGGAGTTCATTTGGGACTCTGAAGTCAGGTGGCACAGCGGCCGAAATCCGCCCTGACGCTTAACAAAAAGAAAAAGGAAAATTTAATGCAAAATTATAGAACTCATTTATGTGGCCAGTTGCGTGCAACTGATGCAGACAAAAAAGTTATTTTATCCGGTTGGGTTCAAACCAAGCGCGACCATGGCAACTTGCTCTTTGTGGATTTACGGGATAATGACGGGATTACTCAATGTGTGGTGGATATCAATGCGCCCTGTTTTAAAGAATTGGAAAAGGCGCGTCCTGAATCTGTGATTCGGGTAGAAGGAAAAGTCGTCAAACGGGTGGCCGAAACGATCAACCCCAAAATGCCCACAGGCGAAATTGAAGTGGTTGTGGATACGGTTGAATTATTAGGGGAAGCCCAAGTTTTGCCGTTTTTAATTACAGCGGATTCCAAAGATTTATCAGAAGAACAACGCTTGACCTATCGTTTCTTGGATTTACGTCGGACAAAACCCCATGCTAATATTTTAATGCGTAATCGCTTGAATAAATTTGTGCGGGATAAAATGTGGGAAATGGGTTTTACGGAATTTCAAACCCCCATTTTGACCAGTTCAAGTCCAGAAGGGGCCCGCGACTATTTGGTGCCTTCTCGTGTGCATAAAGGCGAATTTTATGCACTCCCCCAATCCCCACAACAATTTAAGCAATTGTTGATGGTGGCGGGATTTGACCGTTATTTCCAACTGGCTCCTTGTTTTCGGGATGAAGACAGCCGTGCCGATCGTTCCCCCGGGGAATTTTATCAAATAGACTGGGAAATGTCCTTTGTCACACAGGAAGAAATCTTGGAAGTGGGCGAAAAATTGATTACCGCTATTTTTAAAGAATTTGCCCCTGAATCTAAAATTTCTGAGGCTCCCTTTATTCGTATTCCGTTTGATGAAGCGATGTTGAGTTATGGGTCGGATAAACCGGATTTAAGAAACCCCTTAAAGATTGTGGATGTGTCGGAAGTCTTTGCGGGTTCTGAATTTGGTATTTTTGCCAACACGGTGGCTGAGGGTGGTTTCGTACGGGCTATCCGTGCACCAAAGACAGTGGACAGACCACGCAGTTGGTTTGACAAGATGAACGCTTTTGCCGTTGAAAACGAAATGGGCGGATTGGGTTATATTGTTCGTGCACAAGATGCCAACAAAGGTCCCATTGCCAAAAAGTTGGACGAGGCCCGCCTGAACAAACTGTTTGAATTGACAGGAACCGAAGTGGGCGACAGCGTTTTCTTTGTGTGTGGTAAAGATGAAAAGGCTGTGCTTTTTGCGGGTAAAGTCCGTAATTTATTGGGACATGAATTGGATTTATTTGAAAAGGATGCCTATCGTTTCTGCTGGGTCGTGGATTTCCCATTCTATGAAACAGACCCCGAAACGGGCAAGCCGATGTTCAGTCATAATCCGTTCTCTATGCCCCAAGGCGAATTAGAGGCTCTCACAACCAAAAATCCGTTGGAAATCAAAGCCTATCAATTTGATATGGTGGGCAACGGTTTGGAAATGTTGTCGGGTGCTATCCGTAATCATAGACCCGATGTCATGTATAAGGCCTTTGAAATTGCGGGCTATGGTCCCGAAGTGGTGGAAGCCAAGTTCGGCGGTATGCTGAATGCCTTTAAGTATGGGGCCCCTCCGCACGGTGGGGCGGCTTTTGGCTTTGACCGTATTGTGATGATGTTGGAAAATGAAGACTTTATTCGTGAAGTCATCGCGTTCCCCTTCAATCAACAAGCGCAAGACTTGTTGATGCACGCACCATCCGCGGTCAGTGAAAAACAACTGCGCGAAGTGCATATCAAATTAAGGTAAGGAAATATAAATATGGATGGAATTAATTATATTATTTGCTTAAAGAAAGGTAAAATTAATACCTATTTAGGTTGGGATGGTACAGGTTTTACTTTTCTTGATAAAGCAAAACTATATGATAATAAAGAAGAAGCCGAACATATTATGGAAAATATTGATAAAAGTCAATATAGCTATGATATTGATTTATTACAAGTTGATATAGGATAAATACAATATAATAGTAGTTTTTTGAAAGGAAAGATAATGTATATTGATTTTATTGCGGACTATGGCGAAAAAACAGGGATAGATGACTTGGCTTTTTCGGAAGTGGATAGAAAGTTGGTGGAAGAATTTGTGGCACAAAATATGCCATGGCCGATGATTAAAAATCTGTCCGTTTGTCCTTTTAATACGATTGAAACAGGCTTTGTGGTGGCACAACTGGCACAAAATTCTAAACTGGGCAAAGAACATATTGTGTATCATAATACGGCACCCCGAAAAGACGAACTTTCGGCCCGTACAAACAACGCCGGTGAATTTTTGGCGGTGGCAGAACTTGCCAACGGGGTGCGTGTGATTGGCGTTTATGGGGGCTATACCTTTTCGTTTTTAGGGGTGCCCGTTTATAAAGTCAAATGTGCGCGGGATGGTTCACAATTTCGTTCACGGGATGTGTTTCCGCCTTGTGTGGCAAGTTTGGCAAAACATGCGGGAAAGCCGCTGGCCGATTGGGAATTATTGGGTGAAGAAGTAAAGGATATTCCGCCAGTTCCCGAAAATGTGATTTGCTCAATTGATGGCTACGGGAATATCAAAACGAATATCATGATGAATACAGCCATTAAATCGGTTATTATCAATGGTATTGAAAAGTCCGTTATGACAGGGGATGGTATTTTTTCCGCCCCAGATGGCAGTTTGGTTTTGGCCCCCGGTTCATCAGGATGGCAAGACAACAAGTGTGTTGAACTGTGCCTGCGGGGTGGTTCGGCGGCTTTTGCCTTTCATCATCCGCAACCTGGCGATAAAGTGATTTTGAAATAACATTCCCCGCGTTTTAGCGGGGATTTTTCTTGACAAAGGGTTTGTTTTTTTGAATTATATGGGTATAAACTGATTTTTGAAAGGAAAAATGATGACTTTGAAAGACCCGAATTATATAGATGAAAAAGGTCGTGTTGTTCGTGAAACTTGGACAGATGGGAAATTAGTTTCTAAAGAAATTTCTGATACAGGGGATAGGCCCGGATATCATGAAGTCATTAAATATGATGAATCGGGAAACACCGAATTTCGTCAAGTGAAAGAGCCCACCCCACATGGTTTTCATAAATTGGAAGAACATTATGAACAAGGTTTTATGACTTCTCAAACCGAAGAAATTGATGAAAATCCTGTGGTGATTACATCCCGACAATTTTATCCGCAAACTTTGGCGGACGGGACAAAATTGGATAAACCTGTCTTGCATCGGGAAACAATTCGGAATTGTACCACAGGTCAAACACAAGTGAAGGAGTTTTCTATTACAGGGGAAGAAATCCTTCCCACAGAAAAGAAAATTCCCCTTTCTTTTGCATGGAAACATAAAGGCAGATAAAAATCCCCCCCTTTTTTTAGCGTTATTAAAAAGGCCCGATAAAGGTCTTTAACGGGTTTTTTTAAGGATTTTATCTCTAAATTCCCCAAAGGAATCAGTTGGTGCGAGGCTTTGTTTCGTTGTGTGTTTCTAAACATATTAAACACAATTCTGTTTTTCCAAGCATGGATTTTCCTGAATAAAGGGGTGTTCGTTTGGAAATAGCATCTGATATCGTGGGGGGTAATTTCATCTTCTGCGTTTTCAGCGCGATTATTCAATTTTGCCACCAGAGCACGACAATCATCATTGATCAGGACGATTTTTGTTTTAATAAGTCTTTAACCGAATCCACCGATAAATGCTGATAGGCTTCTTGCCTCAAAAGTAAATGCAATAAATTATTACCTTCGGCATCTTGAAAGTCTAATTGATGACGGGCGATTTTTTCCAAAATTTGTTGTTCTGATAAGGTCATCTCAATAAATGTGTTTTAAAAGTGTTTTACAAAAGACCCTTTCATTATATCACAAAAAGGGTTTTTCGTCAATTTCGGTTGGCCTTTTGAACCCAAAAGCCTTAATGCTTGCAAATTGTATTTTTTAATATCTGAAATAACAGGCGTGTTTTTCCCACCTTTGTCATATGAACACCGGGGGATGTTTTTTGGATACTTTTGGCAATAAGCTGAATATGGTCTTGCAGATATTGGCGCAGATGCCGTGAAATTTTAAACCGAAAAGCCAGTAAGTCCAACAGTTCGGGATTCAGGTAAGTTGAAAATATCAATTGATGGGCTTCGGGTCGGCTTTTTAAACTTTGATCTACCCTGTTCAAAACTTTACAAAAATCATTGATTTTTTGTTCGGTGTTGTGGCTGCGCATAATAGAATGATTGCCTGTCCGATACAGATAGGTGATATCCGGACTTAAAACACAACTTTTGGCTTTTGCAAAGACTTCCAAAGTAAAAGCAGTATCTTCGTAATAAACGTTTGGTAAAAAGCGAACATCGCCAATCGCTTCTTTTTTGTATAATTTATTCCACACCGTTACCGGTGTTTTGGCGGGTCTTTGCCCAAAGCAAGAAATGGGGTTTGATTCTATGGTAAAATCTTTGGCCAGTTTCTTTTCATCTTGCATGGTGGGGTTTTGACCTGTTTATATTTCGCACAGATAATGTCGGCGTTTGTTTTTTGGGCGATTTGCATCAAGTGGGATAAAGCCTGGTGATGTAAGACGTCATCACTATCCACAAAGAAGATATAGTCCCCTTGGGCTAAATCCAGACCCACATTGCGGGCGTTTCCCACACCATGCACATCTGTTGTCTTGATTTTGATACGTTTGTCTTTTTGGCCGTATTCTTTTAAGATTTGACCCGAAGCATCATGACTTCCGTCATTGACGCAAATGATTTCAATGTTTTGAAAGGTTTGACGTTGAATAGAATCCAAACATTCCCCCAAATATGCCGCCGAATTATGCACAGGGACAATGACAGAAATTTCAGGTTTCATAATCACCTCCATTTTTTCTTTTAGGGTATAGGAATGTTGTTTTTTTGTCAAGCGGATATAAAAAAAGTCGCCTTTAAAAGCGACTTACTTTAAATGGTGGGCGCGCAGAGACTCGAACTCTGGGCCCGCTGATTAAGAGAAGCGCTAAAGGGCTGATTTTATTGGTTTTTAAATTTTTGACAAAATGCGATTTTATTTATATTTTTCAATCACATATACAACAGATAAGGACGGAGCGAAGCCCGTCCAATAAGGGTTCAAAAGACCCTAAAAGGTGGCACCAGGGTGGCACCGAAACAGCCCCTTGGTTCAAACAAATGAAGCAAACACCGGAAGAAGTAAAACAATTTAACAAAAAGCAGTATTTTGATAACAAAACGCCGATAAATGTAAAGAAAACTAGGAAGAATGTAAATGATTCAGAATAGTGCAGGAATTTTGCTTATTTTTCATTAAAAACGCAGGAGAAATATAACT
>JAZRVC010000031.1:0-11894 GCA_045598925.1 Alphaproteobacteria bacterium
TTATTAGAGGCTATGGGCGAACGGCAAGTGACTGTAGGTAATGCGACCTATCAATTACCCCTGCTCTTTACCGTGATGGCCACACAAAACCCCATTGAAAATGAAGGGACCTATCGCCTGCCCGAAGCACAATTAGACCGCTTTTTAATGTATGTCAAAATTGACTATCCCGATATTGAATCAGAACGTAAAATTTTGAAACTCATTCAAAAGGAAGAAAAGAAAGAACCGCTTCCTGATTTCCCCAAAATAACAGAAAAACAGATTATGGCGGCCCGTCAAGAAGTGTTGGATATCCCTATGGCTCCGGAATTGGAAGAATACTTGATTCAATTTATTATGGCGACACGTCATCCATCGGCTTATGGGGAAAATTTTGAAAAAGTCATTCGTTATGGGGCCAGTCCGCGGGGAACAATTGCATTGGATATTTGCGCCCGCGCGAATGCTTGGCTTAATGGTCATGAACAAGTGATGACTTCGGATATTACAGACCTCATCCCTGATGTTTTGCGCCACCGTCTGATTTTGACATTTGAAGCCAAATCTGAACACATTACATCTGATTCAGTGTTGCAAGATTTAATTAAATTAGTGCCCTTACCATAAGGATAGACAATGACGAATCCGACACGGCTGGAACTGCCTGATTTAATCAACTTAAAAAAACAAGCCTCTTTTTTGGCTATTCCGAAAAAGAAAAAATGGGCTGATTCTGGTTTTGGCGAAAGTCGTTCATTATTTAAATCTAAAGGTTTAAATTTTCAAGAGGTGCGTCAGTATCAACCCGGGGATGATATCCGACAGATTGATTGGCGAGTAACCGCCAAATACGGAAAGCCTTTTACCAAATTGTATGAAGAAGAAAAAGAACGCCAAGTTTATATTTTATGTGATTTAAGGAAGCCTATGCATTTTGCCGGCCAAGGTCATTTTAAATCCGTCATGGCGGGACGATTATCTGCTTTGTGTGGATTTTTGGCGGAAAACAAAAATGATTCACTCGCCTGTCAAATTTTATCAGACAAAGTCATTTCAATTCCTTCGGGAAATGCAAAAGACGTTTTACCTTATTTTTTAAACCAACTGACAGAAACAGTCGCTTCAACAAACGGAACCCCGTTTAGTTCTATTTTTCCATTTATCACACAAACAGTGAAACCCGGATCTATCCTGTTTTTCTTCAGCGACTTTCACGACACTAAAACAACAGATATGGAATTTTTGGGGAGGCTTACCCATAAAAATACCCTGTCTTTCATCCACCTTTATGATTCATTAGAGGCCAACATTCCCGAAGGTGTTTTCCCCTGTTCTGACGGGACAGAAACCATTTTAATCAATACAGAATCAAAAAATTTCAAAACTTCCTTTCAACAATCTTGGGAAGAAAAAAGTAATTTTTTAAGAAAGTCTATTCAAAAATATGGTATGGGATATCTGTCTTTACGCACAGATAGTGATTACTTAAATCAATTCAAACATTTTTGTTTAGGAGAATAAATGTCCACACAATTGCCCCCTATTGATTTATCAGGTCTTAAAGATATCCACACCCCACTTCGGCCAGATGTTTGGCCTTTGGCTAGCGGTTGGTATATTTTAGCGACGGGATTGGCTTTACTGGTGATATTGGGTCTATTTTTATGCTACAGGTATAAAAGGCTCCCTTTACCCTATGCGATGAAAGAATTGGAAAAAATAAAGGAACTCAATGCGGACAGTCAACTAAAAAAATTGAATCAACTTTTAAAGCGGGTGGCGATGGTTAAATACGACCGAACGGAAGTTGCCCCTTTGACAGAAGAAAACTGGGAATCTTTTTTACACGCCTCAGCCCCCGACACTTTAACCAAAACCCAAGCGCACGAACTGGCTTTTTCTATTTATTCAACAACAATTCCCGACAACCTGCTCTATAAAAATTGTCAAAAGTGGATAAAAAAGACCTTAAAAAAAGATTGATATAAATCTGATAGTATGCTAAATTTTTATCAAAAGGAGTTCTTATGTTTAATCCATACAAAGCAATAAAACAATTTATTCGTTCCAAGCGTCGTCGTTTAAGCCGTCATCTTTTTGCGGAATCTATGCTTAAGAAAAAAGGATTAGAATTTCGTGCCAAGGAAATTGAAATTTTAGGTCTGGGTTCATCCCATTGCACCCGAGGTTTTGATACGGATATGATGAAAAACGCCTTTAATTTTGGTGTTGTGAATCAAGACCTTTATTCAACTCACTGGATTTTTGACCAATATTTAGATAAATTGCCGAAATTAAGAAAAGTGGTTGCTTTTTACTCTATTCATTCACAAGGTCATGAACTATGTAAAACAACTTCTTTCAAAAATACAGCCATCAGCCATTATGTGTTTGGCGTTCCCTACTATGTTAATTACTTAAATAAATGGAAAAAAGCGGCCCAACATAGATTCAAAAAATTTGATGATTCTGATGTTGATTACACAACTTTTTCCGGGTATGTTCTGGAAAAGAAAAATGAAAATATTATTCCGACAGATGCTGTTTCCAGATGGACACACCATTTACCTGAAAACAAACGTTTCATTAAACAAAACCATCACCTCTATGAAATGGCAGAAGAATGTCAAGAAAGAGGTATTCAGTTTTTCGTTGTCATTTCCCCTGTCCGTTCTGACTTTTTAGAGCAAATGGATAAAGCCAATGTCAAAGAACAAGAATTATTCCATGATTTATATAAGTGGGCTAAAACCCATAATATCCCTGTTTTAAACGAATTGCGGGGGGGGGGGAACCCTATGCCTGGGATGATTTTATGGACACAGACCACTTAGGAATCCCTGGGGCAAAAAAACTAACCAAGAAAATTGCCAAATTTATCGGCGAACCGTTGAAATAAAAAAGAAAGGGAGTTTTATCTCCCTTCTATTTGTTTTTTCTGAATAACCTCTCTGATGGCGCCATTTTTTGAGGATTTATCTAATTGATTTAAAAGCGTAGAATTTTTCTTACGTTCTTCGGATAGAGCCTTAGAAAAACCTTCTCCTACACTTGTCGTTTGAATTGGTTTTCCATCAATCAACACATCATGATTATTCTTAATGGCTGTTAAATAAGATTCTGCCTTTTTCAAATTCCCTTGTTCTAAAGCCAAATACCCACAACTTTCTTGTGCTTGGGGATAACCACGCAAGGCCAACATTTCCAATCTTTTTAAAGCGTTCTTATCCCCCTCTTTCGCTAAATCCTTTAAAAGATGACATTCGGTATCTAAGTGTGCATACTCCGAGGATGTAAAATCTTTTTGATCAGCGGCTTTGGTTAAATCGGGGTAAGTATTATCAAAACTTTCCTCGGCAATTTGCTGACGTTCCGAAATGGCTGTTTTCATCTCATTTGATGTATAAGGATTATTTTTCGCTTTTTCAAAATAAACATCAGCGTTTGTCATTTGGAGCACATCACCTTGTTGAGCCAGCCCTGTGGATAGTTGAGCCAACCCTAAAGCAGCCTCAGGATAGCCTTTATCCGCCAATTGTTTTAATGATTCCCACGCATTTCCCCAATCATTGCCAAATCTATCATTCATATGTTCAAATAAATAAGTACATAAAGACTCTAATTTGAGATTAAAAGGACTACCAAAAATCCCGATTGTTGTTTTGTCCTGTGGCAATAATTCTTCAGCTAATGAAAAATCCCCTAAATTTTCAAAATCACTATAAGAAATATCCTGCGGGTCCACCTCTTCATTTGTCCAATCTTGTAAAAATGTCATTTTTTTCCTTTCTTATTATTACAAACAAAATAGCCACTTTGGCGTAAAAGTGGCTGGATGTTCAGATACTATACATTAGGAAATAGTGCGGTATATTCTTCCGCATACGGCATTTTATTCTACCGCCATCCAACCCAAAAGTTGTCGGCGATAAAATATCGCTTTTATCGGCGCCTAATGTATAAGGATCTGACTCCTTTTGGATGGACGCCAACCCACCCAAGCGTTAGTTTATTTAATTTTATCCGAAATTGCAAGTATTTTTTACAATAAAAAATACCCGTCTAAAAAGACGGGTATTTTAAATTTCAGAACTTTATTACACGCTTGTATTTGTTTTACGAATCGCGTTTGTCTTTTTCGCAACACCGGCGCCTGTAATTTTACCAGCGTTTTGTGTATGTTCTTTTTTACCTTTTAATTCAGGTTTAGCGGCTTTCTTTTCTTCCACTTTTTCTTCGGTTGTTTCAACTTCAACGATTTTACCTGAATCTTGACCTTTTGCATTCACATCACGGTCCACTAATTCAACAATCGCCAAAGGAGCACTATCACCAAAGCGGAAACCCGCCTTTAACACACGCACATAACCGCCATTGCGTTTTGCATAACGATCCACCAAGGTGGTCATCAACTTTTCAACCATCTTTTCATCACGTAAGAAAGCCAATAATTGACGTCTGGCGTGAAGTGTTTTATCTTCCGCTTTTGTCACCAACTTTTCAAAAATCGGGCTTAATTCTTTCGCTTTTGGGAGAGTTGTTTTAATTTGTTCGTGTTTAATCAAGGCATTAGCCAAGTTCGCAAACATAGCACGACGATGTGCAATCTTTTTGTTTAAAGTTCTTTTTTTAAATCCATGACGCATTTTGTACTTCCTTTCGTAAAGTTCTTTGCCTTAGCAAAGTGATTGTTATGCTGTTCCTTCCACCCGACGTCACGCGTGTAAAGGACAGACGCCCGAGACTTCTCGGGCGATTTTTTTAGTCGTCAAAATTGACAGAGTTTGCCAATTCTTCCACATTTTCGGGTGGCCAATTTTCAACTTGCATACCTAAATGTAAGTCATAAGCAGCCAATAATTCTTTGATTTCATTCAAAGACTTACGCCCAAAGTTTGGAGTCCGCAACATTTCAGATTCTGTCTTTTGGACCAAATCCCCAATGTAGCGCAAATTGTCATTTTTCAAACAGTTAGCAGAACGGACAGATAATTCCATATCGTCCACCTTTCTGAGCAAGTTTTGATTGAACGGCAATTCGGCAATTTTTTCTTCCATTGCATTGTCTTCCGGTTCTTCAAAAGTCACGAAAGGCTTTAACTGTTCTTGTAAAATACGTGCAGCAAAAGCCACCGCATCTTCAGGTGTAATCACACCGTTTGTTTCAACAGTCAATGTCAATTTATCATAGTCGGTTTGTTGTCCAACTCGGGCGTTTTCCACATTATAAACCACAGATTTAACCGGGGAATAAATGGAATCCACAGGAAGAAGTCCGATAGGGCATTCTTCTGGACGATTCTGGGCGGCCGTTAAATAGCCCTTCCCTGTTCCAACCAACATTTCAATTTCAATAGAAGCATCTTTATCCAAAGTGCAAATCACCAATTCAGGATTCATCACTTCAACAGCATGATTGGCTTCAATTTGACCAGCCTTCACCACACCGGGACCTTTTGCTTTTAAAACGATTCGTTGGTCTTCCAAAGAATCCACCTTCAAAGCCAAAGTCTTAATGTTTAAGATGATTTCTGTTACATCTTCACGCACACCGGGAATTGAGGAAAATTCATGTTGAACTCCCGCAATTTTAATCGCTTTCACAGCCCCGCCTTGCAAAGAAGACAGAAGCACGCGACGTAAAGCGTTCCCTAATGTCAAACCGAAACCACGTTCCAATGGTTCAATCGTCAATGTGGCCTTATAGCCCGGAACAATTTGTTCTACCGATTGTTTGCCCGGTCTAATCAATTCTTGCCAATTTTTTTGAATCATCATTGTCTTGTTCCTTTTGTTAAAAGTTATACACGACGACGCTTACGCGCACGGCATCCGTTATGTGGAACACCTGTAATATCTTTGATAGATGTCACAATCAAACCGGCGGCATTAAAAGCACGCAAGGCAGATTCACGACCTGAACCAGGTCCCATGCATAACACATCAATAGACTTCATTCCACGTTCAACTGCTTTCTTCGCAGCATCATCCGCAGCCATTTGGGCAGCATAAGGTGTTGATTTACGAGACCCTTTAAATCCCTTTAAACCACAAGAAGACCAAGAAACTGTGTTTCCTTGAGTATCTGTAATTGTGACAATTGTATTATTAAAAGTGGAATTCACATGAGCAACACCGTTCACGGCGACCGCTTTTTTTGCACGCACTTTTTTTACTGTCTTTGTTTCTTCAACCATATCTCTACCTCACCTTACTTCGTAACCATCTTTTTACCGGCAATAGCAATCGCCTTACCTTTACGGGTACGGGCATTGGTATGTGTCCGTTGACCGCGCACCGGTAATTTCTTACGGTGACGCAAACCACGATAGCATCCCAAATCCACCAAACGTTTAATATTTAAAGAAACTTCACGACGTAAGTCCCCTTCTACATGATAATCCGCGTCAATGATTTCACGCAATTTTAATGCTTCCGCATCCGTTAATTCATTCACACGACGAGTCGCAGGAATTCCTGCTTTAGCGCAGATTTCATCTGCAGTTTTCCGACCAATACCGTAAATATAGGTCAAACCGATATTTACCTTTTTCTCTGACGGAATATTTACACCAGCAATACGTGCCAAGGTTCATTCTCCATTATAATTTATAAAAAATAATAAGCCCAATTCTGCTTTTTAAAGCGTTTCTTGGTCCAACGGATGGGAATTATACTCTATTTTCCATTAGATGTCAAGAAGAAATTAATAGCCTACTACCTTTCTTATTTTTTCACTAACCACATCAATGGGTCCCGTCCCATCAATGCACCTGACTAGCCCCTTTTCTTCGTAGAATGGTATAATTGGAGCCGTTACCAAACGGTAAGTGCGGAGTCTAGATACCACCGTTTCATAGGTGTCGTCCGCCCGTTTAGTAAATTCTTTACCGCCACAGCGATCGCATACACCGAACACTTTTGGCGTTTTAAACTTTTCATGATACATTTCACCGCATTGGGCACATTGACTGCGTCCCAAAATGCGATCATAGATATATTCATCCGGAACTTGTAAAAACAGAACTAAATCCGGTTCTAAATTTTTACCTTTATATTGTCCCGTGGTAATAGCATTATTAAATAAATCCACCTGTTCTATAGAGCGCGGGAAACCATCCATAATATAGCCCGCCGCATTTTCAGGTTTGGCAATTTCATTGAGCATGGCTTGCACAATAATTTCAGGGGGAACTAATTTTCCAAAATCAATACGCGCCGCAATTTGCTTACCGAGTTCTGAACCTGTTCTGGCTTCTGCCCGCAATAATTCCCCCGCAGAAATAGTCGTAATTTTTAACTTTTCAGCTAAAATTTGCGCTTGAGTCCCCTTACCACTCCCTGGAGGTCCTACAAAAATAATATGTCTTGGTTGTGTTGTCATTGACTTATCTTCCTCTCCCTGTTTTGATAATCAAACCTTGATTTCTGGCCCAAGCCCAATCCCGATAACTTCTTAAATCATCTCTGTGTTTATCCACTTCACGCAGGCCTTCTGAAATATGTTTCCCTAATTTTTCAAAAAATTCAGGCCCCATTTCTTCACGGAAACGCGCCAATCTTTCTGCCCTAGTTTCTTTTTTTGTCTGTTGTGAAGGCAAAGGACTCACCGTTATCTTGATAGCCTTCAAACGTTCCTGTTTTTCCGCGGCACTACCACAGAAACGATCACTTTTTCCAAAAGCACGTGCCAACTGACGTTGTCTGTCTTGATGGGCACGTGCAACTTCCTTTGCTCTTTGAGCAATAGCTCTTCCCAAACCCGTCTTTAAAGATTCGGGTACTTCCATTCCTTCAAATTCTGCAAATTCTTGTGATTGTGTTGTCATTTAAAAACTCCTTTTCTTACCCCCGCATTGGCTCACAACAACGATCTTTCCAAGTTAACATTCTTTGGTGAGCTCTATGTCTAGCAAGAGTTCTTTCTCTCTCTAGTTCCTTCATACCTTGATGAATGGCTTGACCCAATTCTTTAAAAAACTTGGGTCCTAACCCTTTTTCAAGACGTTCACACTCTTGTCTGATTTCTTCTTCCGTTACCATTAAAATCTTCCTCTTAATTTTGCTTTTTTGATCAAGCCTTCATATTGATAGGCCAACAAGTGCGATTGAGTTTGATTAAATGTTTCCAAAATAACGGATACCACAATCAAAAGAGTCGTCCCACCCAAGAAGAAAGGCACCTTAAAAGTGGCAATTAAAAATTCGGGCAAAATACACAACACGGTCAAGTAAATCGCCCCCAACACCGTCAAACGTGTAATCACATAATCCAAGTATTTGGCTGTATTTTCACCGGGACGAATCCCCGCCACAAAGCCCCCTTGACGTTTTAAATTATCGGCTGTTTCTTTCGGGTTGGATTGCACCCCTGTATAAAAGAAAGTAAAGAAGATAATCAACACCGCAAAAGTCAGCATATACACCCATTGACCCGGGGTCAATAAACCCGCTGCTCTGGTCCAAAAATCAGAATCCCCTGACTTTGAAAAATATTGTGCAATTCCCACAGGCAAAGCCAACAATGCACTGGCAAAGATGGGCGGCATCACCCCTGTCGGATTGATTTTTAAAGGCAAATGAGAACTCACCCCTTGCATCACACGACCACCCATTTGGTGTTTAGGATATTGAATCACAATACGGCGTTGGGCTGTTTCAAACAACACAACAACATAAATCACCGCAAAAATCATAGCCGCAATTAAAAAGATTGTCAGCCCCGAAAGAGCCCCTGCTTTTCCGTCTTCTAAAATACGAATTAAAGCGGACGGAATATTGGCCACGATACCCACCATAATCAAAATAGACGTTCCATTACCGACCCCACGGGCTGTCATTTGTTCGCCCAACCAAACCACAAACATTGTTCCGCCCAACAAAGAAACAACCGTGGACAGTTCAAACAGATGATAGTTCGGCATAATCACCGCACCTCCCCGTTCCAAAGCCAAAGCCATAAAATAGGCCTGAACCACTGTAATTAAAATGGTTAAAGAACGGGTATATTGTTGAATTTTTCTAAAGCCCGCAGCCCCTTCTTTTTTAAGGGCAATCATACTGGGAAAAACACTGGCTGCCAACTGAATAATAATGCTGGCAGAAATATACGGCATAATATTCAGCGCAAAAATAGACATACGGGATAAAGCGCCCCCCGTAAAGGCGTTAAACATACCGATTAAACCACCTTGGTTTTCGGCAAAAAAGTCCTTTAAAACCGTGGGATTTAATCCCGGAAAAGGAATATAGGTTCCAAAACGGAACACAATAATCGCAAAAAGAGTGAACCATAATCTCTTATGTAAATCAGTTGCTTTTGAAAAAGCAGAAAAATTCACACTGGACGCCATTTTTTCAGACATAGAAACCATAATTCACTCTCCCTTTGATCTTATTTAGTTTTTTTAGTTGTTTTTTTCACAGGTGTTTTTTTGGAAGTTTTCTTTCCTTTTTCCAACACTGTTTTTTTAATAGGTTCAACAACCACAGAACCGCCGGCTTTTTCAACCATAGCGATAGCGGACTTTGTTGCCCCAACAACTTTGATTGTCAATTTAGTTTTCAATTCGCCTTTACCCAGCAAACGAACACCGTCTTTGACTTTCTTAATTAAACCAGCTTCCATTAAAACAACTTCGTTGATTTCTTTGTCGGCTTTTAACAACTTGGCGTCAATCGCCTTTTGTAAATCACCCACATTGATTTCAGAAAATGTCTTACGGAAAATGTTCACAAAACCGCGTTTTGGTAAACGGCGGTACACAGGCATTTGACCACCTTCAAAGGCATTGATGGAAACGCCGGTACGGGATTTTTGTCCCTTAATACCACGACCACCGGTCCGACCTTTACCTGAACCGTAACCACGGGAAACGCGCATTAAAGATTTGCGAGCACCCTTATTATCACGAATTTCATTTAATTTCATTTTAATTCTCCTTATTCAGCCACAGCATCTTCACGTTGACCAACGATTTCGCCAACTTTTTTACCACGACGAGCCGCCACATTACGTGGAGCCGCTTCATCTAATAAAGCCTTGAAAGTTGCACGAACCATGTTGTGGGGATTGCTGGACCCTGTGCACTTGGCAACAACGTCTTGAATACCCAACACTTCAAACACAGCACGCATAGGACCACCGGCGATGATACCTGTACCGGCCGGAGCCATACGCAAAGTGACCTTTCCGGCACCGAAATGACCATAAACGTCATGATGCAATGTACGACCTTCTTTTAAAGGAACGCGCACCAACTTACGACGGGCCAATTCTGTGGCTTTCTTAATCGCATCTGGCACTTCCTTCGCTTTTGCGTGGGCAAAACCGATACGACCTTTTTTATCACCGACCACGACCAAAGCGGCAAAAGACATATTACGTCCGCCCTTCACTGTCTTGGACACACGATTCACGTGGACAACACGGTCAATGAATTCATCGGCGGGTTTGTCTTCACGATTAACGCGTTCACGACGAGGGGCGCGTTTTTTGTCTTGTTTTTCGGCCTTTTCAGCTTTAGGAGCTTGTTCGGCGACTTCTTGTTTTTCAATGATTTCTTCTGTCATTTAATTCTCCTTAGAAAGATAAGCCTGCTTCACGAGCTGCTTCCGCCAAAGCCTTAATACGGCCATGGAATTTATAAGCACCACGATCATACACAACTTCTTTGATACCTGCTTTTAAGGCACGTTCGGCAATCAGTTTCCCGAGCAAAGTTGCCCCGGCAACGGAAGACCCTTTTTCCTTAAAAGTTTTTTCTTTGGAAGAAGCACTTACAAGAGTCATTCCCTTTTTGTCATCAATCAATTGAGCTTCAATATGACGTTCAGAACGATTGACAGACAAACGAGGACGATCACTCTTTTGTTTTAAAGCGAAACGCACACGATTTTTACGGCGTTCAAATGATGTAATCTTTTTCATTTTCTTTCTTCCTTATTTCTTTTTACCTTCTTTGCGTAAAATTGTTTCTTCAACATATTTTACACCTTTTCCCTTATATGGTTCAGGCTTACGATAGGAACGAATTTCAGCGGCTACTTGTCCCAATAATTGCTTATCAGAACCAGTCAATTCCAACTTTGTTTGATCCGTCACAACGGCCTTCACCCCTTCGGGTAATGCATAATCTATATCATGGGAAAAACCTAAAGTCAACTTTAATTTTTGTCCCATAACTTGAGCACGATAACCCACACCGATCAATTCTAACTTGCGTGAGAAACCTTCTGTCACACCCTTGACCATATTGGCCATATTGGCGCGCATTGTTCCCCAAGCGGCATGAGATTCCTTAGTATCATGTAAAGGTTGAACAGTAAATAAACCGTCCTTCAACTCTACTTTAACACCATTAGGAATGTGTTCTTTTAATGTACCCAACTTCCCTTTAACGGTCACTTCTGTTTCTGTCAAGGTCACAGTGACATCGGCAGGAATTTGTACAGGATGTTTTCCAATCTTAGACATTTCAAAACCTCCTTAAAAGACCTTGCACAAAACTTCGCCACCTAAATTGGCCTGACGAGCTTCGTGATCAGACATAACGCCTGATGGGGTTGATAACACATAGATTCCCAAACCATTATAGAATTTTGGTAAATCTTTCACTTTTGAATACACACGACGACCGGGTGTGGAAACGCGTTCAATTTGTTTAATCACTGGCGCATTTTCATAGTATTTCAATTCAACTTTGAATTCGTCAACACCCTTACGGACATTCACGCGTTCATAGCCGCGAATATACCCTTCCCGCTTTAACACGTCCAAAACACTGGCGCGTAAGTTAGAAGCAGGAACCACGACGGTTTCTTTGTTTGCCATACCACCGTTGCGTAAACGGGTCAGCATATCACCTAAAGGATCTGTCATAGACATCTTTTCTTCTCCTTACCAGCTTGAT
>JAZRVC010000032.1:0-18861 GCA_045598925.1 Alphaproteobacteria bacterium
GGATGACAGAGGGGGGTCGGGATGACAGAGAAGAAAAAATCAGGATGACAGAGGAATCTATCCCAATAATTTATTATATAAATCTTCCCAATGTGGATTTTGTTCTTCTATTAAATTGATTTTCCAATCCCTACGCCAACACTTTAATTGTTTTTCACGCTGAATTGCCCCAAGTCCATCTGAGCATACCTCATAATAAACAAGTTTATCCACACCATATTTACAGGTAAAACCTTTAAAAATTTTGTTTTTATGTTGAAAAATTCTTTTAACTAAATCACCCGTCACCCCAACATATAAAGTGCCGTTTTTCTGATTTATCAAAATATATACATACATTTTTTCATACCAACCGGGCGATTTGGTGGAGTAAATCGCGAACGCCTTTAAGTCTTTGTTCGGGTGTGGTCCATGGGCGCATAACCAGGACTTTTTGGTCGGGACGAATCCGCATGGTGCCCGCTTGAGCCTTTATCAAGTCTATCAACCCCGCGGGATTCGGGAAAGTATTATTAAAGAAGGCTATCGTTGCGCCTTTTTCGCCCGCATCCACCCGTTCAATATGGGCTTTTTTGGCCAATAACTTTAATTCCAGTGTTAAAAACAGGTTTTCTGTTTCAATCGGATACAGGCCGAATCTGTCTTTTAGTTCAGCGCGCAAGGCATCAATTTCTTTTTGCGTTTGTACTTCGCCCATTCGGCGATAAAGATCCATGCGAATATCCAATTCCGGAATATAGGTTGCAGGAATCAACACAGGCAGCCCCACCGAAATTTGGGGCGATAAATCTTCCGTCTTTTCGGGGGCTTTTTCATTTCTTAAGGATTGCACCGCTTGCG
The DNA here is from genome assembly GCA_045598925.1 of Alphaproteobacteria bacterium. Lineage (GTDB taxonomy): Bacteria > Pseudomonadota > Alphaproteobacteria > CAAHEQ01 > UBA3637 > UBA3637. The sequence continues at coordinate 841 of JAZRVC010000032.1, forward strand.
CCAACATCTTTTGATAGAGCGACACGCCGATTTCACGGATATGCCCCGATTGTTCGGAGCCCAACAAGTTCCCTGCCCCACGGATATCCAAATCATGGCTGGCCAACATAAAGCCTGCCCCCAAGGAATCCAGTTTTTGCATGACTTCCAACCGCTTATGCGCATTTTCGGAAAGCGTACCTGTGGTGGTCAAGTAGGCATAGGCTTTTTGGCGACCGCGCCCAACACGACCGCGCAACTGATAAAGCGCCGCCAGACCAAACATATCCGCGCGATAGACAATCATGGTATTCACAGACGAAATATCCAGTCCCGATTCAATAATAGAAGTAGCCAGTAAGACATCATATTTACCGTCCGTAAAGTCCGTCATAATCTCATCCAGTTGGGTGGCCGGCATTTGGCCGTGGGCTTGGACAATCTTTAAGTCGGGCAACAGCGTGTGAATCGCCCCATACACTTCGTCCATATCCGAAATACGCGGCACAACGATAAAGGCTTGACCGCCACGGAAATGCTCACGCAAGATGGCCTCTTTCACCACCACGGGGTCAAAGGGCATAACATAGGTTTTCACCGCCAATCTATCCACAGGCGGGGTCGCTATCACAGATAAATCACGCACCCCCGACAGGGAAAGTTGAAGTGTGCGCGGAATCGGTGTCGCGGTCAAGGTCAAAACATGAACCCCTTCTTGCAATTCTTTAAGTCTTTCTTTATGTTTCACGCCAAAGTGTTGTTCTTCATCCACAATCACAAGCCCCAAATGCTTAAAACGAATCGTTTTGGAAAGAAGTGCGTGGGTACCGATGACAATATCCAAAGTGCCTTTAGCCAGTTCCTCTTTCGTGGCTTTGCTTTGGCGCGCGCTAATCAAACGGGACAGAGCCCCCACACGAATCGGAAAGCCATCAAACCTTTCGGCAAAATTTTGGGCGTGCTGACGGGCCAAAAGAGTGGTGGGCGCAATAACAGCGACCTGATACCCTGCCATCACCGCCAAGAAAGCCGCCCGCATCGCCACTTCCGTCTTACCAAAGCCTACATCCCCGCACACCAGCCTGTCCATCGGTTTCCCCAGTGCAAAGTCTGATTCAATTTCTTGGACACATTTCAGTTGATCTTCCGTTTCGGTATAAGGAAAACGCGCACAAAATTCTTGATACAGACCATGGGGTGCCAAAACTTTCGGCATTTTGTGAAGTTGCCTTTTTCCCGCAATTTTCATGAGCTTATCCGCCATCTCAAGCAAATCTTTTTTTACCTTTTCTTTACGATTATTAAAGGCGGGTGAACCGAGTCTGTCCAGCGCCACCTCGTTGGAACCATAGCGCGACAAGACGTCCGCATTTTCAACCGGAACGAATAAACGCGCGTTATCCGCATATTCCAAGGTCAAACAATCATGGGCGGCGCCCGAAATCGTTAAGGTTTCCAATCCTGTAAAGCGGCCGATTCCATGAACGCTGTGCACCACCAAATCGCCCTGATTTAACGTGGAAATATCACCGATAAAATCTTGGGCTTTTTTACGCTTTTGAAGGGGACGCATCCGCGCGCCAAACATATCCGTTTCCGTCAACAGCAAAAACTTATTCGTTTGAAAGCCTGATTCAAAGGGCGCCACGATCACCGCAGGTGTTTTTTTCAAGGCTTGCGCCCAAGAATCAGATAAATTCAACTTTAAATTCTTTTCTTTAAATAAGGCCACTAATCTGTCCGCGGCGCCTTCCGTTGTGGCCGATAAAATAACAGGCTTAGGATAGGTGCGCACAAAGTCCGCCACTTCAACAAATAAATCTTTGTCTTTTTGCAGACGGACATCCACAAAATCGTGCCCCATACGCGCGCCCTGATCTTCACTTTGGACAGATTGAAAGGGCGTAAGTTGAATACATTCGTGTTTGGATAAGGTCTTTTCCAATGCGGGTTCATCTAAATAAAATTGTTCAGGGGGTAAGGGATGATAACTTTGGGCTTTAGCAAACGCAGAATCCGAAAACTGCAAGCGCGCCTGATAATAATCTTGAATTTGGGCCCAACGCGCCTTGACCGCTGTATCAAAAGTAGAGCCGAATAAAAGTGGGGCTTTGGGTAAATACGCCGTTAAAGGCACCAGTTGCGGGTGGAAAAGGGGTAAAAAACCTTCCATCCCGGGACGATAGACCCCTTCACTCACCGATTGATAGAATAAATCGTCTGTCGGATTATCAAACAATTCACGAAAACGCGTACGGAACAGGCTGCGCGCGGCTTCATCTAAATGAAAGGGACGAATCGCTTGAAAAGAAATTTTTTCCAAAAAGCCAGAAGAACGTTGTGTAATCGGATTAAAAAAACGAATCGTTTCCAATTCATTATCAAAAAAATCCAAGCGCACAGGTTCGGATAATTGCGGGGTAAAAATATCCACCAACTCGCCACGAAGCGCGAAATCCCCCGCTTGCATCACAACATCTGTTTGTTGATAACCGTTTTTGAGAAGAAAAGCCTTTAACTGTTCAAAATCAATGGTTTGACCTTTTTGGACGGGGAACGTAATTTCCTTTAAAAAATCAGGCGGCAAGGTAAGTTGTGTCAAAGCCGCCACCGAAGTCATCACAATTCCCCCCTCTTTTAAAGTGCACATTTGCAGCAGGGCATCCATTTGTTCGCCCAAGATATCAGGGGATGGGGCTGTACGATCATAGGGAACTGTATCCCAAGCGGGATAAAAAATACTGACCGTCTGTGGGCTGATACATTGCAACGTATCAAAAATGCGTTTGGCTTTTTTTTCATCAGAAGCCACATATAAAAGCGTTTGTTTTTTGGCCTTTTCCGCCAAAACAAAAGCCTCATACCCATCGGGAACACCGCTATAAAATTTTAAATTTTTCATTGACAGAACTCTTTTTTCTTCAGTTTAGTCTTTTTTACAAAATTAGCAAGAAAAATACTGGACATTTCATAAAAAATATGTCATCTTGGTAAACAAAAGAGGAGGAGACATGTTTAACAAACCTATTTTACCCAGTTTTTTATCGGCCAAACCTGACGAGGAAACCAAAGCGCAAGTGGCCGAGTCTGCGCCCACCAATGCACCGACCCAGACAACGACCGAGCCTGCACCGACAAGTGCGCCCGCCCAAAGCAACAAACCCGCGGATGATCCTTTGGCCGCTTTACGTCAACAATCCAATCCCCATCAACAACCCGAACAAAAAAAGGAAGGGGTCTTTTCTAATGAATCGGATTCTGTTTCTGCGGATGCCACTGTTATCCGTGGCCCCAATATGCATGATACGGGCTTTTCGGATATTTGGTACACGCCCGAAGATATTGCCTATGTTCGCGACCCCAGAACGCGCTTTGCTTTGATTCCCTTTGAAACACCTGATTTACCTGATTTCAAACGGACATTAGAGCAAGGCTATACCGGTATGTCCAGTTATGCTATCGCTTTTGCCGGCGATCATTATCGTGTGGAACGTATTATGACCAATGAAGGGGTTCAATACAACTGTCGTAAAATGCCCACCACAACACCCGAAATTGAGCAATTGGGCTTTGATCCCGCCATTGTAAAGCATTTGGCTTCTTTGGGCCGAGCCGCGGGCCTTTTGTTGTTCGCGGGGCCGACAGGTCAAGGTAAAACGACATCGGCTTCGGCCATTATGAAACGCTTTTTGGATACAGAAGGTGGATTCCTTTACACGATTGAAGACCCTCCTGAAATGCCTTTAACAGGTCTGTATCACGCCAAAAACGGGGGGTTAGGCTTATGTAAGCAAACCGCCGTTGAAAACGATCAATGGGGCGCAGGACTCCGTTCCGCATTGCGTTCAAAACCCCGTTATATTTTGGTGGGGGAAATTCGTACCCCCGAAACAGCCGCCAACTGCTTGGTGGCCGCCACGTCCGGACACTTAGTGCTGTCCACAATTCACGCCAACGGTGTGGAAGATGCCCTGAACTCTATGATTAAATATGCAGCCTCTACAGGTTTGGACAGCGGGTTGGTCGCAGACTTGCTGGCCCGGGGTATTTTGGGGGTGATTTATCAACGCTTAGAGGGGGTGGAAAAGTTGAAGTTGTATTATAAGACAGCTTTTGCAAACCCCAATACCGCTTCGGCCGACCAAATGCGTATGACAATTCGCAGCGGAAACATCAACTTGGCCACCTATATGGAAACTCAAGAAACCTTAATGAAAAAAGGGTTGCCTATGTTTAGGGATTAGCGTCCAACTCTTTCGTTGGAACTTTATGTGATTTTTTCGGTGGCACCATCGGTTGTGTGGTCATATACCGTGTTTCCAGGGTTTGTTTGACATCCTTCATCATATCACTGATATAAGGCACATTCATACTGATCAGTGCACTGATGATTTTAAAGATAATCGCAATCACCAAAGTCGCCCCAATGGTCAATCCCACCCCACGGGCAATCCCGCTTAAAAGCCCCAACCAAAGAATACGCGAGGTTTTATTTAAATTCGACACATAATCCCCCAAACGCATCCGTTCCAAACAATCCGCCAACTTTTCCAGTTGGGTAATTCTTTCTTTCGTTGTCAATTTTTTATTCTTTTTTTTCGTTGATTTCATTTTGTCATCTCCTGATATAACTTTAATGTTTTTTCACACATTTTTTGAATAGAAAAATGTTGGCAGATATGTTGATAGGCCGCCTGTTGCATTTTATTTTTTTCTATCTGTTTCATCGCCAAAACTTTATCCAAGGTTTTGGCCAAAACATCAACATTTCCCACCGGGACTAAAAAGCCCGTTGTTTTATCTTTAATCACTTCCTTGGGCCCCCCGTGGTTAAAGGCCACAACGATTCGTTTCATCGCCCCTGCTTCGGCCACTGTCCGACCAAAGGTTTCGGGGACTGTGGAAGCCGACACCACCACAGAACTTAAGGTATAAATAAAGGGTATTTCATGGGCAGGAACCGACAAGCATTGAACAGTGATTCCTTCGGGTAATTTTTCAATTTCTTTTTTCAGTTCTGCTTCATATTCGGGCTTGGCTTTTCCCCCCACCAACAAACAGGTCAATTCCTGATGTTGCATTTTGGAAAGCGCCTGTAATAAAAGCAATTGCCCTTTAATCTTGGATAATCTGCCCACCAAAGTAATAATCGGTTTATCCAAAGGAATTTGATGTTTTGGGGCAAATAAAAAGGCTTTTTCTTCTGTCGCCCACTTTGGATCAAAGCGACATAAATCAGCCCCCCGATGAATGACATGAATTTTTTCGGCAGGATATTGATAATTTTGCATCAAATGTTCTTTCACACAATCCGAAACCGCAATCGTACATTGTCCTTGCAACATCACCCGATTATACAGTTTTTTAATTCTGGGTTGAATCCCATACATCCCGTGATAAGTAGATATATAGGGAATTTGAGTCCTGTGGGACGCCCATTTCACGCTCCACGCCGGTGCCCGAGAACGCACATGCATCAAGCCCACATTGTTTTCTTTGGCAATTTGCGCCAAACGATAAGAATTGATCCACATCATCAAAACGTTTTTACTATGCACAGGGACTTTAAAATGCTTGACCCCGATTTTATCTAATTGTGCCACCATCGGTCCCCCATTGGACACGACAATATTCGGAATCTTTGCTTTTTGTAAAGCCGCCGCAATTTCAATGGTACCTGTTTCCACGCCCCCTTGTTTTAACGACGGTAAAATTTGCATAATTGTTTTCATCTTTATCAACTCCTATTGTGGAAAAACTTGATAATGAATACGGGGCGCTTGACGTTGCGTATAGTGGCGATTTTCCATACAGTCTTGATAATGGTTGTAATCCACCGACCAATCCCCCGGGACATAATTCACATAAACAGGCTTGGCCCCCGGATAAGGGATAAACTGTGCCCAAACTCCATTGGCTGAATTATTATCAAACCTTAAATTTAAAGGTTTGGGTTCCCCCCAATCCCATGGCCAACCCGGCCATTCAAAGGGGAACATATCCGCCTCTAGCATACATTCATTATGGTCTTTGGCAAACCAAGCGACACCTGTATTCGGGCGTTCCCAGTAAAAGGTCTTTTGCCCCTCTTCCATCGCAACACAACCCCCTAAAGCCAAACAAAGAAAAAGTAGTTTTTTCATGCTCTTCCTCCTTTAAAAATCCAAGTTCATATAATGGGCCGAAGGTGGAATTCCCACAACCTTATCCGACAACAAAGGCACAAAAGTCGGACGAGATTTGATTTTCGCATACCACAGGGCTAAATCCGAACAATTTTGCCAATCCAATTCCCCCAGATAATCCAAAACAGAAAAATGCGCCGCTGCCGATAAATCCGCAAAAGACAGCCTTTGTCCGCCCAAAAAAGAACGACGCGAGGCCAACCAATCCAAGTATTTAATATATTTTTGCAAATTTTCACGCCCTGCCCGAATCATATTTGAATCAGGGGCTTCATGTGTGGCCACCACCTTTAACACGCGTTCCAACAAAATAGGATAGACCGCATCCCGATAAAAGGCCCCATCCAACCATTCTGTCAGACGGCGAATTTCCGCCCGTCCCAAAGGTGTTTCCCCCAATAAATTCGGCACGACCTTTATTTCATTTAAATATTCACAAATCGCCTGATGTCCCGATAAGATACCCCCGTCCGATTCCACCAACACAGGAATTTCCCCCAACGGATTTTTTTGTAAAAAACTTTCCCGTCTTTCCCAAGGTCTTTCCAATACCAACTTGACAGAAAAGCCTTTTTCCAAAAGGGTCAAGCGCACTTTGCGGCAAAAAGGATCCAACGGATGATGATATAAAAACAATTCCTTATCTGACATGTTTTGTCCCCCGTATCAGTTTTAATAAGGTTGCGGCCATTTTTTCCGATGGCTTTGTCCCCATCCCCAATTTTTGCAAACTTTCTTTTGTGTTTTGGGTGGGTTGCTTGAATAACTTTTCGGCGGTCTTGGTCAACTTTTTAACCGTGCAATTTTCCTGTAATAATTCGGGAATAATCGGCCGATTCACCAACAAATTGATAAGGTTCACATATTTAATTTTTAATACCTTTTTGGCCAAATATCCCGTCAACACATTTAAACGATAAGCAATTAAATGCGGAACCTTTGCCAGTGCCAGTTCCAAACTGACCGTCCCGCTGGCCGCTATCGCCATTTTCGCCGCCGCAAAAGCATCATAACGGTTCTGTTCACCCATAATAATTGTGTGAGGAATATGCCAATGTTTCAGGGCTTCACACACTTGGGGCGCCACCGTTTGAACCGAAGGAAACACCACAAATAAATCCTTATGGCGTGTAGCCAACTTTTCCAAAGTCTTTAAAAAGAAAGGCATTAAGGCTTGCACTTCGTTTTTACGGCTGCCCGGCAAACAAACCACCACAGGTGTCTTTTTCTTTAAACCATATTTCTTACGAAAAGCCGCCGCATTGCCTTTATCTGCCCCGCCTTCAATCACAGGATGACCGATAAAAGTCGTCTTTAACCCATAAGGGGTAAAGTACTTTTCTTCGTTCGGGAGTAAGCAAAATAAATGGTCAATATAATTTCCCAAGGTCTTTGCCCGTCCTTTTTTCCAAGCCCATACTTGTGGTGCGACACAATGCATATGGGGAATTTTTATCCCTAATTTTTTCAATTTTCTATGCACACGAATTGAAAAAGAATAACTGTCTATCGTTAAAATGACATCCGGTTTCTTTTTTTGAATATCGGCCATAATTTCATTTAAATGGTGTAAAATTTTGGGAATACTGGGGACAACTTCCATCAATCCCATCACGGCCAAATCACGAATATCAAACAAGGATTTCAAACCTTCCGCTTGCATCGTTTCCCCGCCAACGCCCATAAAACGTACTTGATTTTTGGATTTTTTCTTTAAAGCACGCATCAAGCGGGACCCTAATAAATCCCCCGATGGTTCCCCCGCAATCAAATACACCTTTAATGTCATTTTGATTCAACCCCTACAATAAAAATACCCAATTGATTGGCCAACTTAATCATCTGTTCCGCTTGCGAAAACAGCACCGCATCCGCCTGAACCGCTATCCCCGCGAAACCCGCATTTTTCACCGCCTGAACGGTTTGCGGACCAATGGTCGGCAAATCCACCCGCCGATCTTGTTGGGGCTTACACATCTTGACCAACACCCCGCCATCCCCTTTTCGTTTTAATTCAGCCGAACGACGAATGAGGGCATCGGTTCCTTCTATTCCTTCCACCGCCAAGACCAGACCTTGTTGTACAATGACGGCTTGCCCGACATCCACTTTTCCCAAGGCATGAGCCACTTCTTTACCCCGGCGAATGTCCACATTATCTTGGGGGGTGGGCACCGCATAAGTATAGACCCCTTTTTTGGCCAACAAGTGAGGTAAAATTTGGTCAATGCCCACCACGCTTATCTTTTCTGATTCAATTTCCTTTACAATAAATTTGAGCAGGGCATCATCCCCCAATGCCTTTAAGCCCAACTTTGCAATCGTTTTAAAGCCCCGAAAATCAGGCCATAATCCCACCAATGAAGGACGCTTCACCGCCCCAATCATGACCACTTCTTCCACTTTATTTTGTTTCAATAATTGAAAGGCTTTGCCCACCGCGCCCAGACGAATCCACGCCATCGGCAGCCCTTTATCATAGTCTTTGGGATTTGCTTGTCCTTTCAGGCCTAACACAAAAAATTCACGATGCATCCGCTCACACGCCTCAATCAAACAAAGAGGAAGAGCACCCGAACCCGCAATAATTCCCAATTTTTTAGCCATTACTTTTTCTCCGGTTGTAAAATCCCGTTTTTAGAAGGATGCTGACAAAATTCAACCAATTTTTGAATCAATGGATTCTCTGTCTTTATTACCGATAACTTTTCCAACTTATCAGCAAACAGACCTTCGGATAAAAACAATTCTTTATAGGCTTTTTGTAATTCCATAACCAACTTTTTATCAATGCCGGCACGTTGTAAGCCCACTAAATTCAAGCCCGCCAAGCCATCACGCATCACAATCCCATAGGGAATCACATCCCGCGCAATCCCGACCATACCGCCAATCATTGCGCCTTCGCCGATATGGGTAAATTGCAACACACCCGCCATAGCGCCGATAATCGCCCGATTATCCACAATCACGTGGCCGGCAAGGCCCGCATTATTACTCATCACAATATCATCCCCCACCACGCAATCGTGCGCCACGTGAGAGCCCACCAAAAACCAGTTGCGCGACCCGATTGTGGTAATCTTTTGATCCACATCAGACCCTGTATGGGCGGTAAAGTGTTCCCGAAAAACGTTATCATCCCCGATACGCAATTTTAAATCCGTGGCTTTGTTGCGTTTGTGCTGACAGGCAAGCCCCAGTGAGGCAAACGGAAACAAAGTATTTCCTTTTCCCAACACGGTATCCCCCGCAATCACATTGTGTGAAATTAAACGTGTGCCCGCGCCGATTTTGACCTCAGGCCCAATTGTGCAAAAAGGCCCAACTTCAACATCTTCGGCCAATTCGGCTTTTTTATCAACAATACTGGAAGGATGAATTTTCGTCATTTGTTAGCCTTTTTTATGAAATTTTTCAAACAACCAAATTTTAAAAGAAGATTTCACTTTTTCTGTCTTTTTATGTGTCAAGCCTTTCAAGGCAATAATTTGGCGCATAAATTCGTGGCCTTCTTGTGCAGGAGAACCCATCAACTTTTTCATCGGTTCTACATCCGAAATCACACCGGATTGAGCGCCCACTTGAACACCTGAGCCGATTTTGATATGTCCCGCATAGCCCACTTGGCCACCCGACACCACAAAATCACCGAACTCACAACTGCCTGCAATACCGTTTTGCGCCACAATCACGCAACAACGTCCCAGTTTCACATTGTGGGCAATTTGGCACAGATTATCAATGCGACATCCGTCCCCGATAATCGTATCGCCCATCGCCCCACGATCCACCGTGGTACAAGACCCGATTTCCACATCATTACCGATAATGACCCGTCCCAATTGCGGACATTTTTGCGGTCCTTTTTCGGGACTCATAGCAAACCCAAAGCCGTCTTGCCCCACTTGAGCACCGGGATAGATATACACTTTATGTCCCGCAATACAATGGGAAACCGTCGCATTGGCCCCCACAATACAGGCATCCCCCATTTGAACGCCTTGTTCAATGACGGCATTGGCCCGAATATCACAGCCTGCCCCCAAAACAACGTTCGCTTCAATCACAGCCCCGGGCGCCACACGAGAGCCCGGTCCGATTTTGGCCGTCGGATGCACAAAGGCTTTATCGGAAATTTCGGCCTCAAAAGTATAAGGATAAAAAGCAGACGCAAGCAAGCCATAGGAACGATGTGCATCTTTTGAAATCAAAGCCACCGTCCCCGCAGGCACCAAATCTTTAAATTTTTCGGGTACAATCACGGCCCCTGCTTTTGTGTTTTTTAATGCTTCCCGAACAGACGGAATAAAAGCCCAAGACACATCATTGGCCGTGGCTTTTTCCAAATCAGCCACATCCGAAAAAACACGCCCTGTATCGGCTTTTTCAGGTAAAGAAACCTCGGCCATTTGGGATATCTGCGCCAAAGTCAATCCATTGGAAATCTTATTAAAAAACCGTGTGTCTGCCATTTTATCTCCTTTAAACCTTATTGAGCCAATTTATTCGGATCAGGATAAGTGGCAGTTTGTACCAATTTATCCAAGTTTTTAACAAACTTATCTGTTAAATCCACAGACTTATGCGCGTATAACACATTGTTGATGGGCAACAACATCTTCACGCCCGTTTGTTGTGCGGTTTGTTCAACAGCCTTGGCAATTTCTTTTTCCGCACCCTTTAAAGCAATTTGAGACGCCAACATAATGCGTTCAGCATCCGGACGATACTTGTTTTGAATCAACGCCGCCCGCTTTTGCAACGCTTGGAATTTCCTTTTAAATTCATCAGGTTTTAATTTCCCCTTTTGTTCTTCCAATTTCTTGGCGTCCTTTTCCAAGCCAACGGAATCCGCCTGCATACGCACACGGATGTCATTTTCATATTTTTGACGTTGAGCCAAAACAGATTGATATACCTTGGCTTTTCCTTGGGCCGCATAAAAATCAATAAAGCCAACCTCTGGACGTGTCATGGTATAGGCACCATATCCCACCAACAACACCCCCGCCGCAATCAACGCTCTTTTCAGGTTTTTATTGCTTTTTAATTCAGTTAAATTTACTTTTTTAATTATTTTTTTCATATTAGAATCCTTTTCCAAAGTTTAATCTGAAGACACGAGTTTTATCAAACTTCGCCTTCACTAACGGGTATGTGAAATCCAAATTGATGAGTCCCATCGGGGAAGACCATTGGATACCTGTACCCACACCGACCCGAATCTTGCTGGAATATTCCATTGTTTCAGGGTCAAAATCATCCGGCTTACTGATATATCCGGCATCTGTAAAGAGTTTTCCTTTAATGCCCATTTCTTTGGGTAATCCTGTCGGGAAGGTCAATTCAGCCGAAGCCGTCGTGTACCAATTACCGCCCAAAGAGTCTTGAGAACGAATATCACGGGCACCCACACCCCCGTATTCAAACCCACGCAAAGAAGCATCACCCAAGAAATACAGGTCGTTAATACGCACATTTTGGTTCCCGTATCCCCAGATACGACCACCGTCTGCACGCAATGAAAAGACAACATCTTCCGCCACAGAGAAATAACGAATCCCTGTAAAGTTCACGCGGTAGAATTTACTGTCGCCACCCAGGCCCGCTAAATCAGCCCCCAGCGAAGTATAATAACCTGTTGTCGGATTTAAACGACTGTCCCGTTTATCATAAATCAATTCTTGACCAATCATAGACACAACCGTTTTTCCCTCATCCGCCATCTTTTTAATGGAAATAGCCGCATCATCATCCACGTCTGTAATGTTATCTTGACGTAAAGTATAACGAACCACTTGGCGCAAAGCATCTGTATAGTCCCAACCAAAGCGCACCACACCACCGGTCGTCTTATAATCATAAGATGAATAATCCGAATTATCGCTGGTCGTATGGAAAAAGTCTATACCGGCCGATAAGTTATAATCCATAAAATACGGATCCGTCAAACCGATGGTATATTGAGTTTCCCGTTGGCTGAGCATCACATTCAAATTCGCAATATTTCCTGTTCCCAAAATGTTGCGTTCTTGAATTCCTGTTTCAAACATCAACCCGTCAAAAGAAGACCAACCGACCCCGATATTAAAGGCCCCTGTTGATTTTTCCTGAAGGTCCATATTGACATCCACCAAAGACGGATTCGTTGGCACAGGATTGGTTTGCAAATCTACATTAGAAAAATAATCCAAATCCGACACACGTTGTTTGGAACGGCGCAATTTGGACGCATTAAACGCATCCCCTTCTTTAATTTTAAATTCACGGCGCACCACTTTATCTTTTGTACGGCTGTTTCCTTTAATGTTAATACGGCGCACAAAAACTTTATCCCCTTCGGATACACGGAAGACCAGTTTTGCTGTCCCCGCCTTTTCGTTGCGCACAATATCCGGCGTCACATTCACAAAAGCGTATCCTTCATCAATCAACGTATCTGTGATTTCATCCACAGAAGCATTGACTTCATCCACATTGACCACATCCCCTTCATCCAAAGTAATCAGGTCTTTTAAATCCTTTTTGGTTTTATATTCAGGCAGATTCACCCGCACTTCTATATCAGAGATGGTGTATTTTTTACCTTCTTTGACCTGAAGCGTTAAAATAAACCCTTCTTTATCTGAGGTCAATTCCGCCATAGCGCGCCCCATTTTGAAATCCAAATAACCATGTTGCAAATAGAAACGGCGAACTAATTCTTGGTCATAGTTAAAACGATCAGGATCATAGGTATCTGTGGATGACAAGAAACGATACCACGCGCTTTCTTGGGTCATCATTTGATTCTGTAATTCGGAATCTGAAAAGGCTTCATTCCCTTCAAACACAATTTCTTGCACGGTGGCTTTTTGACCTTCTTGAATTTCAAAGACCACATCCACACGATTTTGATCTTGTTTCACAATCTTGGGTTCTACTTTCGCCGCAAAGCGTCCGTGACGTTTGTAAATTTCCACCAAACGTTCCGCATCTTTTTGCAACTTTCTTTTAGTATAGACATCTCGGGCTTTTAACAGGACTTCCGTCTTTAAAACATCATCATCCAAGGCTTTATTGCCTTCAAAATAAACCTCATGCACAATCGGATTTTCTACCACTTGAATATGGGCAACGCCGTCATCCATAGACACTTGGACGTCCGAAAATAAGCCTGTTTCAAACAGGGTTTTAGAGGCTTTATCTAATTCTGCTTCTCCCACATCTTCCCCTGTTCTTAACCCCAAATAATTCATCACGGTTGAATTTTCAATCCGCTTTGTTCCCGAAATTTGAACAGATTTTAATTCTTCGGCCTGAACAGAAAAAGCCATCAATGCACAAACCGCTAAACTATATTTAAGTGTTTTCATTCAAAAATCCTTTGAAAAATACGTGGCACATCTAAAAACAACGAATAGGCGAAAATCAGCATTAAAAGACTGAATCCCGTCCAAATTAAAACATTTTGCATTTTTTCGGATAAAGGACGACGAATAATCGCCTCAATCCCATAAAACGCCAAATGTCCCCCATCCAAAACCGGAATGGGGAGTAGATTCATCAAGCCTAATGCAATAGAGATATGCGCAATAAAGCTCAACAAAACAATCCAACCGCCCCTTAAGGCATCCCCCGAAGCCTCAGCAATTCCCAACGGTCCCCGTAAATCCTTTGGTGCCCGCGACCCCGTAATAATTTGTCCCAAATAATACAACGTATCAAAAGTGGTTTCCCATAAAACTTTTGCAGATTGTTGCACCGATTGAACAAAAGTCAATTCTTCTTTGGTTTCAATCTGTGTCGCATCCGGCGTAATGCCCAAGATAACACCTTGATCCTTTTGTTCTTGCAAGGCGGATGTTTTTATGGTCATTTGTTGACCGTTTCTATCCAATCGGATGGTCAAATCATGTCCATATTCCGTTAGGACCAAAACGCGTTTAATATCCGAAAAATCTTGAATCTCATGACCATTGATATTTTGGATTAAATCCCCGGGTTGCATCCCTATTTTTTGGGCAACGGAATCTTCCAACACGGTGCCCACACGGGGAGATAATGTAAAAAGCCCCACCGTCCAAAACAGGCCAATCAGCAATAAAAACGCAAATAAATAGTTTGTTCCGGGCCCCGCAAAAATAATCAATGCCCGTTGCCATAACTTTTTAGAAAGAAATGTTTTATTTCTATCTTTCGGGGCAATTTTTTCTGTGGATTGCTTGGTGCTGGCCGCATCAGCATCCCCCAGCATTTTGACATACCCCCCTAAAGGAATCAAACATACTTTCCAACGGGTGCCCTTTTTATCCTGCCAACCAAAAAGTTCTTTGCCAAAGCCCAAGGAAAATTCAACAACCTTTACCCCACAGGAACGAGCCACCAAAAAATGACCACCCTCATGGACAATAACCACAAGGGAGAGGACAATAACAAAAGCAACAAAGTAAATCAGGCCTGTCACGATTGTGCCCCTCCGGAACTGGTCAAATAAACAACATAGGCGGTTACCACGGCCACAAATAAGAGCCCATCTACACGGTCAAAAATACCCCCGTGTCCGGGAATCAAATTACTGGAATCTTTTAAGTTCAAGCGCCGTTTGATAAAGGATTCAAACAAATCCCCGATTTGGGAAACAATGGCCAATCCCCCCGCCGAAAACACCAATAATTTTGTCGTAAATTGAAAAGAGCCATCCACGTAGCCATAAGCCTTTAAATACAATGAAAAGATATACGCCACAATCATCGCAAAGGCAATTCCCCCCACAAAACCTGACCAGGTTTTTTTAGGACTGATAGACGGACACAACTTTGCCCCCCCGACTGTTTTACCGACAATATAGCCCCCGACATCGGTCGCCCACACCACAAAGAACAACCAGAGCATCATTTCACGGGCACTGTCGCCATTTGTAAAATAAAGGTAGTTTAAAGATAAAAGGGGCAAACAGATATAAATCGTTCCTAAGGCAAAAGCCAGATTCCCTTTATCCTTCCAATAAACCAACGTTGTCCCGACCAAAATCGTCCAAAAAGTAAAGGCCAGATTATCTTCCGCCAAAAACACTGTCAAAATCGTGGTAAAAAAGAGCCACATACCGGACAGGGTCAATTTTTTATGAAACATATTTTCCCATTCCCAAGCCAAACCCAGCCCCAAAAAAGCCAGAAACAATTTAAACAAAGGAATAGAATAATCTTCATAGACCCCTTTACCAAACCAAATAACGGCCCAAACTAAAGGAACCATCACCGCAGAAGAACAAATCCGTAAGAAAATATTTGAATGCATTTTAATCCTTTCTAAACTTATGACTCATAATGGCAAATTTTGAAGTTCCTGTCAAGCGAAAGTTTCTATTTTTTTTATTTTCAAAAAAATTACTTGCTTTTTCGGATATTTTTGCATAAAATCGCCGTAATGACAGAAGAAGTAATGACATCTAAAATTCAAGAACAACAACTGGCGGACGCTCTCTCCGAAAGGTATTTGGCGTATGCGCTTTCCACAATTGTGGCCCGTTCTTTGCCTGATGTCCGTGATGGATTAAAACCCGTTCATCGCCGTTTATTGTGGGCAATGCGTCAATTGAAATTAGATCCCGATAAAGGCTTTAAAAAGTGCGCCCGTGTGGTGGGGGATGTTATCGGTAAATACCACCCACATGGGGATTCTTCCGTTTATGAAGCCATGGTACGTTTGGCTCAAGATTTTGCCGTGCGCTATCCGCTGGTGGATGGGCAAGGAAACTTTGGCAACATTGACGGGGATGGGGCCGCGGCTATGCGTTATACTGAGGCGCGTCTGACTGCTGTGGCTTTGGCCTTGATGGATGGGCTGGATGATAATTCTGTGGATTTTGAGCCGACCTATGACGGCGAAGATGAAGAACCCTGTGTGATGCCGGCGGCTTTTCCGAATTTATTAGCCAACGGATCCAGTGGAATCGCGGTCGGTATGGCGACCAACATTCCTCCCCATAATGTGGGTGAAGTGTGTGAGGCAGCCCTGTATTTATTAAAGCACCCAGAGACTTCCACCGAAAAGTTGATTGACTTTGTGCATGGGCCTGATTTCCCAACAGGTGGTGTTTTAGTGGAAGACAAAAGCGCGATTGTGAAGGTCTATACAGAGGGGCGGGGCGCTTTAAAGGTACGGGCGAAATGGGAACGCGAAGATTTAGGACACGGGCAATATCAAATTGTCGTCAGTGAAATCCCCTATGGCGTGGTTAAGTCCGATTTAATTATGCGAATTGCCAAATTGTTGGCCGAAAAGAAATTGCCGTTGTTGGCTGATATTCGGGATGAATCCAGTGAAGACGTGCGTATTGTTTTGGAACCCAAATCGCGTTTAGTGATTCCCGAACAATTGATGGAACATTTATTTAAAAACAGCGATTTACAGGTCAATTTCAACCTCAATATGAATGTACTCACCGCCGATCACACACCAAAAGTGATGAGTTTGGTTGAAGTCATTCATGCTTGGTTGGTACATCGGGAAAAAGTCCTGATTCGGCGCAGTCAATTCCGTTTGGAAAAAATTGCGCACCGTATGGAATTATTACAAGGCTTTTTAACCGCCTTTTTAAATTTAGACCGTGTTATTGAAATCATCCGCAACGAAGATGATCCGAAACCTTTAATGATGCAGGAATTTTCCTTATCCGATATTCAGGCCGAAGACATTTTAAATATGAAGTTGCGGTCTTTAAGAAAGTTGGAAGAAGAGCAACTCAGAAACGAATTTGAAGAATTAGCTTTGGAAAAAGCGGGCTTGGAAAGTTTATTGGCCGATGGCGAGGCCCGTAAAAATAAGTTGGCCGAAGAAATTAAACAAATTCAAAAAGATTTTGGTTCCAAAACAACCTTGGGCAAACGCAGAACAGTCATTTCCGGCGCGGTTCAGGAAGTGGAAATGAACATTGAAACGCTGATTGAAAAAGAACCGATTACAGTGGTTTTATCTAAACAAGGGTGGATTCGGGCGCTTAAAGGTGGCAGCGCCAACTTGGACGACCTCAAGTTTAAAGAAGGGGATTCTTTGGCTTTTGCGTTAAGCACCTATACGACCGACCATGTGATGCTGTTTGCCAGTAATGGCCGTTTTTATTCTATCTTGGGCAATAATATCGCCGGCGGTCGGGGCTTTGGCGAACCGATTCGTTTGAGTATTGACCTGCCCGAAAATGCCGAGATTGTGGAAATGTTTGTCTTTAAGCCGAATCAAAAAATCTTGGTGGCCAGCCGAAACGGTAAGGGCTTTATTGTGGATTCCGCCAACATCATTGCCCAAACAAAAGCGGGTAAGATTATCTTGAATCTGGCCGAAGATGATTACGCTTGGCTGTGTCGTGAAGTCAACGGTGATTCTGTGGCTGTTATCGGAAACAATCGGAAACTTTTGGTCTTTAAAACAGAAGAAATTCCCACTATGGCACGGGGCTCAGGGGTTATTTTACAAAAATACAACGGCGCCAAACTATCAGATGTGCGCTTCTTCAACTGGGCGGAAGGCTTACCCTATCCGTCAGGCAACGGGATTCATATTGAACCCGATATGACATTATGGTTAGCCAAACGCGCCACCGTGGGTCATGTCCCGCCCATGGGTTTCCCCAGAAATAATAAATTTAAATAAAAGTTCTTGCAATTTTAAAAAAAGTTTGCTAAAATGATGCGCATCAGTTGGGGTGTCGCCAAGTGGTAAGGCAACGGTTTTTGATACCGTCATTCGTTGGTTCGAATCCAGCCACCCCAGCCATTAAAAAGTCCTTATTTTTCAAATACTTGTTTTTCCTCTTTCGTTTTGGTTGATTTTCACCCTACCGCATTTTTCAGATAAATACAAGGGGGTTATTTTG
>JAZRVC010000033.1:0-14128 GCA_045598925.1 Alphaproteobacteria bacterium
TTTTTTAAAGATAGAAATTGTTATATGAAAAATTATAATTTATCCTTGGTTGATAAAATCAAAGGGTTTGATTATAAGTATCTTTTTGTCGTCGTTTTGGTTGTTTTGATTGGATTGGGCGTTTTGTATTCTGTCGGCAACGGGAATTTTTCACCTTGGGCCAGTAAGCAATCTGTTCGTTTTTTGTTTAGTTTGGCGATTTTATTTATCGTTGCTTTTTCAAACTTAAGACTTTGGATGAAGTATGCCTATTGGATTTACGGGGCCAGTTTGATGCTATTGGTGGGGGTTGAATTGTTCGGTCATGTCGGCATGGGTGCCCAACGATGGTTGAGTATTGCGGGTTTTCAGGTCCAACCGTCTGAAATTATGAAAATTAGTTTAGTTTTGGCTTTGGCCCGTTATTTCCACGTTTCTGATTTAAATCAAATCAGGTCTTTTAAGTTTATGTTGCCCCCTGTTTTAATGATGGGGATTCCTGTTTTGTTGATTTTAAAACAACCCGACTTGGGTACCGCTTTGATGTTAGTGTTTATGAGTTTAGCTGTCTTTTTCTTGGTGGGAGTTCAAATTTGGAAATTCGCTGCTTTGGCTTTAATCGGGATGGGAAGTTTTCCCATTATTTGGTCTTTATTACATGAGTATCAGAAAAAGCGCATCATGACTTTTTTACACCCCGAAAATGATCCTTTCGGCAGTGGCTACCATATTTCACAATCAAAAATTACCTTAGGGTCGGGGGGCTTTTTGGGAAAAGGTTTTATGCAAGGGACGCAAAGTCGGTTGAACTTTATTCCTGAAAAACAAACAGACTTTATTTTTACGGTCTTTGCTGAAGAATTTGGATTGTGGGGTTCGCTTATTTTATTTGCTCTTTATACACTGTTGATTGTTTATGGGTTTGTGATTTCTTCCAAATGCGCCAATTTCTTTGGAAAGGTTTTGGCCGCCGGTTTAACCATCAACTTTGCCCTGTATGTTTTTATCAATTTGGGGATGGTGATGGGATTAATGCCTGTGGTTGGGGTGCCTTTACCTTTGATGAGTTATGGGGGGACCGCCATGATGACGTTGTGTTTCAGTTTCGGTTTAATGGAATGTATTAAAATCAATCAAGAAATGGTTATTGGTCGTTTAGGGTCTATTGATGATGATTGATGTAGATGAATTTTTAGATCAAGCCTTTGCT
The DNA here is from genome assembly GCA_045598925.1 of Alphaproteobacteria bacterium. Lineage (GTDB taxonomy): Bacteria > Pseudomonadota > Alphaproteobacteria > CAAHEQ01 > UBA3637 > UBA3637. The sequence goes on from JAZRVC010000033.1 coordinate 1,190, forward strand.
TACTTCAACGCCGGAAAAATAGAGGAAGCGGAAGAATTATTAGACCGTGTTCAGTCTATTTCTCCCCGACACGGAGATTTGCTGTATTTACAGGGGCTGATTGCGTTAAAGAAAAATATCCTGCCCCAAGCGTATAATTTATGTGCCGCGGCTGTTCAATACTATCCGAAAACACAAGTTTATCAAGAGGCCTTGGCTGATGTGCTGAAAGCCATGGAACAGTATGATCAAGCGCAAAGGATATATGCCACATTGAAACAAACGGATTCTGTTCGTTTTAAAGAAGCCCAACTTGAAAAAGAGGTCGGGCATACCGCATCGGCCATCCAAAAATTTAAAGAACTTTTATCTACTTCCGAGGCGGCTAATGCCTGCTTGGAATTGGCCTTTTTGGAAAATGAAAAAAAGAAACTCTTTTATTTAAAAAAATCATTTGCATTGTCGCCCAATTCAAAAAATGCCAGTGAAATTGTCAAGTATCTTTTATCCCACAAAATGAATGTCAATTTGGAGGAGTATTTAAAATATATAGATAATGAATTTACTTTGGCCTGTGTAGATATTGCTTTACATAAATTAGACCCAGCCTTAAAAAAATTAGAAGACTATACGCAAAAAAATCCGTATGATGAATCCGCTTGGTTGGTGTTGGGACAATTGTATGAAAAGTTAAAGCGTCCCGTACAGGCGGAAGAAGCCTATCAAAAAGTTTTAGAAATCAATTCTAAATCCTTTGAGGGGCATCAAAAGATTGCGAAATTGTTGATGAAACAAAGCCGTTTTTCTGAAGCCTTAAATCATTATCAAATCACTTGTCGTATGCAACCCGATAACAAAGAAACATTGTCGGCGATGGCTGTTCTGACAGAACACACAAATAATTTTTCCGAAGCCATTGGTTTGCATTTCCGTTTGATGTCCTTTGGAGAACAGGACTTATCCGAAGAAATTCAAAGAAACATTTTCAATTTAGCCAAAGAAAATTTAGATTTGGCGCGCCAGTTTGCGAAAGGTTGGGTGACTTCTTTTCCTCAATCAAAGACAGCGCAAGAGGTCTTAAAAAAATTAGGGGTCTTTTTACTGGTTTTCTTTTTGGCGGGTATCAGTTATGCGGATTTAACCCAAGACGAAAAACAATGGCAAATTTTATGGGAAACGAAGATGGCCGAAACAGGAGATCCTGTTTCTTTGTTTTACTTGGGGGAACTTTTTGAAACGGGGGAAAAAGTGCCCCAAGATTTTGCCCAAGCAATTCAATATTATGAAAAGTCTGCCCGTCAAGGGTATTTACCTGCCTGTATTAAATTGGGGAAAATTTTTGCCACACATCCTGTTTTAAAAGATGAAAAAAAATCAATTCAGTGGTATAGTTATGCCGCGAATAAGGGAGATATTCAGGCCGATTTCTATTTAGCCGACTATTATCAGAAACATAAGGATTATAGGCAGGCTAAAGACTATCTGGAAAAGGCCTTAAAACAAACTTTCCCTGATGAAACTGACTTTTCCAAGGTTTCTCCGCAATATGCGTCTTTGTTGGAAAAAATGAATCAAAAAAATGATACTTTAACTGAAAGGAAAATGAAATGAAAGTAGGTATTATTGGATGTGGTGTTATCGGAACAGCACTGAAAAAATGGATTGAAAATAACACAACGCATACTGTGGCGGTTTCAGACCCTTATAAAGGTTATAATGATGATATGACGCCTTGCGATATTTTCTTTATTCAAATTCACGTTCCCACAGAACCGGATGGAACACAAAATTTGGATACCTTTCGGGAAATTATTTCAAAACTGCCCGATAAACCGATTTATATTCGGACAACTATTTTACCCGGGACTTCGGAAAAATTGAGTAAAGAATTAAATCATCATGTGTATTTTATGCCCGAATTTTTAACCGAACGGACCTCTGTTCAAGATTTTGAAACTCAGCCCATGGTTTTTACAGGGGATGTGGAATTATTAAAACAAGTTTTCGTGAATAAAAATTATGTGGAAATGACTTCGGTTGAGGCAGAAATCACCAAGTATTGTCATAATGTGTTTGGGGCATTAAAAGTGACCTATTTCAATGCGATTTATGATTTGTGTCAAAGAATGGGTGCTGATTATACTAAGGTTCATACGGGAACTTTATTGAGCGGTTATATCAATGATATGCACAGCCAAGTTCCCGGCCCTGATGGTAAGTTTGGTTATGGCGGTAAGTGCTTCCCGAAAGATGTGGATGCTTTTACAGCATTCAGTAAAGGAACCCCTTTGGGTGATTTATTAGCCCCCATCAAATCCATCAATGATCGGTTCAGAAAATAAATGAAAGCCCCGATAAAACGGGGCTTTTTAATTGGCGGAAGGGGAGAGATTCGAACTCTCGGTGGGGTTGCCCCCACGCCGGTTTTCAAGACCGGAGCCTTAAACCACTCGACCACCCTTCCGAAAACAATTTTTATTTTATTCAAAAAAATAAAAAAAGCAAGTGATTTTTTATCTAAAATACGCTATGATAAAATAAACGATTCGGAGAAATAAATGAAAATCTTTTATAAATCAATCGCTTGCGCTTTTTGGATCGCCTCTTTTTTGCTGGGGGGAGGGGCTTTGGCGCAATCGGAAGATTTTCCGACTTGGCAGAATCAATTCAGGCAACGTGCTTTACATGAAGGGATTTCCCCCGAAACGCTGGATAAATATATTCCCCAAATGGCCTTGCTACCACAAGTCGTGGAACAGGATATGAAAAAACCCGAATACTTGCGCAATTTTTGGGATTATACCACCCCGCGTTTAAGCCCAGAAAAAATTGAAAAAGCCAAACAGATTCAAAAGAGATATAAAACCTGGCTGAAACGGGTGGAAGAAGCGTATGGGGTGCCCCAGGAATACCTGTTAGCCCTGTGGAGTATGGAAACAAATTTCGGTGGCTTTATGGGGAAAACGCCTTTGCTTCATTCTTTGGCCTCTTTAGCCTATCATCCCCGCCGCAGAGAGTTTTTTACAAAAGAATTGTTGGCTTATTTTAAGATTTTAGAATCAGAACCATATCCGCCCGTAAAAGGGTCTTGGGATGGGGGAATGGGGCATTTTCAATTTATGCCGACAACCTATGTGGCTTATGCTGTGGATGCCGATGGTAATGGCACCAAAAGTTTAACGGGCAGTATTCCCGACAGTTTGGCTTCGGCGGCCAACTATTTACACAAAATGGGGTGGAAGGCCAACGAATCTTGGGGTCGTCCTGTTTTACTGCCGCAAGGCTTTGATTGGGAAAGAATTAGCCAAAAAAAGACCGTTTCTGAATGGAAAGAATTGGGGCTTTTAACAAAAGAAGGGTTATTTATTCCTGATGAAGAAAACGAAATTATGGCTATTTTACGGGCCCCGATGGGCAGTCAAGGGCCGACTTTTTTAACCTATCCCAATTTTAAACTTATCAATCGTTGGAACAGATTAGAATTATATGCTTTAACGACGGGAATCTTTGCGGATATTATTTCCGGAAAGTCTGACAATCTTCCCCGTCCAACCGATTTTCGTCCGCTCAAGACGGAAACTTTCTGTCAATTACAGAAAAAACTCGCCGAGTTAGGGTATTATACCTCTGAAATTGATGGAACATTGGGGCCCAATATGCGTCGTGCGTTGCGCTCCTTTCAACAGGATAACAAAATGAAAGTTGATGGCTATCCTAATGAAGAAATTTTAAAGATTTTAAACATTTATAAAGAGGAGTTAAACTAATGAATAAACTTATTTATACGACTGTTTTAAGTACTTTTTTATTGGCCGGTTGTTCTTCCAATGGCCCTTTGGTTCATTCTTGGGGCGGATATGGTGATTCCAACCAAAGCAAAGGGATGTATTTGGTGGAAGAACCCTATGAAGTCAAAGGTGTGTGGTATTTCCCCGCAGAACAATATGATTATTCCGAACAAGGATTAGCATCTTGGTATATTCCTGCCAATGAATCCAGTGTGACGGCCAATGGGGAAGTGTATGATGTGAATGTGCCGACAGCACGTCATAAGACTTTACCGTTGCCCAGTATCGTCAAAATTACAAATTTGGAAAACAATCGTTCTGTGATTGCCCGTGTCAATGACCGTGGACCTATGGTCAATAATCGGTTGATGGATGTATCTCAAGCGGCGGCGAAAGAGTTGGGAATGCCGACCTCCGGCACCGTGATGGTTCAAGTAGAAGTCTTGGCCGAAGAAAGTAAGCAGGCAAAAGAACAATTGGTGACTCAAGATCTTCTCTATCAACCCGCAAAAGAAACAACAGAAAAGGTTGCTCAACCACAAAAAGATGAATTGACTTTGGTGGATCCTGATGCACCCTTGAAACAAGAAAAAACAGTGCAAAAGAAACAACCTGTGGTCATGTCGAAGGTCGGGGATACAAACATTGCTTTGGGGAGTTTTGCAAACGCCCGAAATGCTGAAAAGTTAAAAACTGCTTTGGGACAAAAATATCCGACATACATTGAACAAGTCAATCGTAATGGTAAGGTCTTAAATGTGGTGAAAGTGGGACCATATCCCAAATCAGACGCTACTGTTGTGTTAGGACAATTAAAATCAGCGGGGTACGCCGATGCTTACCTGGTTAAATAAAGGCTTTATCGTTCTGGCATCGGTGGCACTGGCTTCTCAGGCTTTGGCCAGACCCACCTATCAAACAAAGGCAAAGTATGCTTATTTGATGGATGCGGACACAGGATATGTATTGTTTGATAAAAAAGCGGCCGAGCCTATGCACCCCGCTTCTATGAGTAAGTTAATGACGGCCTATATGATTGATGAAGCTGTAAAGAACGGGGATTATACCCTAGACAGTGAATTTACCGTTTCCGAAAATGCTTGGAAAAAAGGGGGTGCGAAAACAGGTGGATCCACGATGTTTTTAAAGCCTAATCAAAAGGTCAAACTTGGTGATTTATTACAAGGTATTATTGTTCAATCGGGAAATGATGCTTGTATCGTGGTGGCCGAAAATATGGCGGGCACTGAGGAGGCTTTTGCCGCCAAAATGACCCAACGGGCGAAAAAATTAGGTCTGAAAAACTCTACTTTCCGAAATGCCACAGGGATTCCTCATCCCGAACATTTGATGAGTGCTAAAGACTTAGCTCTATTATCGCAACATATCATCAACGATTATCCCGAAAATTATAAAATTTATTCTCAAAAAGAATTTACTTATAATGGCATCAAGCAGGGAAATCGTAATCCATTATTGTATTCATTGGATGGCGCAGATGGCTTAAAAACCGGTCATACAGGGCAATCCGGATATGGCTTGACGGGGTCTGTTAAAACAAAAGACGGACGGCGTTTGATTATGGTCATCAACGGGTTAAAAAGTATGAACGATCGCGCCTCAGAGGCAAGGGGGTTGATGCGTTGGGGACTTTCTCATTTCCAAAATATTGACCTTTTAAGACCCGATAAGACCGTGTTGGAAATTCCTGTTTGGTTGGGAAAAGAAAAAACGGTTCATGCGGTGCCCAGCAAAAAGATTGTGGAAACGTACCGTATTGATGATGAAATCAAAGCCAAATCAGTCATTCAATATGAAACACCCGTGATTGCCCCCGTCAAAAAAGGCGATAAATTAGGGACAATTACCACCACCTTAGATGATGGGACAGAAATCCAAACAGATTTAGTGGCCGGTGAAGATGTACAGAAAATCGGCTTTTTTGGTAAAATCAGGACACTTTTCGGAAAAGACGAATGACGCAAGGATATTTTATTACTTTTGAAGGAGGAGAAGGGGCGGGTAAAACCACCCAAATCAAACTCCTTCAAGAGTATTTCCAAAACAAAGGCAGAGAAGTCCTGTTGACACGGGAGCCTGGGGGCTCTAAAGGTGGAGAACTGATACGACCTTTATTGGTGTCGGGGGATGCCCATTGGGATGCTTTGACGGAAGTATTATTGTTTTCTGCCGCACGCCGAGATCATTTGGTTCATAAAATATGGCCCGCCCTTAATGAAGGTAAAGTTGTGCTGTGTGATCGTTTTTTTGATAGTACTTTAGCCTATCAAGGTTATGGACGAAAAAACGATTTAGAACTTCAAAATCAGTTAAAACAATTATATCAAATCATTGCGGGAAATTTTCAACCGAATTTGACCTTTATTTTGGATATAGACCCAAAAATTGGTTTAAAAAGAAGTTGTACGCGTCAAGGAAACACTGAACAACGCTTTGAAAAAATGGATTTTACTTTCCATGAAAATTTACGCCAAGGCTTTTTAAAAATCGCACAAGAAAATTTAGATCGTTGTTGCGTGATTTCTGCCGAAGCCAGTGTGGAAAAAATCCATGAAGAAATTATTAAAAAAATAGAAGAAAAATATGTCTGAAGTTGCACAACAAATTATTCATCAATTTCAATCGGGACATACTTCTATGTCGTTTTTGATTACAGGTGTCCAAGGGGTTGGAAAGAAAAAGTTGGTAGAAGAGGTGGCGCAAGTTTTATTGGGAAAGACACAAGGCGCCCTTATTTCGGGGATTAAATGGGTGGAATGTGGTTTAACGGAAGAGGCCAAAAAAGCCTTTCAAAAAGCGGTGGCCGCGGGGGAAACCCTTCCTGATGAAGTAGAATTAGAGAAAAAAAATGAAATTACGATGGAAGAAATCAGATCGGGTCTAAATTTTATTTCATTAAAAAGTACTTTACCTTGTAAAATATTGGTGATTTCTTTGGCCGAACAAATGAATGAAAATGTGCAAAATGCTCTTTTAAAGACCTTAGAAGAGCCTTTAGAAAAAACTTTAATTTTTTTGTTGAGTGAAAACCCAAATCGTTTATTGCCCACAATTTTATCTCGTTGCCAACGAATCGTTTTACATCCTTTATCGCACCAAGATTTAGAGGCCGAATTAAAAAGAGCCTATCCCCATATTCAAGACCTGTCTAAAGTCATCCAACTGTCCCATAATTTGCCCGGGGTTGCCAAAGATATTTGTGCTTTAGATGGGTTGGCACTTTATGAACAACTGGGAGCATTTTTGTGTCCTTTGGAAAATTTGAATATCCCCGAATTATTGAAGTTTTTACAAGATTTACCAAAAGAAAAAACAGGGTTATTAAAACATTTCTTGCTGCATTTTTTGTATCAATGCGCTCAATCTAATGATTTAGAAAAATCTCAACGTTTCAGCCGTCTTTATTCTTGGGCGGAAGATAAGTTTGCCAAAATGGAAGGGCTGTACTTGGATAAATCTCAAGTCTTTATGAGCGTTCTTTTAAAAATAGCGGAGACACTGTCATGACCATTGATAGTCATTGCCATTTAAATCAAGCCGATTATAAACTTCCTGTTTCTGAAATTATAAAACAGGCCACAGAGGAGGGGGTTCATTCTATTTTGGCGGTGGCGTGTGATCCACAAGATTGGGATGAGTTGTTGGCTATTTTAGGTCAGTACAAAAATGTCTATGGGGCCATTGGGATTCATCCGGAATATGCCCATTTAGATCATACTGAAGCGTTAAAAAAACTGCCCGCACTCTATCAAAATAAACAGTTGATTGCTTTTGGGGAAATCGGGTTAGATTATCACGAAGCCCCCGAATCTAAAGAACAACAAAAAGACCTGTTTAAATCCCAAATTGATTTGGCGCACCAACTGAAAAGACCAGTGATGGTGCATACCCGTGATGCCGAAGATGATACTTATGCGATTTTAAAAGAATCCTTTGATAAAGGTCTTTTAAAACACGGGGGTGTAATTCATTGTTTTACAGGGTCGAAAGAGTTTGCTGAAAAGGCCTTAAAATTAGGTTTTTATATTTCGGCCTCAGGCGTGATTACTTTTAAATCGGCCAAAGAATTAAGGGACACTTTTGCGGCTATTCCTTTGGATAAATTGTTGGTGGAAACAGATGCCCCTTGGTTGGCGCCGGAACCTTTCCGTGGACATCCGAATCAACCCGCCTATGTGCAACAGACCTTAAAAAAATTGGCCGAAATTAAAGGTGTTTCTGTTCAGGAAATGGAAAAAATCACCACGGATAATTTTTATCATCTTTATCTAAAGGACAGCCAATGAAAATCACAATTTTAGGATCGGGGCCTTCTTATGGGATTCCTTCTTTGACGCGGGGATTCGGTGATTGTAATCCTGCTAATCCAAAAAATACACGTACCAGAAGTTCTGTTTTAATCCAAACAAAAAAGACAACTGTTTTAATTGATACTTCCCCGGACATCAAGCAACAATTATGGGCGAAAAAGGTATTTCATTTGGATGGCCTGATTTATACTCATGTGCATTATGACCATTGTGGCGGTGCCGAAGATGTTCATAAAATGTTGATGGATAGCGATCAGGTATTGCCCGTTTATGCGTGTAAACAAGATATTAAAATGCTAACGGATAAATTTGATTATGTGTTTAAAAAAGATAAGCATTTTTCAATGCACGCTTTAAAAATGTATCAGCCTTTTACTATAGGGGATTTAAAAATAACACCCATTCATCAAACGCACGGGGCGGGAACGTCTGTGGGGTATAGAATAGGGTCTGTTGCCTATTCCACGGATGTTAAATCAATGACCGATAAAGGATGGGACATTTTAAAAGGAATAGATACTTGGATACTGGGTTGTCCGTCCCCAAAAGAAAATAATAAGCATGTACATTTGGATATGGCCCTGAAATGGATAGAAAAAATCGCCCCGAAGAAGGCTTATCTCACCCATTTGGGATTGCATATGGATTATGATACGCTTAAAAAAAACTTACCCCGCCATATCTGTCCTGCCTATGATGGTCTTGTGATAAAAGATAAAAGTTGACAAAACCAGCAAGGCGTGTTATAATAAGGGCCTGTTTATTGTCGTGGAGCGTATGATGATAGGTATAATAGACACAATAAAAACAATGGGAATGGACGATTGGATTTGTGGATTCATTGTGTTTATGTACTTGCGGGCTTGGGCCGGCGATATTAAATAATTTTTAAAAAAGACTTGCACCTTCATAAATATTTTGATATTATACTCTTTATCAACTGAAAGGGTTAGGATGCCTGTTATTGCAAAACAAAAGATTACACCGCGTAAAAATACAATTGTAAAACGTAAGCAAACGCGTGAAGAACAAATGATTGCCAGTTTATCACCAAATTTAAATTTGATGATTCATGCTGTGCGGCGGGCTTCGGGGACTTTATTACGTGATTTCGGTGAAATCTCACAATTGCAGGTCAGTAAAAAAGGGCCGGGTAATTTTGTTTCCAACGCGGATTTAATGACCGAGAAAAAGTTGATTGAGTTTTTACAAGAAGCGCGTCCGGATTATGGTTTTCTTTCCGAAGAAAAAGGGGGTATTCCGGCCAAAAACGGTTCGCCTTATACATGGATTATGGATCCGATTGACGGCACCACCAACTTTTTACACGCTATGCCTACCTTCGCTATTTCTTTGGCTTTGTTAAAAGGGGATGAAGTGTTGGATGCGGTTATTTTTAACCCGATTACAAACCAACTGTACTATGCCGAAAAAGGACGGGGTGCTTTTGTGATGACACCCACGGGAAATGAACGTTTGCGTGTTTCCAGTCGGACAAAAATGGAAACAGCCATGATGGCGGTCAATGTGTCTGTCTTTGGTCGTTGTCCCGAATTATTGGACAGTTTCTTAAAAAATCATTCTCCTGTGCGTATTATGGGTTCCACAACTTTGACTTTGTCGTCTTTGTCGGCGGGACAAACAGATGCCTTTATTGAATATCAACCGCATATTTGGGATATTGCTACGGGATATTTGATTGTGAAAGAAGCCGGCGGTATTGTACAAAGTTGGTCCGGTAAATTAAAATTCAAAGAAATTATAGAAGAAGGAAGTTTTTTGGCGACCACCCCTCAACTGAAGGAAAAGGTGATAAAAATGCTTCCAAAATCAAAAAAGACTTGCAAATAAGATAAAATCTGTGTATAATGTCCAACATTGTTTAATGAAAGTGAGAAAATAAAATGGCAACACCAAAAAAGAAAACATCAAAATCAAAACGTGATATGCGTCGTTCACATGACGGATTAGGCGCTAATGCTTGTATTGAATGCCCCAAATGTGGCGAAATGATGCGTCCTCATCACGTGTGTCCTTCTTGCGGTACTTACCGTAAAAAAGATGTGGTCGTGAAGAAAGAAGCCAAAAAGGCTTAATTCCTTTTCAACAAAGGATGAACTTTGAAAAACAAAGAAATGCTTATCCTTTCAATTGATGCTATGGGCGGGGACAATGCCCCTCGTAGTGTTATTGAAGGGGTTGCTTTATCCGCAAAATTGCATCCGGATGAACTCTTTTTCTTTTTGTTTGGAGATGAAACTAAACTGATGCCTCTTATTGAAGAGGTGGGTTTGGATTCCAAATGCTATAAGATTCATCATACTTCCGAATATGTACGGGGGGATGCGAAACCATCTCAAGCCTTACGGACGGGTCGTGAAACCAGTATGTGGAAATCCATCATGGCTGTGCGTAATGGCTATGCCAAAGCAATTGTTTCCGCGGGCAATACAGGCGCTTTAATGGCAATGAGTAAGATTTGTTTGGGGACACTTCCCGGGATTGATCGTCCTGCGATTGCGGGGTTGTTGCCTTCTGCTTCGGGTCCTATCGTTGTTTTGGATTTGGGGGCCAATGCGGAATGTGATGCCCAAAATTTGGTTGAATTTTCTTTGATGGGGGAAGTTCTCTATCAATTATTATACGGGGAAGAAAAGCCCTCTATCGGTTTGTTAAATATCGGGTCTGAAGCCACCAAAGGTCGTGATGAAATTCGTGAAGCGGCCGCCGTGTTGAACGAAATGGGGGATAAGATCAACTTCCAAGGCTTTGTGGAAGGCAACGATATTGCCGCCGGTAAGACACAAGTTATTGTTTCTGATGGTTTTTCGGGGAACATTGCCTTAAAGACCATTGAAGGGGCCGTTAAATTCATCAGTAAGGCTTTAAAACAAGAAGTAAAGGGGTCTTGGCTGTCTATGTTCGGCTTTTTGATGGCACACCCCAGTTTAACACGCTTTAAAAAGAAGTTAGATCCTCGTCTTTATAACGGCGCCATGTTCTTGGGATTAAAGGGAATTTCCGTTAAAAGTCATGGAGGGGCCGATGCTTTTGCTTTTTCTTGCGCGATTGAATCGGCGATTAAAATGGCCTATAACGACATTTGTGAAAAGACGAAAGTGGAAGTCGCGAACGTCTTAAATATGTCGGCTTTGGACGATACAACAGCGCCTTAATAAAAAAATAATAAAAACACTTGCAAATTTTTTCAGTTTAGTGCATGATATGAAAAATGAGAGGAAAGGTACTAAATGACTGAAAAAATTAAAACAACGACACGTTCTGATATTGCCAACGCTATTCATAACGAATTGGGGTTTTCCCATGCGGATGGTTTTAAGTTGATTGATGCAACTTTGTCTTTGATTATTACTTCTTTAAAAGAGGGACAAGAGGTGAAGATTTCTGGTTTTGCGACCTTTGAGCCCCATAATAAAAAGGCCAGAGTCGGTCGTAATCCCAAAAATGGGAAGGTGTATCCTATTTCGGCCCGTACCACGTTGCTTTTTAAGCCCTCTAATGACTTTAAAAAGAATTTAAAATAAGAGTTTCCCATGAAATCAGAAAACGCCTATAGAACTATTACGGAAGTGGCTGAACTATTACAGGTTCAACCGTCTGTCCTGCGCTTTTGGGAAACGCAATTTAAGCAAATCAAGCCTTTAAAACGCATGGGGCGGCGTTTGTATCAAGCGGAAGACGTGGTTTTATTGGCGCGTATTCGTGATTATTTGTATAAAGACTTTTTGACCATTAAAGGGGTTCAAAAGCGTTTAAAATCCAATCAAGAAGCCGAAATTACGACTCAAGCCAAAGAAGAGTCGGCGCAAAGTATTAAAAATCAAGATACTTTCTTATCTGAAATTACTGACATCAAAAATGAATTAGCCGAATATCTTTAATCTTTCGGGGTGTCAATCGTATATCCGCGACCCCAAACGGTTTTGATATAGTCTTTATCGGTGATTTTTTGCATTTTCCGTCTGATTTTACACACAAAGACATCCATGACTTTGGGTTCAGGTTCGTCAATGCCACCATACAATTGATTGATCAGGCTTTCTTTACCCAAAGTTCGCCCTTTATTTAGGGCCAACAACTCCAACAATTCGTATTCCATTGTCGTTAAATCCAATAGGGTGTCTTGAATATAGACCTCTTTTTTATCCATCAAGATGTGCATATCCCCAATGGTGATAGCATGCTTGGCCAAGCCCTTACTGCGGCGGACAATGGCTTTCACGCGCGCCACCAACTCTTTGCGTTCATAGGGTTTAACAATGTAATCGTCCGCCCCAACGGACAAGCATTCCACTTTCGTGTCCGAAGCGGACAGCCCCGACAATACCAACACAGGGGTCATAATATTTAAATTTCTGATTTGTTTTAAAATGTCCAGCCCTTGAATATCCGGCAACATTAAATCCAAAATAATCAGGTCGTATTCATACAGTTTAATCAACTCTAGGGCTGATTTTCCGCTACAGGCCATTTCACACTTCATGCCTTCTTTGCGTAAAATCAGACAGATGTTTTCGCCCACAACTTTATCGTCTTCAATGACCAGTATATACATAATTTTTTCCTTCTTTATTAACTATATATTAACTTTTAACAAAAGGCAAGAAAAAAATAGGCTTGATATTTTTGAAATTTCTTTTTATACTGAAGGTGCCTTCAAATGGTTGAAGGTTATGGGCGTAGAAAACCCATCTCATATGTCGTGGCAAACGACAAAAAATTTGTCGATTTCTGTCTATACGGACGGATGTCGGCGAATAAGGCTTTAAAACCGAATAAACCGAGCCGTCTTGTGAGAATGGTTTTCTAACATCCGCCCA
>JAZRVC010000034.1:0-9631 GCA_045598925.1 Alphaproteobacteria bacterium
TACTGTTAAAGCAAAGGTAGTCGCCCCTGCGGTATAAGAAACGGTATCCCCAAAGGTGGCACCGACCACTTTATTGCCTGTAAATTCCCCTAAATTTGGGGTGGCTTTATTGTTGCGTTGGATTTGTGCCGATACGGTCATTGCCCGCATACTTGCCCCATTTAAAATTTCATTGGCACGGTATTTATTCATGGCCATAGTATAGCCCGCGATACCGCCCACAGACAGCACTCCGATAATGGCCAATACGCCCAGCATTTCAACCATAGACCGACCACTCTGTCCTGTCATTCCGGATTTAGTCCGGAATCCATTGGCACGCTGACACGAGCCCTTGAGATTCTTCCCAACTCTCCACGCGGAAGTGGTAATGGATTCTGAAACAAGTTCAGAATGACAATATTGTTCTAATTTCACATTTTTATTTTTATTCAACATTTTATAGTTCCCTTTCAAAATTATGTTAATAAAAAAACTCACTTTGTCAGTGAGTGGATGTTAGAAACTATACTATAAGGAAATAGTCTTACCTATTCAGGCAGACGCCGTTATTCAGTAAGCATCCACCCCAATTGTTTTTGGCGGTGAATGCCCAATAAAGGAATAAAAATCCCTTCGTCCTTATAGTACGGGCTTCTAAACCCACTGTCTGAATGGACAATCCAGACGTCCCCATTATAGCCTGATTTTTTTGAAAATTGCAACATAAAATTAAAAGCCACCAACTCAGCCCAAAAATTTACTTTAAAGAAATGATGTTTTTCTTGCAATTTTTACCTAACTATGCTAAAAGTTTATAAAAATAAGGAGTTCCTATGAAAAAGATTTTTGCTTTCCTGATTACTTTATCTTTAGCAAGCGGTGCTTTCGCACAGGCCTGTACCACTTTGTGTCCTTTGGCTTTGGGGGCTGCCCTGACGATTGCCCAACGTATGGGGGTTAAAGACGAAGTCGTGGGGGTGTTGGCGGGTGCTTTAATGGCGGTCGTGGGCTATATTCTGATTCGTCTGTTTGATAAGAAAAACTGGCATTTTTTGGGTCGGGATAAACTTTTAATGTTCGTGGCCTTAGCGTCTATCGGATTGATTTATGTCAATCGTTTGGAATATAAACCTGCCCTGCATTGGAATTTTCTTTATATTGATTCCTTTTTGTTGGCGGCGTTATGCGGGGCCGCGGCCCATATTTTAGGGGTGCACCTCTATTCTTGGATGAAAGCAAAAAACGGCGGGCACGCGCACTTCCCGTTTGAAAAAGTCTTGGTGCCTTTGGCGCTGGATGCTTTTGTCGTGTGGATTTTTTGGGGAACCACCTTATGTGAATGTCAAGAAGTCTTGATTTTAAACTAACAAAGGAGAAGAAAATGAAAAAAGCCGAATCAGTTAAAGAATTTGTGGAACGCATTGATGCGACAAAAAAGAAAAATCCGAAAGACTTGTCTTCTGATCAAGACTTAACGATTGCGATTATGAATCTGATTTCCATTGAAGAGCACTTGGTCTTTTCCGGCGCAAAAACAGGGAAAAATTCCTTTTATGATTTGGTGCAAGAAGTCAGGGAACTGCGCAAAAACTTGATGTTGCAAATTATCCCCAGTTATGAAGGCGAAGTGTGGTGCATTTCCAAACACTTGTTGTCCGCCAGTATGCGCTTGATGGAAGTGGGGACAAAACAACAATCTATGGGACATAAAGAAAAAGCCTATGAACTGTTTACTCAAGCCTATGATTTATATTGCCTGTTCTGGGGGCTGAATATGAATCTGGTGGATACCAAAGATATCGCTTGGAAGTCGGATGATTTGACGGAAGTTCAAAAAGAAGTGGCCGCTTTAACAAAAAAGACCGAAGTCAAGGCGGTACCTTCGTCCGGGGTGTTTGGTAAATTAAAGGCTGTGGTGCGTAAAGCGGTAGATTGCTGTATTGAATAGTATTCATTTTAAAGGGGGAGATTTACTATGAATACACCGCAATTCTGTAAAATTTTGGATAAAAAAGGGTCGGCGAAGTCTATTCCGTTAAATCGTCTGTCGCACGAAATCGTGCACCCTATCTGGATTCATATTGACTATAAAGACGAAGATAAATTGGAATGGTTGCATTCGTTGAATTTGGATGCGACTGTGTTGGAAAACCTGTTGGATGCCGATACTTCGCCCCGTTGCTTTACACATGAAAAAGGCTTGGTTATGGTGGTGCGCGGCATCAATCCCAATATGGAAGCCGATGATGATATGGTGGCGGTTCATGTGTGGATGACGAAAAACAGGTTGCTGACTGTGTCGCACAGAAAAATTTTCGCCATTGAGGAAGTCTTGGAAAGTCTGCAAAAAGGAAAAGGCCCCCGCACGACAGGGGATTGCTTGACCGCCTTATGTTCGCATATGGTGCATCAAATTGAAAAGTCTTTGACCTCAATTGATGATAAAGTGGATGATTTGGAAGAAGCAGTGATTGAAGAACAAGCCATTCGTCAAGACAGAACCTTACGTTCGGATATCAGCCATATCCGTCATACGATTGTGGGGTTGCGCCGCTATATTTTACCCCAACGGGATATGATGAAAAATTTATCCCAAACCTCTTTGCCGTTTTTTTCAAAAAACAACCTCGCTTTGTTTGGGGAAATGGCGCGGGACTTGGTGACGATTGTAGATGCGCTGGAATTTGCGCGGGAGCATTCAAAAGTGACCCAGGAAGAGTTGGATTCTAAAACCAATATCAATATCAGTCGGACCATGTATTTGATGAGTTTGATTATGGTTATTTTTACCCCGTTGACTTTTATTACGGGGCTTTTGGGCGCCAATATCGGGGGCATTCCGTTTAATGATGATCCGTCCGGTTTTTGGATGATTTGCGGTATCTTGATTTGTATCGTGGTGTTTCAGATTTTGCTGATTAAAAAAATGAAGTGGTTTTAATTACCAATTCTGGCATAAAGCCGTTGTAGCCTGATAGGATTCCTTGGTATCAATGGCATAATTTTTTTCCGCAATCACATCATTGATGTGTTGAATCAGCGGAGTTAAATCCTGCATAATCTTTTGATATTGCCGTTGGACTTCGGCCTGATATTCTTCAACAGTGGTTACTTTTTTCGGTCGCAGTTGAGAAATACTTTTGTAAATTGTCTTTTCAACATCGTCTTTAAAGAATTTCATAGCTTGTTGAGCCACTTGAACATGATAGTTTTCATGTTCTTTGATGACATCATATTCACAAGAATCAATAGGGTACTTTTTATCAATAAACACCTGAATCGCCCCTGTATCATAGCCCATTTTAAAACGAATGGTTTTTAATGAAGCACACATATACCCGTTTTCGGTTATAACATCCACCATCGGGTCGGGTGTGCCTTCAATGGTCAGCCGCGCCACCGTCAATCCCAAAGTATTCGGGGACACTTTCTGGTCGGCTGATGAAATAAAATCTTGGCGGGAACGTGTGGTGATATAGGTGGGGTTGCCCGGCATCATATCCACATAGACACGCGTGGCCATCGTATCACAAAAAGCACTTGCATTTTGGCTGAAAAGCAGTGATAATAAAGCAATAAAAGATGTTTTTTTCATGTTCATAGTTTGATGCTAGCACAAAGGAAAACAAAATGCAAAGAATAATTTCATGGAATGTGGCGTCGGTTCGTTCTCGGCTTCCTGTTTTGGAAAAGTTTTTACAGGCAGAAAGGCCGGATATTGTCTTTTTACAGGAAATTAAAGCCACCGAAGAAACCTTTCCCACGTTGGCTTTTCAAACGTTGGGCTACCACAGTTATATTTGCGGGCAAAAAGCCTATAACGGGGTGGCGATTTTAAGTAAACTTCCTTTGCGGGATGTGCGGGATGCCTTGCCAAACGCCCCCGAAACTGAGCCCGCTCAGGCGCGTTTTATCCAAGCGCGTCTTCCCGATGAAACAATTGTGATTTCTGTCTATGTACCCAATGGAACGGCGCCGATGAATAATCCTACGGATACCTCGCGTCTGAAATTTAAAATCAAATGGATGGATGCCTTGACGGAACATTTAAAAAATTTACTTGACCAAGGAGAACAAATTATTTTGGGTGGGGATTTTAATGTGATTGAACGCGATATGGATGTTTATAACTATAAATCGTTTTTGGATAGCGCCTTGATGCTTCCCGACGTGCGTGAAGCCTTTGAACGATTAAATGCCACAGGCCTTAAAAATATGATTCGTGCGTTTTATCCCGAAGAAAAGACCTATACCTTTTGGGATTTTCAAATGGGGGCTTGGCCCCGAAATTTGGGGATTTTATTGGACTTCTTTTTTGTCAGTCCCCAATTGCTGCCACGGGTTCAAAAGGCACAAATTTATAAAGAGGTTCGGGGTTGGGAAAAGACCTCAGACCATGCCCCGATAGGCTTGGAATTAAAAGATTGATTTTTGGGTCAAAATTATATATACTGACGTATGTATTAAAGGCCCTTTTATGCGATGGATTTTGTTCTTTTTATGCTTATTTTTAACCGCTTGTCAAAGGGCAATGCCTTTGGCGGAAATCCCAGAGTTTGAAGTTGTGGCCGATTTAAAAGGACAAAAGAATTTACGCCCCGTGGCATTTGATTCGGCTATTATTGAATTACAACGGGGAACAGATTATGTGGCCTATCCTTATTGGCGGTGGAGTTTTGACCATTTGGATTTAAGCCTTTTGGATGCCTGTAATGCTTTTTTGAAAAATCGTTTTTCGGCTTCTTTATCTCAATGGTCCAGCGGGTCCAAAGATTTTGGTGATTGGGACAGTGAAACGGCCGATTTTGTCTTGAATGCGCTGGCCGATGCGGGGTATGATGTGGTGCAACCTTTATCGTCTTCTTTTCATCAAGAACGCATTAAACTGCGGGCGGAACTTTTGCTGTCGGCCCATATTACCGAAATTCAATCTAATATCTGTAATGTCTTAAATGTGTTTTATTTTAAAGATACCGAACTGGTGGCGGGAAATGCGACCATTACGGTGGAATGGGAAGTCTTTGATAATTTAAAGGATAGAGTCATTGCTCGTCTGACAACCAAAGGGCTGGGCGTGGTGGAAAAACCGACCCAAAACGGTAATACTTTGGTGTTGTTGCGTGCCATAGAAGATGCCAGTCGTCAGTTGGCGCATCTCCAAAAATTCCAAGATATTGTCTTGGGTAAAGTCAATGTCCAACATTTGGTTCAATCGGAAAAGAAACAAACCAAGATTCGGGTAAAGCCGGCCTATGCTAAAAATCAAAAGCCGATTTACGAAGCCCCGTATTTAATGAAGCGTTCTATTGTGGCGATTGGTGAAAAAGAAGGGACGGGGTTCTTTATTTCCCCTGACGGATATATTTTAACCGCCCTTAAAAATGTGGGCGAAGCGAAGAACATTGCCATTACGGATAGCCAAGGCACACGCTTGCCCGCCCAAGTTTTACGGATAAACGACCGCTTGGATGTGGCGCTGTTAAAGGTGGATTTGACCAACCATATGGCTTTGTCCGTGGCTGATGAAACGACGCCCAAAGAGTTGGATGATGTTTTTACCATCGGCAATCCCACGGATTTTTATGCCCGCAATACTTTGGGCCGTGGCTCAATCAGTGCTTTAAGGATTAAATCCAAAAAGGATCAGCATTTTATCCAAGTAAGTATTCCCACAACAACCGGATATGCCGGGGCGCCTTTGTTGGATTCGTATGGCCGTGTTTTAGGTCTGCACGATGGCCGAAATTCGGGTGAGACCAATTTTTCATTTTATATCCCCATTTGGGATGTTTTGCGGGCTTTAGGAATAGAATTTAAAAAGTCTTGACAAAAATCGCTTTTCGTGGTATTCTTATTCTCGGACGATAGGAAGGCTTGTTCAACGTAATACTCCTCAACATGTCGACAAGTTAAAAGGATTCTCCCCCTCTTTTTATCGTCCACTTGTTAAAATTCATTGATTTAAGGAGACGACAATGAACATTACGATACAAGATTCCGTTCAAATGCACCGCGATTTTAACGCTGTCTTTCCCAGGGATTTGGTGGAAGATTTGGCCGAAGAAGAACCCCAATGGGCTCAAACATCCGAACAGTTAGACACTTTATTGATTCAAAAACGTCAAGAAATTGAAAAAACCAAAAATGCTGAGTTGGAAGAATCTGAACAAGAAGTTAAACCATTGAAACCTACTTTTGCATTGGATACACTGGTGACACCAGGATGGAACAAAATTTTACAAAAAGGAACTAAAAATTGGGCTGATTTTGAAAATTTAATCACCCTCTATGCACTTGGTAAATTATTTATTTGTCAAAATATGCCCGAAAAAGCCAAACAAGATAAAGCAGAACTGACTTATGTTGTGGAAGAATTTGACCGTATTAAAAGACCACAAGTGAGAACACATTTAACAGCTGAAAAACGTTTAGCTTCCACAAAAACCTACGTTGCATTTGGGGAAAGAACAATTGATGCTTCTTGTATTTCTGACTATCAGTCAAGGGTTGAAGCCTTAGGTTATTTAGAAAGTGAATATCAAGAAGCGATAGAAGGAAATGAATTTAACGGTTTAAAATTAAAGAAAGCCTATCATATCGCCTGTGGTGTGATGAAAAACTTAAGACAAAGATATTAAATCTAATCTGATTTAAAATTAAGGATTAACTTTTGTCTTGTTTTTTATATAAGATAGTGCTAAAGGAGATTTTTATGAAACTTTATCACTATTTGCCAAAAGAAAATAATGCATTTCAAGTGGGACTTTTGACTTTATCCAAAAAGCCCGAAGAAATTAGAAAATATGGCAAAAGGTTAGGCACAGAAAATATCCAAGAAATTACTACTTGGTTGGAAAAAACTTTTCCGGGCAGGACTCGGGCTATTTCGGTTTTAACAGAACCAGTGCAAACAAAGGGAACGGATTCTATGCTCAAAGAGTGGGTGGCGACAAAGGAACTAGTTTCTATTGATTTTAATCGGCTTTTATCAGATGGGTTGATTGAATCTGTGTGGTGTAAAGAAGGTTCAGATGCCCAAGGAAAAGAAGAAAAACTTTATCAAGTCAATCCAGATGAAATTGATTTGACACCTCTTGATTGGACGAAATGTTCCCAAGAAAAAGGATTGTTTTTCGGTGTCATTCGTCATTATCTGATTGTTTTAAAAGAGGGTGTTATTCCCCCAAAATACATGACAAAAGAATAATTTATTCCGCTTTATTGGGGCGTTCAAAAAGTTTACCGATTTCAACGCGGGGATCTTTATGGTTATACACCACTTCATAAAGGGCTTTACAAATCGGCATATCCACTTTATCGCGCAGTTCATAAACCGCCGCCAAAGTCGGCACGCCTTCGGCCAACTTTTCAAACAAAGGCCCTTTAACGATACTTTCCCCATAGGCTCTGTTATGACTATGTGGTGAAAACAGGGTTGCCTCATAGTCCCCTAAATGTGCCAAACCATAGGCGGATTTCGGATTGCCGCCAAAGTATTCAATCAACCGCCCGACTTCCACAGGTGCCCGTGCCATCAGGGCGCCTTTCAGCCCTGACCAACCAAGACCGTCCAAGATACCCGCCGCCAAGCCGATGACGTTTTTCATCGCCGCCCCGACTTCGTTGCCGACCAAATCCGCCCCGTAATAAGTGCGAATTAAAGGACTGTTCATATATTGGGCAATACTTTGGGTTGTCTGTTCATTTTCCGAATCAATCACGACACAACTGGGAATTTCTTTTAAGTAATCTTGCACATGACCCGGGCCCATTAAACAAGCAACCTGTGCGCTGGGTTCTTTAATTTCTTGATGAAAAATCTGACTCATCCGTGCACTGGTTTTTTCTTCTAAGCCCTTCATGGCTAACAAAAAGATTTTTCCTTTTAAATCATAGCCTGCCATTTGGCGACATAGTCCCCGAAAACCTTGACACCCGATGGACACAATAATGAAATCGTTTTTAAGGCATTTTTCCATATCGGTGGTTAAAGCGACATTGTCGGGCATTTGACAATAACCGTTGTTGCCCGTTTTGACCAAAGATTGATAGGCAGGGTCTTGGGGAACACCCAAAAACAACACGTTGGAATGTAAGTATTTGGCGCAATAATATCCCAAAAAGCCGCCCCATCTACCGCAACCCACAACTGAAACATTTGAAAAATCTGTCATGAAGACTCCTTGATTATTTGTTCCAGCATAGCAAATTATGCATTGAATTGCAAATTTTAATAATCGTCGTTGGGAATAATGGCTTTAGCAAACTTTTTGCCCAACTTGACCTTTTTCAATTTTAAATCAGGAATGGCCCGCACGATAGAATCATGCAAAGGCTTCAACGCCTTGGTATAGAAATGATCCACGCCTTCCAATAGACGATAATCAATGTTGATGTTTTCGGTCATATCTAACTGTTCGGCCAAATAAGCAACCGTTTTTTCATCCACCACCGTATCGGCGCCCCCTTGCACAATCACACCGGAAGAAGGACAAGGCGTTAAGAAGTTGAAATCATACAGGTTGGTTGGCGGTGTGGCAAACACAAAACCTTGAATTTCTGGACGGCGCATCAATACTTGGGCCGCAATCCATGCCCCAAAAGAATAACCCGCAATCCAACACTTATTAGAATCTTCATCTTGAGATTGCAACCAATCCAAAGCGGCAATGGCATCCAATAATTCGCCGGCGCCTGTGCCATCGGGCGTACCTTGAGACCGACCAACACCATGATAATTGATTCTTAAAACAGAAAAGCCTAAATTCACAAAAGCCTGAAAAATAGCATAGGTTACTTTATTGTTCATATTGTTTCCCTGAACAGGGTTCGGGGGCAGCACCAGAACAAAAGGGGCTTTCGGATTTTCAGAACGAAAAAAGCGTCCCTCAATGCGTCCAAAGGGTCCTTGAAAAAAAACTTCGGCCATATTTTCCTCCTGAAATGAAATCAATTGATAGGGTGAAGTTATCATATTTTTGATAAAAAATCAAGTTTTTTATTGACAATTTGTTTTAAATCGGGTATGATAGAGCCACTTTGGCGGAATAGCTCAGTTGGTAGAGCGGAGGAATCATAATCCTTGTGTCGGGGGTTCAAATCCCTCTTCCGCTACCAGTAAAAGAAGGTCGCCTTTACGGGCGACTTTTTCTTTTGTTTGAAAGGGCTTATGCTGGTTCTATTGCACCTAATTCAAAAACAGACTCTTTTCATCAATAATCGAACTCGTTTTGTAATAAGCGTTTGATTTTATTACATTTCATATTTTTTGAGTTTCTTGATACACTTTAAAACGCATGCTGATATTCGAACTTTTTTTGAATGATTTAACCCCATCAATAACGCAATACTGATGAGGTATTTGAGAAAGAAAAAGCACAAAGCTTATCTACCACCACGTTGTCTTATTTGGGGATGAAAACCTTCCGCTATTGAAATACAAGCATCATTTCTCTTAAGCATTTTATAAGAATATGTTTCGGTTTCTTTCAATTTGTTATTTTCGTAAACACCTTGTTTAACACGATTCCCTTTAACTTCCAAAAAAGGTCCTTGACGGATACCCTTTACATATGAAAAAGTAGCATAATGACCTTCTCCATAGATTTCTGTTACCAAACCATTAAATTCGTTATCTTTGCACATTCCT
>JAZRVC010000035.1:0-13578 GCA_045598925.1 Alphaproteobacteria bacterium
CATTTGTGTGTCAGCGTGGAGAGTTGGAAAAAATCCCAACAGCTCGTGTCAGCGTGTCAATGGATTCCGGACTAAATCCGGAATGACAAGAGAGCCGAAGCGAAACTACCTCACACACAACGCAGCGTAGTAGCCCTCGTCGCGAGAGGTGTAGCCGACGATGCCATCGCGGTCCACGTTCCACGCGAGGCCAGAAGTATCACTTTCGTTACCTAAATTAGATGGACAATCACTATAACAATCGGCTAACCGTAAGAAATTATTATTCCATCCGATTTTTTCAGAAAATTTAGTGGTATTGCATTCGTAAGAACCACCTACATCAGAACAATCTGACCCCATAACAGCCAAGAAATTATCTTTAGTCATAAGGGACATACCGGCTTCTACACAAGCATTATAGGCTTCTGGATGAGTTAAATTGCTACCTATAATCTTAACACAGTGCTTACTGCCACCGTATTCCACCTCTTTTTCACCGGCGGTACATTCAACAGCGCCACCTTCTCCAGAACCCGTGCCACTTCCTAAATCAGCGTTGTAGGTCATTGTGATAGGATTGGCTTCACAATTAATGACAGGGTTTTGTGAATTATCGGGGACAACCGCTTTCATTTGGTCGCAAACCGCTGGGGCGACATCAGATACCGTAAAAGTAAATGTTTTTTTATCGCCTGAAACCGTGGGACCACCAAAAGTTGCCCCTGCGGGTTTATCCCCCGTAAATTCCCCGATATTAGGGGTGGCATTACTATTGCGTTGTAATTGTGCCGATACCACCATCGCACGCATACTGGCGCCTTGTAAAATTTCATTGGCTTTATATTTATTCATGGCCATGGTATAGCCCGCGATACCGCCCACGGACAGTACCCCGATAATTGCCAATACCCCCAGCATTTCTACCATAGACCGACCGCCTTCGCCTGTCATTCTGAAGGCGTTAGCCGAAGAATCCATGGATCCTTCGCGTCCGCTCAGGATGACGTGGGAAAGGTTTGATTGCCCTGATTCTAATTTCATATTTTTATTTTTTGACATACAGTCTCCTATTGTTAAAGTTAAACAAAAAACCCACCTGATAAGTGGGCGGATGTTAAGAAACCGTAATTCTCTCAGAACGGCTCAGCCTATTGGGGCGTGAAGCCTTATTCAGCCGACATCCGTCCCTTTGGAACAAATGTCAACGTTTTTGCAAGAGGTATTGCCACCTCTAAGAGAGTTCGGGTTTCTTACGCCCATACTTTCGGAACACCCGAAAGCCCGTTCAGTATAATATGATTTTTTTGAAATTGCAACAGGAAAAAATGCCCCGAATTTTCGGGGCAAAGTTTATGCTTTTTCGCGCATTTTATTTTGAATCAGCGTGATGGCTTCTTCCAATGTGGGAACGGTGCCGTCTTTTTTGGCACTGGCCATCATCTTGCCACAGCGCACATAGGGGCCATACTTGCCAACCTGATAGGTGACGTCTTGTTTTTCCCACTTGCCCAAGACTTTGGCACTCGGCTTTTCTTTGGCTGAGCCTAACAGGGCCAATGCGCGCCCCAAATCTATTGTCAATACATCATCATCAGGGGGCAATGAAGCAAAAGTTCGCCCCCGTTTCACATAAGGGCCAAAGCGGCCGATACTGGCTTCAATCACTTCGTTTGTTTTGGGATCGTTGCCCAGCACACGGGGCAGGGATAAAAGACCCAGAGCCTTTTTGATATCCACTTCTTCGGGATTTGCGCCTTTGGGGATGGAAATACGCTTGGCGTCTTTGCCTTGCCCCTGTTGCACATACCAACCATAGGGGCCTTTACGCACAGAGATATCGCGACCAGAGGCATCTTTACCTAATTCCCGCACTTGATTATCTGTATTGACGGTGGGTTCAATCACTTGACCGTTTTCGTCATATTTTGGCGCTTCCGTAATCGCAAATTGCTTGGTGTATTTGCATTTTGGATAGTTAGAGCATCCGATAAATGCCCCAAACCGCCCCACGCGTAAAGACAATTTTCCCGTCTTACATTCGGGGCAGACACGAGATTCTTCCGTCGGAAACAGGTTGGTTTCCAATGTCTTGGCGACCGTTTCCAACACTTGCCCCATTTTAAAGGGTTCCACATCCTTAATGGTTTTGTTAAACAATGCCCAGAAGTCCGTCAACACCGCTTTCCATTCGGCTTTGCCATTGGTAATATCATCCAACTTATTTTCCAAATGAGCGGTATAATCATATTGCACATAGCGGTTGAAATAGTTTTCCAAAAAGGCCGTTACAATACGTCCGCGGTCTTCCGGAATAAAGCGTTTTTGCACTAATTTCACATAATCCCGTTCTTGTAAGACGGACAAAATAGAGGCATAGGTGGAAGGACGTCCAATCCCCAGTTCTTCCAGTTTTTTGACCAGACTTGCTTCCGAAAAGCGTGGTGGGGGTTCGGTAAAGTGTTGTTCTGCTTTGACTTCCAAAGTCGTCAAATCTTCCCCTTCGTTCATGGTGGGGAGCAGGGCATTATCATTTTCGCCTTTGTCATCATCAATGTCTTCCTTATAAACCTTGATAAAGCCCGGAAAAGCAATCGTTTGACCTGTGGCGCGCAGGATGAATTTATTATCTGTGCTCGGGATATCAATGCCGACTTTGTCCAAAACGGCCGATTCCATTTGGCACGCGACCGTTCTTTTCCAAATCAATTCATAAAGTTTTCGTTCCTCAACATCTAAATCCACCGCATTGGGCAGTTTTAAGGCGTTTGTCGGACGAATGGCTTCGTGCGCTTCTTGGGCATTTTTGGAGTTGTTTTTATAAAAACGGGGCTCTTTGGGCAGATACTCTTTTCCGTATTCTTGTTCAATCACTTGACGCAGGGCAACAATGGCTTCTTGGGCCAAAGCGACCGAGTCCGTTCTCATATAGGTAATAAAACCGCCTTCATAGAGTTTTTGGGCAATCTGCATGGTTTTTTTCGCCCCAAAACCGAGTTTTCGTGAGGCTTCTTGTTGCAGTGTAGAAGTGGTAAAAGCAGGGGCAGGGTTGCGCTTTGTTTGTTTGCGTTCAATTGTTCCTACCAAGAATTTTGCTTGTTCAATTTGGGCTTTGGTGGATTCTGTAATGGTTTGATTGTTCAGGTCAAACTTATCCAACTTTTTGCCCTCAATGGCATTCAGTTTAGCGGTAAATTTTTCTTTGCGAATAGTGTCTAAATCAACTTCAATCCCCCAATACTCTTGCTTTTTAAAGCCGGTAATTTCGTTTTCCCGTTCGCAAATCAAACGCAGGGCCACGGATTGCACGCGTCCCGCCGATTTGGCCCCCGGCAATTTTTTCCATAAAACGGGCGACAAATGAAAGCCTACCAGATAATCCAAAGCACGCCGCGCCAAATAAGCATTGACCAACTGCATATCAATTTCACGGGGGTGTTCAATGGCGTCCAAAATCGCTTTTTTTGTAATTTCGTGAAATACCACACGATAGACGGGCATATCGGGTTTTAATTTTTTGCGTTTTTTAAGTTCCTGTAAAACGTGCCAAGCAATGGCTTCTCCTTCTCTATCCGGGTCGCTTGCAAGATATAAAGCATCCGCTTTAGCCAGTTGTTTGACCATTTCGCGGACGGTTTTTTCGCCCCTGTCTTGAACTTCCCAATCCATCGCAAAGTCTTCCTCGGGCCGCACAGAGCCGTTTTTGGCCGGCACATCCCGAATATGACCGAAACTGGCCATCACAAAGTAATCTTTGCCCAGGTATTGATTGATTTTTTTTGCTTTAGCGGGTGATTCCACAATGACTAAATGCATTTTATCCTCCATAAATTAAAGAGACTTGATGACCATGATGGCGTTCTAATCGTCCGGCCAGTTCTAATTCCAACAACACAATGTCAATAACAGACACAGGCAGATTGAGTTGGCGTGCCAATGTATCCACATCCACGGGTTCGGCGGAAAGAGCCGATAAAATTTCCGTTCTATTTTGATTGACTTCATTTTCTAATGAGTTAAAGTCAGGCAGTATTTCTTTTTCGGGTAATACTTCGGATAGGTGAAAGCGTTTGTTTTGATTCAAATTTTCTATCACATCTGTGGCCTTTTCCACTAAATAGGCCCCATCTTTAATCAGGGCATTGGGTCCCGCACTTCTGGGTTCCAACGGAAAGCCGGGAACAGCCATCACTTCTCGGCCTTGCGACAGGGCTTCTTTCGCGGTAATCAACGATCCCGAACGCACTTGGGCTTCAATGACAACAATTCCTTCGGAAAGGCCCGAGATAATGCGATTGCGTCTGGGAAAATTCGTGGGCGCCATTTGGGATCCGAAAGCAAACTCACTGACCAGGCATCCGCGTTCTTTGATTTGGGCGTAAATATCGGCATTTTCCTTGGGGTAGATTTCGTCCAAAGCGGTGCCTAAAACAGCAATTGTTCCGTTTTCACCCCCGCCACTCAAGGCCCCTTCATGGGCGGCGCGGTCAATCCCTTTGGCCATACCCGATACGACATTAAAACCGTTTTTTTGTAAGTCGCAGGCGAGCATTCGTGCCATATTTTTTCCGTTTAAGGAAGCATTGCGCGTGCCGACAATTCCGACATTTCTTTTGCCCAGTAAAACAGGGTGTCCCAAAACGAATAAAACAGGGGGGGCATCCGAAATTTGCTTTAATAAGGTTGGATACTCTGGACTTTCGGTTGTTAAAACTTGCCCGCCGATTTCATCCAAACGTTTCAGTTGTTGTTCGGCTTCTTTTTCGGGGCAAACTTTGATTTTGCGTGAACTTCCACCACGACAGGCCAGTTCATCTATATGCTTTAACACTTCTTCGGCCGACCCAAAAAAGCGCATGAGTTTTTGAAAAGTAATCGGCCCCACGTTTTCCGACAGGGCCAGTTGAATCCAACTTAAGATATTTTTATTTTTTTCGGCCATTTTTCTTTTGGGGAGATTTCTTTTTTTGAACTTTTGTTTCTTGTTGCTTTTTTAAATGGATTGTGGTTTCTGTGCCATTTATCAAACGCTTGATATTCTCCCGATGGCGATAGTAAGACAGAACGGTTAAACCCAAGTAAAATAAAGCGGCTATTCCCCCGTTAAAAATTAAGGCAAAAACAGGCGCCAAAGCAAACGCCGTGAGGGCAGATAAAGAAGAATACTTTTTCCAACACGCCATCCCCAGCCAAGTGGTGACGGTTAAAACACCCGTGATGGGGGTCATAAACAACATCAGTCCCAAAGTGCTGGCCACGCCTTTTCCGCCTTTAAAGTGAAGCCAAATGGGATAGTTGTGTCCGATAACCGCCATAGCGCCCGCCACGAATCCCAACAGTTGAGAATCATAGATGTCTTGCATTAAAATGGCCATAAAACCCGCCTTGGAAGCGTCAAACAGGACGGTCAATAAAGTTAAATCTTTGCGCCCTGTGCGTAAAACGTTGGTGGCGCCGATATTGTGGGATCCGATTTTGCGAATATCTTCTAAACCCGCCAAGCGTGTAAAGACCAACCCGAAGGGAATAGAACCCGCCAAATAACCCAATAAACAAACCAAAACAAAACTTGCCATTTTTGACTCCTTTGATAAAAAGTTATACCTTTATATATACAGCAATTTTTTTAAAAAAGCAAACCAAAAAAAGTGCCTTTCTTTTTACACTATATAGTGTAATTTTACTTGACGATAGGTGTTTTTTGTGTTATTTTGACTAAAAAAAGGAGAAAACATATGAAACGGATATCTTTTACTTTGGCTCTTTTAATGTCTTGTTCGGTCTGGGCGGCACAAAAGCCCTTGGAAATTTTGGGGACTTTCGGGGAATGGACCGCTTATACCTATACGGATTCATCGGGTAAAGTGTGCTATATGTCGGCTGAACCGGAAAAGTCTGTGGGAAAATATAGCAAACGCGGGGATGTCTTTTTAATAGTGCAACACCGCCCGAACGATAAAGGATATGATGTCTTTAATACCATTGCGGGCTATACCTATAAGAAAAATTCAACCCCCGTGATTACCATTGACGGAAAAGTCAAAAAAAGTTTGGTCGTGCATGATGATAAGGCTTGGGGACGGGATGCGGCCACGGATAAGCATATTGTCCAACAAATGAAAAGCGGGTCAAAGGCTGTTTTGACGGGTGTTTCTGTGCGCGGTACCAAGACAACGGATACTTTTTCTTTGAACGGATTTTCAAAAGCCTATGCTGAAATTTCCAAGGCGTGTGGTTTATGAAAGAACTAATCGGACTTTCACACGCGGCACTTTTAAAGGAAGTGGAGGCTTTGGGTCAGCCTTCTTTCCGCGAAAAACAACTGTGGCAATGGCTGTATTTCTTTGGGGAAACCGATTTTGATAAAATGACGAATCTGCCCAAAGATTTCCGTGAAAAACTAAAGGCCGATTATACGGCGACTCACCCTAAAATCATTACAGAACAGGTTTCCACCGATGGCACGCGCAAGTGGTTGATGGAATTTCAGGATAAAGCCCGTGTGGAAACGGTTTATATTCCCGAATCTGATCGGGGGGCGGTGTGTATTTCAACGCAAGTGGGTTGTGCCCAAGGCTGTAAGTTTTGCCATACAGGGACACAAAAGTGTCAGCGTAATTTAACCGCTGGCGAAATTGTGGGGCAGGTGATGGCGGCGCGGGATGCTTGCCACGAATGGCCCACCAAAACAGACGAAAACAGGATGCTTTCCAATATCGTGTTTATGGGAATGGGCGAACCTCTTTATAACTTTGAAAATGTGAGACAGGCTATTTTAATTTTAAATGACAGTGCCGGTATGGAATTTTCCAAGCGCAAAATTACTGTCAGTACGGCGGGCAGGGCAGATAAAATCCCCGAACTTGCTGAACTGGGGGTGAAATTAGCGGTCAGCCTGCACGCCCCGAATAATGAAATTCGCAATCAATTGATGCCGATCAACCATAAATTTCCTTTGGAAAAGTTGATGTCTGCTTGTCGGGAATATCAACAGGCTTCGGATCGGCGGTCGTTCGTCACTATGGAATATGTGATGTTAAAGGGAATCAATGATTCTTTGGAATGTGCGGAAGAACTGACGCATTTGGTAAAAGGATTAGAGGTGAAGTTCAATCTGATTCCTTTTCATCCGTGGACGGGGTGTCCTTTTGAATGCAGCTCGCCCGCGACAATTAAAAGGTTTTCCGAATATCTGGAAAAGCATTATTTTGCGGCCCCTGTGCGCCGTTCCCGCGGGGAGGATATTATGGCGGCCTGCGGTCAATTGAAAAGCGCCCATAAGAACCTTTAGGTAAGAATACTTGACAAATATCAAATCTGTGGTATTATAATAGTTGTAGAGGGAAATACAACAAAAGGGGTTCACATGAAAAATCAAACAAAAACTTTAATCTTGTCTTTAATCACATTCGCTTCTGTCTTTACGACGAAAGAAGCCAAGGCTTACTATAATTCTCCGGTGTCGCATGGGGGATATGTTCAACCTGTTTGCGCTCAACCTATCCAAGCGACATATGCTCAACCGACTTGTGGTACTCCTGCGGTTTATGAAGCGCCCCGTTCTTGCGGTCGTTCAAACTTGACCCCGAAGATGCATCATACGGGTCATGGGAAGATTGCTCCAGCGGTGAGACATTGTGGTCGTGGGGACTTCGGTGGCGGTATGCACCACAATAACCGCGGACATGGCGATTTTGGTCCACGTATGCACCATACCCGTCGCGTCCATGGTATGAGCCATAATAACCACAGTCATAGAGGTTGTGGCCCAAGTATGCACCACAACGGTCGCACACACGGGGGCTTTAAACGTGGTGGTCGCGGTGGCCGTTGCCGTTAAAAATATCTGATACTCAAACAAAAGGGTCTTCTGGGGTTCAGAAGGCTCTTTTTTTATAAAATACTTGACAAATTTAAAGAAATATGATACCCTAGTACGTGCTAAAGGGAATATATACCAAAGGGACTTTATGAAGAAACTAAAGATAGGTATCATGGCTTTATTGCTTTCCTTGTCAATTTTTGTATTGACAGGGGGTGTTTCTGAAGCCCAAGCCTATTATAATGGTTCACATTATGGTCGCAATTTCAGACACAAATACCATAGACGTGGTTATGTGCATCATAGGTCTTCATATCACTCATATCATCACGGTCGTCATTTCAGACACAGATATTTCAGACGTGGTTATATGCACCGTGTGCGTCCTCGCAATTGTCGTTGCGCTTCCGGATGTCGGCGCGTTTCTTGTCATTGATTTTTGCTAAAAATAAAAATACTTGACAAATCTTAAAACCTGTGGTATACTGTTTCTTGTAGTGGGAATTTACATAACAACAACGAAAGGAATTACTATGAAAAACTTAAAAACTCTTACTATTATTTTTGTGGCGGCGATTGCCATTGTTGCTTCTGTGCTTTGTGCAAAAGATGCGAACGCTTACTATGGTTCTCCTGTTTCACATGGACATTACAGCCGCAGTATCGGGCAACGTCATTATGGACGCAGTCATGGCTATCGTCATTATGGCCGTCGTCATGGGGGCCATCGTTATGGTCGCCGTCATGGTGGATACCGTCATTACGGACGTCGTCATGGTGGGTACCGTCATTACGGACGTCGTGGTGGACGTAGTTGCCACAGCTGTCGTTTGTAATCATTATTTTGATACAAAATTAAATCCCCGTGTTTTTATCGGGGATTTTTTCTTGCCATTTATCGGAAAGTTTGCTAAATTAGGTCTATAACGAAAGGAATACTTATGTTTGATCTTACAAATAAAACAGCATTAGTAACGGGTGCCACAGGCGGAATTGGTCGTGCGATTTGTCGGACGCTTTATCAGCAAGGGGCGAACCTTGTTTTAACGGATATGAATCAAGAAACTTTAAATGAGTTTGCCAAAGAATTAGGGGCGCGTGCCGTCGGGATTGCGGCGAATATCTCGGATGCTAATTCTATGCAAAATCTTTTGACGAAAGCCAAAGAAAAATTTGAAAACATTGATATTTTGGTCAATAACGCAGGCATCAATCGGGATACGCTGTCTATTCGTATGTCGGATGAACAATGGGAATCTGTTTTAAATGTGAATTTAACGGCCGGATTTCGGTTGACTCGCTCTTTGATGCCTCAAATGATGAAAAAACGTTGGGGACGCGTGATTTCTATGGCCTCTATTGTGGGAGTCATCGGGAACGTGGGACAAGCCAACTATGCGGCCAGTAAAGGCGGTTTGATTGCCATGACCAAGTCTGTGGCGCAAGAAGTGGCAGGCCGCGGGATTACCCTTAATTGTATAGCCCCGGGATTTATCGGAACCCCGATGACGGAAAGGTTGCCAGATGAGGTAAAGCAGGCCATGTTGGACAGGATTCCCATGAAGCGTATGGGGACACCACAGGATATTGCGAACGTTGTGGCCTTTTTGGCGTCTGAAGAATCAGCCTATATCACGGGGCAAACCTTGAACGTCAATGGTGGTATGTTGATGCTTTAATAATTGACTTTAACGAAATAAAGTCCTTCGGCGGGTGCAGTTTGCCCGCCTTTTTTTCTGTCTTTGGCATCAAAGGCCTTTTGGAAGTCTTGAATCGTCCATTTTTTTAATCCCACAAAAACCAACGTGCCAATGATGTTGCGTACTTGATGATAAAGGAATGAGCGGGCCTGAACAACCATTTGGATTTCTTCGCCTTTACGCTTTAATTGGATGAAATCCAAAGTCTTGATAGGGCTTTTGGCTTGGCAATCGGCGGCCCTGAAAGTGGAAAAATCGTGTTTGCCGAGCAATAACTTTGCCGCTTCATTCATCTTTTTGACATCTAATTTTTGATTGATATGCCAGACGCGACCTTTATTGAGCGCCGGGGGGTAGGGGGTATTTTGAATCCGATAAAGATAAGTGCGTTGAACGGCAGAAAAACGGGCATGAAAGTCCACTTCTGCCTTTTCCAACTTTTTAATCACAACAGGATTCGGGCGCATCAGGGAGTTGATGGAATAAATAAATTCCCGTTCCTTTAGTTTTTTATCACAATCAAAGTGGGCGACCTGTCCCAAAGCATGGACGCCGGCATCCGTTCTGCCACTACCGCAAACGGGTGTTTCGGTTCTGAAGTAAGTTTTTAACGCTGTTTCCAAAACACCTTGCGCACTTAAACGGCCTTCTTGTTTTTGCCAACCGATAAAGGGCGTTCCATCGTATTCCAAAGTGATTTTATAGCGCGTTGTCATCTGGTGAGTTGATTCCCTAATAAAAAGTCATGTAAAGAAGCGGGCTTTTTCCCTTCTTTTTGTAAAAGAACAGGTTTTAAGGCTTTGTCCTTACAAACAAAAACTTCCTTTGTATTTGTGGGAGTATCAACCACTTCAGCCTTTAAAATAAAGATTCTTTTACCTTGGGATAAGTAATAAGCCTTTCCTAAAGCCCGAATATCCCGTTCAATCTGTTCGGCGGATTTGTCCCAATCAATTTTCATTTCTTCTTTTTCAATCTTTGGTGCATAACAGGCCCCCTCTTCACTTTGGGGCACAGGGGCGGGTTTTTCCTTTAAAACTTTTAACAGCATGGGCACGGCCATTTTTGTGAGTTTTTCGCCCAAAGAATTACAGGTTTCATCGGGGGCTAAATCCACTTTTTCTTGTAAAAAAAGAGGACCCGTATCCCAGCCTTTATCCAGTTTCATAATACTGACACCTGATTGTTTGTCGCCCGCTTGAATCGCCCGCACAATCGGGGCGGCTCCCCGCCAACGGGGTAAAAGGGACGGATGGATATTGACACATCCCAGTTTTGTCATATTTAAAACCGCCTCAGGAATCATCATGGCATAGGCATAAACCACAATAGCCTCTGACCTAAATTCGGCCAGTTTTTTTTGTTCGTTTTCATCCTTTAAAGTAGCGGGTGTAAAAACAGGAATTTGGTGTGCTTCGCCCCATTCATGCACCGCACTTTTTTTCAGTTTCATCCCGTGCCCTGCGGGTTTGGGAGCGCGGGTATAAATCGCCACAATTTCATGTTCTTTTGAAAGGGCTTCCAAAACGGGGAGTGTAAAGGCAGGTGTGCCCATAAAAATCAGTTTCATTCGGCCTCCTTGGCTTCTTTACGGCGCCTTTTTTCTAAATGTTTTAAGAGTTTATCTCTTTTCAGTTTGGAAAGGTGGTCAATAAACAACACCCCGTCTAAATGGTCCAGTTCGTGTTGAATGGCCACCGCCAACAAACCCGAGGCTGAACGTTGTTGTTTTTTGCCCTGTTTGTCCGTGTATTCCACCACGACTTCGGCCCAACGTTCTACATTGGCATACTCACGGGGAAGCGACAGACACCCTTCTGATTGACAACAGGTTTCTTCACTGTGGGAAATAATAACGGGATTGACCATTTGTAAAACATCCGGTGTCTCATCTTTTCCTGCACAGTCAATGACCACCAGCCGTTTGGCCAGCCCTACTTGGTTTCCCGCTAAGCCGACCCCATGACTGGCATACATTGTTTCCAACATATCATCTAAAATTTTCACGATTTCAGGGGTGATTTGGGGCACTTTTTCTGCTTTCTGCCTTAAAATCGGTTCGGGAATTTCAAAAACTTTTAATTTGGTCATTTTTCCTCTTTCTTTTTATTTGAAAGTATTATACAGTAAAAACATTAAAAAAGCAAAGGAGAATTTAATGAAACGTCTGTTTGTCGGTATTCAAATCCCCGAAAATGTTCAAAAAACATTGCAAGAACTCTCCCCGAATTTAACAGGGGCTCTATGGAAAGGTCCCGAAAAGTATCATTTGACTTTGTCGTTTGTCGGAAATGTGACCGAACCTGTGGCCAGGGAAGTGGAAAGGGAACTTTCGTATGTCCGTTTTCCGGCTTTTTATATGGCTTTACGGGAAATCGGTTATTTTGAAACAGGCGATATTCCCCACCATTTGTGGACAGGAATTACCCCCGATAAAGCGTTGAGAGAATTACAAGAAAAAGTGGCCAACGCTATCCGTAAAGCGGGGGCAGAAGGACAGGATAAATTTAAATTTCATCCCCATGTCACTTTGGCTAAATTGATGGGGACACCCATGGCCTCTGTCTTTGAATATATTTCGCAAAATAACCTGTACCATTCCCCCGAATGGCAAGTGTGTTCTTTTTGCCTTTTTGAAAGCCACGCCAAAGAAGACGGCGAAGGAAAATACTATACCGTCTTACGCGAATATCCCCTGAATTTGATTTAAAAAGGTATTAAAAATATTTTCGATTTTCTTTTTCTTCAGCTTTTTTATGTGAAAAATAGGAAGATTTAAATGTACAGTAGTATAACAATTTATATAAATGGTGGCGTATGGGGTGTTTTAATACCTTTTTACAGCGAGATAACATCTTTTTGATTCTTTTTTGTAATATGGGATTTGTGGTTAAAAAGTCCAAAAGTTCTTGCTGAATTTTTGCGGACATATGAATCATTTCTTGTCTTCGTTTAAAAGAAATGCCTTCGCCAGCCCTATATTTAACCAGTACTTCTTGAAGATTTTGAATTTTTGTAATTCGTACTAACTGACTCCATAAGGCGTAATCTTCAGCGGGGATATAGCCTGAATTATAAAAAATCTGATTCTTTTTGATAATTTCATTTCGCATCATGATGGAAGAATGGATGAGCCAAGGCGAAAAAATAAAGACATTTAAAAATGCAAAATCTTCAGCCGGCTTTACTAATTTTTTATCGGGAAAAATTTCAGCCCAGGAACCCAAAACGCCTATATCTTTATTTTTATCCATATAATTGACTTGTTTTTTAAAGCGTTCTTTTAGGGCGATATCATCTGAATCTAAAATAGCGATATATTCTCCTTGTGCGTTTTTTAATCCAAATTTCGTGCGTGTGCGGGGCCACTGTTATGGGGTGTTTTAAATAGTTTTATTCTTTTGTCTTTATAGGTACGAACAATATTGGACACATTGATTTTTGTTGAACAATCGTCGATGATTAACAATTCAAAATCTGGCATTGTTTGATTTAAAACAGATTCAATAGCCTCTCTAAGTTGGTCTTCAGGTGTGTTAAAGACCGCCATAATAACAGATACTTTCATTTTTCTTTTCCTGGATTTTTTTAAATTACCTGCACCGACCACCCCGAAGAATCATATCTCTGTTTCTTTGTGCGGCTTCATTCATATAGCGTTGGCGTTGAATTTGAGTTTCGTGAGTTCCTTCCAATTTTTTATCAATTTTTTGCCCTAATTGTGCGAAAAAATCGGGACCGGGTTGTGGTAAGTTTGAACGTTGTTCGGGATGTTTTTCTGCGATAAATCTTAAGTTTGGCATACTTTCCTCCTTGGTTAAAAGCCCTAGACTCAAGAAGGTTAGCATAAAAAAAGATTCTTTGCAAGTTGGTCTCGTCTATAAAAAAATCAGGGCCCCAACACAAGGGGCCCTTGAAAAAAAGTGGCGCGCCCGGCAGGATTCGAACTTACAACCTTCTGATCCGTAGTCAGATGCTCTATCCAATTGAGCTATGGGCGCATTACCTTGCGGCAACCGCTGTTGCGGTGCGCTCAGTATAGCGGCTTTAAAGATAAAGTCAAGGATTTTTCGATAT
>JAZRVC010000036.1:0-30231 GCA_045598925.1 Alphaproteobacteria bacterium
AGTAATAGACATTTGGACAAGTAGTCCATATAGTGCAACTCCCTGTGCTGCGTTCTTCGTTTTCAATAATGGTCAGATTAGTTACGATAATCGCCAAACAACCCACCGTCCTGTTTGTAGGGGGTAGGTTTTCTCGCTTTGACTCTCTTGTCATTCCGGATTTAGTCCGGAATGACAGTGAATAAGGTGTCATTCCTTGACGGACGACAGTGAGGAAATAAGGAATCCCAACAAGATGCCTTATTTCGCTAACGCTCAAGGCATGACAGAGAAAAAGAGAGGTATGACAATAAAACTTTTTCCTGTTGTTTTTTAACATTTTGGACAGGAAAACACCCCTTGGATTCACCACCCAAGGGGTGCCTTTTTATCCCCAACCGTCATTCTGAGAGGGCAACGCCCCGAAGAATCCATGGATCCTTCGGTCGTATAAACTCCCTCAGGATGACGAGAGGGGGGGGATGCCCAGGATGACAAGAGGGGGAGAGGCGCAGGATGACAAAAAAGGGGTTTACTGACTCACCCAAATCACACGGGCAATCCACGAAACTTCGCTCATTTTTAAGGATACATCTGGGCATTTGGGGTTTAAACTTTTCAAGTCCAACTGATTCGCCGATTTATGAATCAATTCTTTAACCATGACTTCGCCCGCTGTGGTTCGCACAACAACCCTATCCGATTTGCGGACTTCGGCATTGGGGGCGATAATCAACTTATTCCCGTCGCGATAGACAGGCTCCATACTTTCGCCCGATACTTCCAACGCATACACCTGTTGATTCAGCGTAAAGGGAAATTCCACCGCATCCCAATCGTCCGATAAAATCGGCCAACCTTGTGAATCAAAATAGCCTTCCCGTCCCGCTTTGGCGAGTCCCAGTAAAGGAATCATATTTTTGGGTGGTGGGCAAGGTTCCCCCGCCAACGCCATAAATTCAAATACCGTGGTATTCGTGGCCTGCAACACCTTATTCATACTTTCCGTGGACGGCCAACGTTTGCGCCCGTCCGCCCCGATTCGTTTTGATTTATTAAAACTGGTCGGATCCAAACCCGCCTTTGAGGCCAACGCCGACAAAGAAAGCCCCTTTGCTTCCGCCAACTTTTCCAACCCTGTCCAAATTTCCTTATAAGAAAGCTGCATTTTTAATTCCTTTCTCTTTTTAGTTGTATTTTTGTCTTACACCTTTTTTTAAAAAATGTCAATAGGAATTTTTTCTTATTTTCTCTTGACATTCATAAAATTTTATGATAGTTCTTGTTTTGTTCTTATTTTTAACAAGGGAGAAATCAAAATGAAGAACCTATATAAATCTATGATTGACACGCGTACAACCACACCTTTTGTTTCTTCGGAAGAGGCTTGGTTTTGGTATTGTCTTTGCGAAAAATTGGGCTTTCAACGGGCGCACGGGGGCGAATCGCGTGTGGCCAGACCTTGCGAATCGTCCGACATTGCTATTTGTGTCAAAAAGTTGTTTCATCAAGGCATTTTAAAACCCGAACACATCAAAATTTTATCCAAATACGGCTTTGAACAAGTACCCCCGCATCCCCACTTTGGCGACACCCCGAAAATCTGCCGAATCTGGGAAGAAGCCCTAAAATTTTTGGAAACACTTTTCCGTCAAAAAGGAATCGTCTATACATTGGTTGGTGCCTTATGATTACGAACACTTATCAAATAGCCTGTCGTTATCCTTTTGCTTATGTCGGATTCGGGGGAAGTCGCACACGTTGGTGGACAAAATTTTTAAAAAAAGGCTTTTATCATTGCCTGTTGATTATGGGAAACGGGCGCGAATGGATTTTAATTGATCCGGTCGCCCATTACACCGATTTAATCTTGATTAAAAAGAAAAACGTCCTTCAGTTTTTTCAAACGCAAGGCTATCGTTTTTTGCGCACCACCCCCAAAATCCCCACCAAAGTCATTTTTCATCTTCGCCCCCTGACCTGTGTGGAAATTGTCAAGCGTTTTTTAGGCATCACCGACCCCTTTATTTGGACCCCTTTTCAACTTTATCTTTCCTTAAATTCTAAAAAAAGGAAAATTTTCCTTGACAAATGAAAAATTTTGTGTTATAATGCAAATCAGTTAAAAGGTAGAACTCTATCTAAAGGTTTTCTGAATCATTTCAGGAAACCTTTTTTCAATTTTAGGTTGTATCAACAAAAGGAGAAAAAATGCCCGATATTCAATCACTTTATCAGGATTACAAAAAAGCCTGTGCTTTACGCAGCAACTGGGAAAGCACTTGGCAAGAATGTTATGCCTATGCCATGCCCCAAAGGGAAACCGCTTTTCAACCATCAGCCAGCAAAATCCCCGCGCTGTTTGATGCCACCGCTATGGATGCCACAGACCAATTGGGAGCGTTGATGTTGTCTGAACTCACCCCACCTTGGTTGGAATGGTTTCATTTAACGGCCGGAACGGATTTATCCGAAGATGAAAAAATTCAAATTGCCCCGACAATGAATAAAATCTCCGAAGCCCTGAAAAACAACTTGGATAGATCCAATTTTGCCAGCGAAATTCATCAATGCTATTTGGATTTGGTGACTGCGGGGACAGCTTGTCTGCTGTTTGAAGAAGCGCCCATCGGGTCCCATTCTTGTTTTCGCTTTACCGCTATCCCCCTTAGTGAAGTGTGTCTAGCCGAAGGCCCCAGCGGCAAGTTGGATAAAGTCTTTCGTTCTTTCAGCATGGATGAAGCCACCTTTATCGCCCGTTATGGTTTGGATAAACTGCCCAAGCAAGACACCCGTCAAAAAGAACCCATCCGTGTGATAGAAGCCGTCATTCCCCGTATCAAAGGCGGATATGATGCCTATACCTTTTTACATCCCGATTGCCAGCATGTCTCAGCAACAAAGGAGTCACCTTTCCTCCTGAAACAGGCATATTACAGCACCTCGCCGTTTGTTGCTTTCCGCTGGCTGAAAGCCCCGGGGGAAGTCTATGGCCGTTCCCCTGTCATGAAAGCGCTGCCCGATATCAAGACAGCGAACAAAGTTGTGGAATTGATTTTGAAAAACGCCACAATTTCCGTGACAGGTATTTGGTTGGCCGAAGATGATGGTATTTTAAACCCCGCCACCATCAACTTGACCCCGGGTGCAATTATTCCGAAAGCCGTTGGCTCTAAAGGCCTCACCCCGTTGGAAGCCCCCGGCAAGTTTGATGTATCACAGTTGGTGATTAAAGACCTGCGCGAACACATTCGCCATGCGCTGTTGGGCGATAAACTCGGCACCGTTTGTGATAACAATAAAATGACCGCCACCGAAGTGTTGGAGCGTTCAGAAGAAATGATTCGGATTTTGGGCGCAACCTATGGGAGACTCCAATCCGAACTCTTGACCCCGCTCATTGACAGGGCGATTGCGATTTTACGCAAACGCGGAGAAATCCCCGAAATCTTTTTGGACGGACGGATTTTAAATGTGTCCTATAAATCCCCACGTGCTGAAATTCAAGCCAGAAAGCAGGCGCAAGATGCTCTCAACTGGTTAAATGCCGTCAAAGGTTTGGGAGAAGAAGCCATTCAAAAAATTGATGTCGTTAAAATGATGCGGTGGATGAGCGAAAAACTAGCCCTGCCCGCGGACTTTATTAAAGAAAGTCTGGCCCAATGAAAGACGTCATTTATGCGCTGATTCGTTTAAGTGCCACACCTGACGGTAAGACGGTTTTAAACTATTTACGGCGCAAGGTTTATGGGCGCGTCTTATCGCCCGAAGCCAGCACCCAAGAATTGTGGTATTTGGAAGGCCAACGCGCCTTTATCGCCACCATGGACAAAATGATTGAACAAGGAAAAACTTTATAAAGGAGAAGTTATGACAACTGAAAATACAGAAATTCAAATCCCCGAAAAATTCACCGATAAAGAGGGAAAATTAAAAACCCAAGATTTATTGAAATCTTATTTGGCTCTAGAAAAGAAATTGAGTGCCCCGAAAACCACCGAAAAAGGCACGATGCCCACCAAAGCACAAGATTACAAAATCGTTCCCAAAAACGAAATGATTACCGTGGATAAAGAAGTCAATCGCCGTTTGTTTGAACTGGGGCTCACGAATGAACAAGCCCAAGGCGTGTATGATTTAGCGGTGGATATTATTTTACCGCAACTGGTCGCTTTTGGCGAAGAAATCAGTGCCGACAAAGAACTGAAAGAATTAGAAAAAGAATTTGGAGGTGCCGACCAATTTAATACGATTGCCCGCCAACTGTCCGCTTGGGGTGAAAAAAATTTAGATGCCAAAACATTTAATTCCCTTTCTTGCTCTAAAGACGGGATTATGACCCTGTATCGGATGATGCAAGAAAAACAAGAAATACCCGTTTGTCGGGATAAAAGTCAGCCACAAAATATGGATGACGAACTCACTTTACGCACATTGATGCAAGATCCAAAATACTGGAAAGATCAAGATCCTGCGTTGGTCAAGCGTATTGAACAAGGTTTTAAACGCCTGTATGGTTAAAACTTTGTTAAAGTGGATAAGCCTTTGGCCCCACAAAATTTTCCTTTGTAATCGGCGAAGATTTTTCTTCATAACCTTTTATTCAAGGCTTTTTTACTAACTTTACTTAAATAACAAGGAGAATAAATTATGACCGATTCAACCGCAATTGATGCGTCATTTATCAAACACTTTGAAGCCGATGTGCACACAGCCTATCAGCAACAAGGTTCTAAATTAAAATCAACTGTCCGCTTTAAAGACGGTATTACAGGGTCCAGCACGACTTTCCAAGTCATTGGTTCGCAAACAGCCAACCAAAAATCTGCCCGTAATGCCCAATTGACACCCGCCGCCGTCACGCATGCCCCCGTGGAATGTACTTTATCCGATTGGTATGCCGGCCAATGGGTGGATAAGTTGGACGAATTAAAAGTGGGCCACGATGAACGTAAAGTCTTGGCCACCGCCGGGGCTTATGCTTTGGGCCGTAAAACAGATAACTTGATTATCACAGCCTTGGGCAACGGCACACAAACAGCGGGCAC
The DNA here is from genome assembly GCA_045598925.1 of Alphaproteobacteria bacterium. Lineage (GTDB taxonomy): Bacteria > Pseudomonadota > Alphaproteobacteria > CAAHEQ01 > UBA3637 > UBA3637. The sequence goes on from JAZRVC010000036.1 coordinate 5,028, forward strand.
TTCTTCCGAATCTCTCACAAAAGAACGTATTTTAACCGCCTTTAAGACATTGAATACCAATGACGTGCCTGATGATGGCGAACGTTTTGCTTTGGTGGGACCTGCCCAATGGAACCAATTGTTGAGTTTGGATGAATTTTCAAACGCCAACTATGTGGGCGATGCACATCCGCTTTTAACGGGTTCAGAATCCCGTAAATGGATGGGTATCAACTGGATTATGCACACGGGACTCCCCACTTCCGGTTCAGGCGACAATGCCACAACAACTTGCTTTATCTATCATAAATCTGCCGTAGGGCTTGCCGCCGGTCAAGATATCACCACAGATATCACATGGCATGGCGATTATGCCGCTCACTATGTCAATAATATGATGAGCCAAGGCGCTTGCTTGATTGATGATAAAGGTGTTGTCAAAATGACTTGTTTGGATATTGTTCCAACACCAGAAGCCGAATCTGACTCCTAATTGTTTGACTTTACTTAGAGAGGTCCTTATCAAAGGGCCTCTTTTTTTCATTTTTCTAGAAAGGACATTTTATGACAAATAGTAAAATTGATTTATGTTCTCAAGCCCTGGTGAAATTAGGGGCCAAAAGTATTGCCTCAATGGATGAAGACACCACCGAATCTATGGTGGCTCAACAACTGTATGAAGCCACTTTACAAAATTTATTGACTTCCTATCCGTGGCGATTTGCTTTACAACAATGTGCTTTAGGGCGATTGGACGAAACACCCATCACCGATTATCAATACGCGTTTCAAGTTCCCAACGATTGCCTGCGTATTTTATCCGCGGGACAAAACAGTAAAAGCGCGGGGCTCACCTATCGTTTAGTGGGACAAAAACTTTATGTCAACGTGCCCGAGGTCGTGCTTACCTATATCAGTCGCCCCGAAGAAAACAGTTTCCCCGCTTTTTTCAATCAAGCCCTGGCAGATACGTTGGCCGCTGAATTTTGTCTGCCCTTGACAGAAAGTTCCGCCCGCACGGATTATATGAAAAAATGTGCGAAAGAGTCTGTGGCACAAGCCCGTCTGATTGATAGCCAACAATCTGTTCATCCTTGTTTTCAAGATTTTTCTTTAATTGAGGTCCGTTCATGACAAACCAATTTACCGCCAAAACAAACTTTACCGCGGGCGAACTGTCCCCCGACTTATTAGGTAGAGTGGATTTAACTTCCTATGCCAGCGGCGCCCAATGTTTGGAAAATGTGTTTATTGAAGCAACGGGTGGTGTCCATCGCCGACCGGGGTTGCAATACGTTCAAACACTTTCCGGCAAAGGTCGCTTGATGAGTTATGAGCAGGACAGCCAAAAAGCCTTTCTGTTTGTTCTTTTAAACGGACAAACAAAAATTTACCAAGAGGATGTCTTGGTGGCCACCCTTTCCACCCCCTGGACCAACACCCAAATTGAACAACTGAATTGGTGTGCGGTTTCGGATGGGCTGATTTGTGTGCATCCTGATGTTGCCCCAAAGCGTTTTACCTTCACAAACAACACCTGGCAAGTGGGTGATTTTCAATGTTTAAGCCTCAACGGGTGTGTGCGTATGCCCTATCATCGCTTTGAAAATGATGCGATTACCCTTTCCGCTTCGGGTTGTGAGGGGAATATCACTTTGACCGCCAGCGCACCTTTATTCTTATCCCGTCATGTGGGGAAAACATTTAAGTTGGCCGATGGCTATGTATCCATTACCGCCATTACGGACACCACGCATGCCAGCGCCACCGTCCTTCAAAAACTGTTAGATGAAGAAGATGTGGGCCCCAGCACCGTTTTACAACCCACCCGCTATTGGGGAGAGCCTGCTTGGAGCACCTCACGTGGTTGGCCTGCGTGTATTACGACCTATCAATCCCGATTGGTTTTCGGGGGCAGTAAAAGCCTGCCCAACACTTTGTGGTTCAGCCAAAGTGATGACATTTGCAATTTTGAAGAAGGCACCGCTTTAGATAATGAAGCCATCAGTTTTTCACTGCTTTCAGACGGAGCCAACAAAATTTGTGCCCTGTTTGCCGGTCGTCATTTACAGGTCTTTACCACCAGTGCCGAATGGATGGTTTCGGGATCGCCTTTAACCCCCGCCTCTATTCAAGTGAATCGTCAAACACAAGTGGGGTCCAATGATACGCGTTCTATCGCGCCCATCGGAATAGACGGTGCCACGATTTTTGCCGCCGCCAACGGAAAAGAAATCCGCGAGTTTTTATTTTCGGATTTAGAGGGCATTTATCAAGCCACCGACCTGTCTTTGTTGGCCCACCATGCGATTCAAAATCCCATTGAAATGGCCTATGATAAATACCTGCGTCAAGCCTATATTGTGATGCAAGACGGGAATCTGTCCGTGCTGACCAGTTTTCGTGCCGAAGATATGCAAAGTTGGACACGTCAAAAAACAGACGGACAATTTATCAGCGTGGCCCTTTGTCAAAAACAGGCGTATTTTATTGTTCAAAAAGAAAATACTTTCTATTTGGAAAAATTTAATGAAGCCCTCCATACCGACCGCAGTATTTTGCAAACCAGTCAGACAGAAAAATCAACCTGGGGAAACTTAAATTTTTTGGAAGATGAAGAAGTTCAATTAGTGGCCGACGGGCAAGTTCAATTTCCGCAAACCGTGGAAAACGGACAAATCACTTTGGACATCCCGTGTAAAAAATTGGAAGTGGGGGTTGCTTTTACCCATAAAATCCAACCGCTTCCCCCTATGGTGGGCGCCCATAACGGTTCCGCCCCTGTGGCTTCGGCCCGATTAGTGAAAGCCATCTTTCGCTTAGTCAACAGCCAAAGCATTGAGGTAGATACCGGTTCGGGTTTTCATCCGGAACTGATTCCGAATCTATCCCAATATACGTTGGATAGTCCCGCGCAAAAAGAAACAAAAGATATCGTCGTCAGGGGATTGGGTTGGAAAAGAAATCCGCAAACACCCCTTTGGACCATCCAAAGTCATACCCCTTTACCTTTTCAATTGGTATCCGTTGTCAGTGATATTAAAATAGGAGAATAAAAATGGAAGTTGCTATTATCGCGACCGCAGCCACCGTGTTGGGGTCCGCTTACTATACAAAAAGAAATTCGGATTTACAAAAAAAATCCATTAAACAATCTAATGCCTATGCGCAGGCCGCGGCTGATCAACAAAATCGCCAGGCCCAGATAGCGTTAGCGGAACAAAAGCGTAAAAATAAAAATTTGTTAGCCCAACAGCAAGCCAGTTATAAAGCGAATTTAAGTGCCACGGGAATCAATACCAACAATGGCTCGGGACAAACGTATTTAAACGCCTTACAACGCGAATACGATATGGAAGATAAGTATTTGGATAAACAGGCCAAAATATCCGCTGAAGCCGTTTTAAACAGCCTGAATCAAACCAGTTCTACCAACCTGCTCAAACTCAACGCAATCAACAATAATCAACAATCTAATTTATACAATACCTTGGGCAGTTTCGCGAACGGAGTCGGACGCACAATGATTAAATAGGAGAGACAAATGATCGGCACCAAAGATTTAAAAACTTTTTTGGAAAAGGCCGTTCAAAGTTATCAGAATTTTGCCAAAATCTCACCTTCTATGGAATCAAAAGAATTTAATGCCTATCACAGTGCGTGTAAAAGCGCATTGATGCATATCGCTCTATTGGAAAAATTGATTGACAGCAATCAAAAACATGAACCTGTTCAACTCAACCTTCATGATTGGATCAATTCAGCCCGTCAGGAATTAAAAGATGAAAACGACCTTCCTTGAATTTGTGTGGATTTGGGATCAAATACAACACCTATCCCTGCCCCAACATCATAAAAAAATCGGACGATACTTGTCCCACCTTTACCATAAGGAAGGACGCCGATACGCGCTTTTAATGGCTTTTAGAAATTCGGGAAAATCCACCCTGATGGGCCTGTTTTGTGCGTGGGTTCTGACACAAAACCCTGACCTAAAAGTCTTGATTTTGTCAGCCGATACAGATTTATCCCGAAAAATGGCGGGACATATTCAACGCTTACTTGAACAACACCCGTGTTGTCAAGGATTAAAGCCCCCCAACCCCAAAGAATGGGCGGGCGGACGCTTTACCGTTCAACGCTTTCATGCCGACAGGGACCCGTCTGTATTGGCCAAAGGCCTCCTCAGCAACCTGACCGGCACACGCGCGGATATCATTATCTGTGATGATGTGGAAGTCCCCAAGACAGCCGATACCGCCGCCAAGCGTGCCGATATGCGATTAAAGTTGAATGAACTGAATTACATCCTTGCGCCCAACGGATTGATTTTGTATGTGGGAACACCGCATGCCAAAGAAACAATTTATAATGTGCCTGACTCTTGGGACAAACTGATTCTGCCGATTTTGGATGGGGACGGAAATTCGGCTTGGCCGGAACGATTTCCTTTGGAAAAAATCAATCAAATTCGGGCCGCGACTCCACCTGCCAAATTTTCCAGTCAGATGATGCTGAAACCTATGGCGCCCGAAGAAAGACGGTTAGATGAAAGTTTCTTAAAAATTTATTCGGACGAACTCAATTATTATGAAGCCAACCAAAGCGCCATCCTGACCTTAAACGGGAAAAAATTAGTATCGGGCTCGGCTTGGTGGGATCCGGCCTTTGGGCGCGTGCGCGGAGATAACAGTGTGATTGCCTGTGTCTTTACGGATGAAGACGGTCAGTTATATGTGCATCGTATCAAATACTTGACTGTTCCGGATGGGGTGGAAGCCACCCACTATCAATGCGTGGAAGTGGTGCGGTTTTTAAAGGAAAATTACTTACCCGCCTTGAACATTGAAACGAACGGAATCGGGCAATTTTTACCGGCTCTGTTGCGTCAGGAACTGGCCAAAGAACATTATGCCTGCGGTGTAATTGAAAAGACATCCCACCAAAATAAAGTGGAAAGAATCTTAAGTGCTTGGGAAGCACCCCTTTTAAACGGGCAAATTCATGTGCATCAAAGCGTCTTACAATCGCCTTTAATCCAAGAAATGCAAGATTTTAACACGCACGGAAACACCCATGATGACGGATTGGATGCCGTGGCGGGCTGTTTTTTGAGCGAACCTGTCCGCCTGAAACGCCAACCTGATTTTTATAAAACACGCCCTTTGTGGCGCAGATAAACAAAAGGAAATCAAATGACTGAAGAAGAAATTTTTGCCAAAACAATTTTTGGGGAAGCCCGCGGGGAATCTCTGTCGGGGCAAGAAGCCGTTGCCAATGTGATCTTGAATCGCGTGAAATACGCCCAAAATCACCCCTCATGGTGGGGGCATACAATTGAAGAAGTGTGTTTAAAGCCCAAACAATTTTCCTGTTGGAATCCGGATGATAAAAACTATCGTCTGTTGCAGGAAGATTTAACCGACGATCCGATTTATCAAATCTGTCAAAGAATTGTGAAACGGGCCTTGGCAGGACTATTACCGGATAATACCCATGGCGCCACCCATTACCACACAGCCAGTTGTTCCCCGTATTGGGCCCGACATTTAGTGCCGTGCGCCGAAATCGGACACCATCTGTTCTATGTCTTATCCTAAAAAAAGGAGATTCTATGCCTGCCCAAAACTTAAGTATTGAAATTGGAAAACTCATGTCCTCGGTTCAAATTTTACAAAATTCGCTCAGCGAACTGAAAAAAGATGTAGATAAACTCGGTCAAAAAATATCCTCGGTCCATAATGAACTGACACAATTTATGGGAAGTGTGCAAAATAAAACGACCTGTCAATTATTGCACGACCGACTTAAAGAAGACTTTGTTTTACGCCAAGAAATTGCCCCGATTAAACATCTAATCGGGGTTATTGTGGCCGCCACAGGGACAGCCATCGTGGTGGCTTTGTTTAACTTGATCTTGAAATAGGAGAAAAAAATGCTTTCTTTCATCATTACACATATTGAAGACTTTATCACCGCCCTTACCTCTATCGTGACAGGGGCCAGTGTTTTAACCGCCCTCACCCCCACCCAAAAAGACGATAATGTGGTGGGTAAAGTCAAAAAAGTATTGAATGTATGCGCGTTAAATGTCGCGAATGCCAAAACCGCATAAAAACAGGGGGGGATTTTCTCCCCCCGTTTTGTTTTTAAGCACCCAAGCCCATGCCTTGGACCATTTGATCCTGCATAACAAAAGTGCCCCAAACGACCCAACCAATCACGGCTGAAATCATTAAAATCGCCACAGCATTTAACACTTCCGCTTGCTTGGAAATCGTGCGAACGGATTCTTCTAACCAAGAATTAGCCAGGTTTTCCAAAGCCTCTTGGAAGGTATCCAATTCCGAATAAATACGTAAATCGCCCACCACTTCTTCATCGGGAAAACCCAACTTGGTATGGTAAAGGGCTTCCCCCAAGTTATCCCCGTTATTGATAAACAACAAAGCCCGATTTAAACGATATTTTAAATAAGGGGTGGTGTCATCACTCATCAACGAACGCACCGCTTTAGACACAGGCATACCTGCCCGCACCAACGCCGACAGAGCCAACAACCAGCTGACCCCGATAAAGCCCCGATAAATGGACCATGGCGGATATTTATCAAAAGTCGCCCGACCGGCCCCTTTCCAATAGGGGAACGTCAGCATAACACAAATCACAATAGTCGGAATAATGGAAAAAAGGAAAATAGGATGTTGATCCACAAACGTGGATAAATCCACCAAGGACGCGGCCACACCTTTCCATTGTAAATTCGGTACCGCATCCACCATCGGTGGCACCATGAATTTCGCGACCCCCCAAATCAACAAAGCCACCATACACATCAAGAACAAAGGATAGGACACAGCGCCCCAAACCAATTGACGCATTTTATTCATCCCTTCCACCACGCGCACGGTGTGTTGTAAGGCTAATTCCAAATTCGCCACATCCCCCACGGACAGCAACAACAATTCCGTAGAAGGCGCCCATCCGCGCAAGGCTTCAGAAAACGTTTGACCGTTACGAATCTGGGTCATCCAACTGGCCACAGCCATCGCCATACTATCTGTGGGACTTTTGCCATCTTTTGAGGCAATTTGATACAGACGTTCCAATGCATCCATTAAGGAGAAGCGGTTTTTCAATAAGGACGCCAATTTACGGTACATTTCCAACCGATCTTCCGCGTGCAAACGCACCATCAAACGGGCATACATCAAGTTGAGTGTTTCCAATACGCCATCATTTATTTTAATCTCTTTTTTGTCTGCCATCTTCTTTTCCCCTTAATTAAATCAAATTCGGTTGATTGAGCAAGCCACACCAACGTTCCACTTCTTCAATATCAAATTCCCCTTTTAACATATGTTCAATGGCGGATTCTTTCAATGTCCGACCATGCAAATCTGTAATCCAATAATTCAAGGCTTTCTGTGATTCGCCTTTCAACATCAAATCCAAAAAGGTTGTATCCGGAATAATAAATTCAGCCACCGCCGAACGCCCGCTGACCCCACGGAAATCACATTCTTCACAACCGGCACCCCGTAAGAAACATTGTTCCAAAGCCACATCCCCATAGGCTTCACGCAATCTTTGCACCGCGGGATGATCCAAATAATCCTTAGCCTTTAATCGGCAATGCGGACATACCTTACGAAACAAACGTTGCGCCAACATCCCCCGCATAATAGAAGGATCTTGCAATTTAAAATCTTCCACCCCGATATCTTTTAAACGCATCAATACCGCCGAAGCCGTATTCGCGTGAATAGTGGACCACACGTTATGACCGGACAGCGCTCCACGGAAAGCCAAATCCGCCGCCGACAACGTACGAATTTCCCCGATCATCAAAGAATCCGGGTCCGAACGCAAAGCCGCCGATAAGGCCTTGGTAAATTCACGATCTTTGGCCTCTTCCACCCCCGCATTGGTCACCGGCATCTGACGGGCCCCGGGAATCGGATATTCGGGCGGGTCTTCCACCGTAATCAAGTTCGTTTCATAATTACGTTCTTTCAACATAGCAATCATATTACGCTGTAAAGTTGTGGATTTACCCGAACCTGTCGGCCCCGACACCATCACAATACCCGTTGGCAAAGATCTTAAATAACGGAATTGTTCAATTTCATAATTACCAAACCCTAATCCTTCTAAAGCCTTATCCCCCACGGCCGCATTATCATCCGCATACAACAAACGAATAACAACATAACGCGTCCCGAAGGCAATCGGGTTAAATTGCAAACGCAAACCCAACACGGATTTCGGCAACACCAACCGTCCCCCGGACCCACGCAAAGGCGTACGTCCCAACTTTTGCGCCGCTTGATATTCATTTTGGGCATAGTTTGAATCCGAAATATCCGCCGAAGCAAAAGCCGCACGAACGAAACTTTCACCCCATTCTTTATTGTATTCCATTTCTGTTTGCATCAAACCGTTCACACGGAACATTACCGTGGTATGATCCGCCACCACAATATGGACATCGGACACGTGATTCATAGCGGCCCGAGAAATCACCGTCACAAAGTCCCGTTGCATACGGGCTTGTTTTTGGGATTCTTCGGTGTTGATGACTTCTGTCGCAGAATGAACCTGTTCCGCATAGTTATAAATGCCCGCTAATTCAGGGGCAGAAACATATTCGGGATCGCCGATTTGCAACCGTCTTTTTTTCGCCAGATATTCAAAGCCGAGCACACGCCCATCAAAACGACTTTCCGAAACCACAAAAAAGCGACCGTTGGAAAACAAAGCCAACAAAGCCCGCGTTTCATCATTGACAGGAAAAGACCCTGTCGTTGAAGTCATACATTCATTACCGTTATCGTATAATTCTTTTAAAAAGTGGATAGAACTGTGATCATTTGGGTCCACTTGCGTTTCCCCCGGGGCGGGTTCAGGATGTGTAAAAGCATTGGGATCTTCTTCAATGGTCAGTTTGGTGTCCGGTGTAATTTCTTCGGGAACTACCTCTGCTTCGGCTTGCGGTTGTTGAGCCGGTGCCACGTTTTCATATTCTTTCAGTGTCCCCAGGGAATCTTCCAACTTTTGATGTGAGGCCAAAATCTCACTGGCCGAACTCATTTGAGCGGGTTGTTCTGGATTTTGCGTTGAGACAGCCCCTTCACTGGAAGGATTCGGGATATCGGGCAGAACAGGCGGTTGAAGTGTTGCATTGACCCCGCTTCCTTCTGAAGATTGGGAAGCCGAGTCAAAATTTTGAGTCAAATCAGGCCTGTTTTGCTCATCCATCTTATCGTCCAATTATTCTTCCGTAATAAATTTAATGACGTATTCGGACCCTTCACGTAAAATGACAACGCTATCCGGTGTAATTCCTGTAACTACTTCTCCGGATAAATTATCACCAATATGAACAGTTGAAATGATATTCGTTGTTAAATTCTTCACTTTTGCCACTAAATGGCCACGTGTTCCTTTTACGTTCAACAAACTGTATTGATCATGTTGAACAATTGGGGCCACATCTTCTTCCGGCATCGGCGCAACTTCCGTCGGTTCCCCTGTGGCGTTCTTATTGGCTTCGGCCTCTGCTTGAGCCTGTTCTAATTGCTTACGCAAGGCTTCATTTTGGGCCTTTTGATTTTGCAAAGCCTCAGATTCCATACGGTTTTTTTCGGATTCCCGCCGTACTTTTTCGGCTTCTTGCCACCATTGAATACGGGTACGCACCAACTCTTCACGCTTGGCAATTTCATCCAAACGATCTTTACGGTATTGAGCCCGTGCATTTTCCAAAGCATTAGTCGCTTCTTGTTTTTTCAATTGCAACGCCAAAAAGGCATTATCACGTTCCAATTCGGCCATTTCTTGGAAAACATCCGTTGTCAAACGTCCCAACAATTGTTCACTGGGGGCATCATGGATAGACACCGATTGTCCCATAGGTTGAGGACCGGTCAAAGTTGTTTCATTGATACCGGGAATAGCGGTCAGTTCCAAATCCCCCAAGGAAGAACGGGGTGAAAAATCCACCGGTTTTTTATCGGCCAAGCCCAAATCATCCAATTCAGTTAAAACATCCAAATCAGTGGCTTGAAAATCTTGAACTTCTTGATTTTCATTCACCAACACCGGTTCTGTTTCTAAAACCTCATTTAACTCCGCTTCTTGCCCCACTGCAGGAAGTGCCAAAAAAGAGACGGTCATAAATGTTTTAAAAAATGTGTTATTTTGCATAGATTCTTCCCTCATATTTCCATTTGTTAGTCGCTTCGCCGGACGGCGTATATTCTAGTTTTAATAATTCCAAACCAGAAAACTTCTTAAAAAAGTCTAACCATACTTTCGGTACATAAGGTGAGACTATTGTAAAAGAATAGTAAGTATAGGCTTTTTGATTGGCAGGCTTACTCCCATCAGGACGATTGGGCGGATCCAATAACGTTTGACGTGAATATTGAATACTGCTTTCCAAACCTGTCGCCTTTTGAATTTCCTTTAAATCTTCCCCGATCAAATCCGCATCCAAGGTCGGTGTAGAAGGCACCAACGGGATTTTCGTAAAGGCCATAGAACCCGTGGCACTGGTCCCCGATGTATCAATATCAATGTTAAAATTCATCAATTGATATTGGGTAATACCAAACCGAATCCAAGGCAGGCGTCCCACCTTTTCATCCGATAATTTCCAAGAAGTGGAAATTTGTTTCGGGGTGCAAACAATCGTTCCCATAGACCACCCGGGGAAAAGGATAGAACGAATTTGATAAGTATCATAGAAACATTGATTCATGAACACGGACATATCCGGCACTTTTTCCCAAGGTTTCGGTTTTTCCGGTTCAGGACGCACAGGCGCCAAGATTTGGGGCTGACTGATTTCTGTTCTGGTAATACCCGAACTAAAGATATCTTTCCAGACACCCACCAATAAGTAAATAACATAAATCACCGCCACCAAAATTAAAATGGCAATCACCAATAAGAATTTTGTTCGGCGAACCGCATTTAATTCTTTTAAACGAACACGGCGCACCCCTTGAATCAGTTTGGCCAAATCCCGTTGTTCTGTGCCCGTAATATTCCATTCGGCAGGCACAATTTTTAAATCCCAATCAGGCACCGCCATCATGGCCGCATAGGCGCGTTGCACATCGGCTTCATTGGCAAAGACAACATCTTCTTCGGCCAAAATCAAATCATTACGGATGGCCACCAACCACCAACCGGCATCTACCTTAAAGACAGCACAGACAGATCCCCGATTGGACAGAGCGGACGCCACCGCCGCCGCCAAAGAAGGCATTCCTTCTTTATGTCCCAACTCTGTGCGCCCAATACCATATTGCGGTGTGGTCGCGGGACGCATACAATAAATATCGGCCCCTAATTCGCTTTCGGCGGCCTCACGAATCTCCATCACAGGATCATCAAGATTTTGTAAAGGCTGCCAAACCAAACCGACGGCATACTTTTGCCCCCCGACAGAAACCACACCCGTCGCTGTCGTATGGGTCCGTCCAGCCGAGTGTGTTGATTCTAATTCATCTATCAGGTTTGTTTTTTGATCCATGAATGTGTTCCTTTATATATCCCGCATCAAAGCCTCAGGCGATAAGGGGGATTGTAAGACTTCAGGTGTCATTGTAATCACCAAAACGTTGCGTTCTGTCGCATCATTGGCGGTTCCACCCAATAAGCCCATCTTGGCACGACCAACGCCGGATGTATTGGTGGATTCGCTGATGTCTTCAAAACCAGTCAGCACAAGGGTTTGACCCGAACGCATCGCAATTTCTTGGACAAATCCACGCATTTTCATTGTCGGCAATTGCAATTTTGTCGTTTCTGTTTCTCTATCATTGGAGACTTCACCTTCGCCTTCTGTACTGGTTGAACCGGATTCAGACACAATCTTTTGTTCATACATATCCACCAAATCTGTAATAGACAGGTTAAACAGCACAATCAAACGTCCTTGATCCAAAATACGGGGTAAAATTTCCATTGTGAACCCATAGTTCAATGTATCCACTGAATAATCCGTATCCGTTGTCCGATCTTCACCCGAACCGGAAGAACTGACCGTAATTTCTTTCAGGTAGTTTTTAGAAGTTGAAATCTGCACAGGCGCCACTTTGTTATTCAAAGTTGTAACCGATGAACTGGTCAACAAAGCCGTTTTTCCTTGAGTGGATAAGGCTTGGATAATCGCCTTTGAATCTTTAAACTTCTTTGGTTTTAATAAGGTTAAAGACAAAGTCCCTGTCCCGCTGGTGCCTGCATCAGCAATCGCCGCACCGGCGCCACCTAATCCGGCCATAATACTGCTACCGTTAAAGACGGCGGCAATATCCAACCCATAGTTGTCGGTGTTGGTCAAGGTCACCTGATAAATACGGACAGTAATGGCTACTTGACGGGCTAATTTTTCATTCCAATTCGCTACATAAGCCGCCACTTTACGAATGATGTAAGGGCTGGCAGTCACGGTAATGGTACCGGCCACTTTTGAGAAAGAAAGTTTGCCTTTTTCACCCACAACCTGTTTAACACCTTCTTCAATGCCTTCCCATACTTTCAAATCCGTACTGACAGATAAATTAGAGTTGGCATTACCGCCACCCCCGTTATCACCCATTGTGGCCCCTGTCATAGAAGCGGACAAAGTGGTGTCTGTCGGCAAAGCATAAATCGTAAAGACGCGTGTTTCTTGGGTAAAGAAAGTAATGATATTATCTTTATAACGCCAATACACATCAAAACGATTAGACAAATAGTTTAATAAACCGCTTAAAGAACCAGAGTATTTCAACGGTGTCGTATCTTCAGGAACCGCATTTTCGGCCTTTAAATCATCCAAACGGATGGAAAGTCCTGTCATATCCGAAATTTCTTGTAAAATATCGGGCAACTTGGCTTGGTCTGAAATCGCAATGGTGATACCATCTTCTTTTTCCACCCAACTGGGTAAAGCATCCCCTTCGGTAATCTTTGTACTTTGTGATCCCAACCAAATATCATTTTGCATCCGAACTGTATCAGTCGGTTCAGGTAAATCAGGAATTTGGGCCGCTTCCACATATTCTTCCGTGCGGGCCAAAGTTGTTTCAATGCGCTTATCCACCTCAACCACATGTTCATTACATGAAGCCAAAGCAAAACATCCCGCCAATAAAGCCAGTGTTAATTTTTTAATGTGCATTCTCGTCCTCCTGTATACTGATGACTAAAACCTTATTTCCTTTATAGAATGTACCAATCGGCGCAGGCACCGCCCGTGCAAAGGTACGAATAATGGCGCTGGAAACTTCCGTAAAGGTACCACGGAAAACAACCCCTGCTTCCAAATTATAATCCCGATCCAATTTCCAAATCAATGTCCAACCGGAAACTTCAGCCCATTGTGTCAACAAGGATTTTAACGTTTCCCCACGGGCGGCTTCCCAATCATGAACGTCATCCCCATAGGCCAATTTTTCATTTAAATCATGCGTCACCCACAAATGACCATCTTTTCCCTGCAATTGAGTGGCCACTCGTCTGTTTCGTTCGTTGGTTTTTGCCTGAACACTCATTTGACGGGTTACTTTAATGGTGTTATTGCTTTGGCGCACATTCGGTTCCGCATATCCCAACGGTTGATAGGATGTTTTGACCACCGCGGGTTCCACTTGGATACGACCCGTTACGCAATCGGGGCATTCGGGTCCCACAAATAAATCTTCAGAAGAATAAAGCATATCACATTGAGCATTTCCGCCCGAACAATCAATCAATTGGCTGGTTTGTGCCCTTAATGCTATCGGCATAGATGCCAATCCTAATCCCATTAACAAAGTGAAAATTTTTGTATTTTTTTTCATGTTTTACTCCCTGTTAAGTTCCAACATACACTGTTTTTTTTGATAATACAAGTATTTTTTTACCAACTCAGTGTTTTTTGTTTTTTCCTTTCTTTTTTGACGATTTCATTCGGAATGATTTCTGTTTGTGTATAGCCCAACAAGACGGTATTGACATCCCGATCGGTTTTAAAAATACGAATTTGATGACGCGACACACCTTGTTCTAAAATAATTTGCATCAACAATCCCACCCGTTTGCTTTGCAACGCCCAATCTTCCGAACTCACCCGTATATCCAACATATAGCGCGGATCTTTTAAAACCTTTAAGGCAAAAGCCTTTACCCACTTTAAAGATTGAGCCGAAAAGGACGCTTGATTCGGATAAAAGCGAATACGCACTTCGCGGGGGATTGCCCCTTTCATATCTATACCGGAACGCATGGCCTGTAAAATATCATCCGCACGACCGGATTGTTGAATAAAGGGTGTATAGGGGGGAATATCCAATTCTTCTTCCACCACCATCGCTTGGGGCAGTTCGGGCAAAGGGGTTAAAAGGGTGTTTTGAAGGTTGACCACATTTTTCTGGGTGGGCGTAATCATTTTACTGATTGTGGTCGGGGTTTTCAGGGGTTGCCCCACCGTCAAGGCATTAGAGCCAAAAATTTCGGACACGATATCCACATTTTCCGGGATTTTTTGCGGGGGAACTGTCTGATTTTGCGGGGGAATTTCCACAGACACAGGGGGCGCGGGCAACGTAAATGTCGGGGCCAAAAAGTCCCCTTGAAGTGTCGCAACGGATACCGCATTTTCGGCGGTCGGACCCATTTCATCCAAGGCCAACTCTTGCGCTTTTACAAGTGGCGGTAAAAGCAAAACCGATAGAAACGCCCAACTAATTTGTCCCCTAAAGGTCATCTTTCCCCTAAAAAAGAATTCTTTTTGTTTAAACACCCCTACTTTAAAATATAAATTTTTGATTGTCAAGCATAAAAATGAAGTAAAATTTGCCTTTTTTCTCTTTTTCGGATAAAATACCCCTATGAGCAGTTTATTTGAAACTTTGAATCATAAGCCTTTGGCGGATAAAATGCGCCCGCAACACTTGAATGAAGTGGTGGGACAGGATCATTTATTGAACGAAAACGGGCCTTTGGCACGGATGATTCAAAATCAAACGCTTTCCAGTTTTATTTTGTGGGGCCCTCCGGGGTGCGGAAAAACAACGATTGCCCGTATTTTAGCCGAACAAACGAGACTTCATTTTGTGCAATTGTCGGCGGTCTTTTCGGGGGTGGCTGATTTACGAAAAGTCTTTGACGAAGCCAAAAAAAAGGCGCTTTCGGGCCAAGGCACCCTGTTGTTTGTGGATGAAATTCATCGGTTTAACCGTGCCCAGCAAGACGGTTTCCTTCCCTATGTGGAAGACGGCACTATTATTTTGGTGGGGGCCACCACGGAAAATCCCAGTTTTGAACTGAACGGCGCTTTATTGTCCCGCTGTAAAGTCTTTGTCCTGAATCGCTTGAATGAAGGGACTTTAATGACCCTGATTGGGCGCGCCGAACAATTAATGAATAAGCCGCTTCCTTTGGATGAAGTCGGTAAAAAATACCTGTGCGCTTTGGCCGATGGCGACGGGCGGTATTTTATCAACTTGATTGAGGCGGTGTATCAATACGCCAAACCCCACGAAATTTTGGATCAAAAAGAGTTGGAAATCTTACTTCAAAAACGCTTACCCAACTATGATAAGGACAGGGAAGGCCACTATAATCTGATTTCCGCTTTGCATAAATCGCTCAGGGGATCCGACCCTGATGCAGGACTTTATTGGCTGGCCCGCATGGTGCAAGGGGGCGAAGATATGAAATATATTTTGCGCCGCCTCACCCGATTTGCCAGCGAAGATGTGGGACTGGCCGACCCCAACGCGCTGGTTCAGGCCATTTCGGCGTGGAACAGTTATGAACGGCTCGGCTCACCCGAAGGGGATTTAGCCGTCGCAGGCTTGGTCGTCTATTTGGCCACGGCCCCCAAATCTATCGGCGTTTATCGCGCGTGGAAACAGGCCCAACAAGTCGCCCAAGAAACAGATTCCCTGATGCCACCCAAACATATCCTGAACGCCCCCACCAAATTGATGAGTGAATTGGGCTATAGCGCTGGCTATCAATATGATCCGGATACAAAGGATGGTTTTTCGGGGCAAGAATATTTCCCCGAAGAAATCGGCCACAGGACTTTTTATACGCCCGTTGAACGCGGCTTTGAACGCGAAATCCAAAAGCGCCTGAATTATTGGAACGCTTTAAGAAAAAAGAAGTAAGTTCTCTTTTTTAAGCATACCACGCACACTGGGTATCCACAACACAAGAGTGGCATAAATTATAAACATTTACATTGATTGTATAGGTACTGCCTGCTTTTAATGTCACTTCTTGATCATAATCTTTCCCAAATTCAGCCCCACTCCAATGGTTGGGCAAACTGCTGTATGATTTATTGATATTCACCCCAGGCCCCGAAATGGAAATAGTCGGAGAAGCGGGTGAATTACGGATGGAATACAGGCTGAAATGTAAAGTTAAATCAAAAGCCGGCGTAATGCTTCCGCTATAAGAAAGATGATAAAGCGGATGGGATTTACCGTTCACAGAAACACTTTGTGATGTTTTGGTTGTGGAAATGTTTAACGGCACACATTGTGTTGAACTGGGGGATGGGCAATAAGTATCATTAAATTGGAAACTGCCATTCATACAGCACTTTCCGTTTGATTGACGATTTTTCCCATTTTGTGAACTATCCGCCACACAATTTCCCGTTGACGTATCACACGTTTGACACGCATTACACCCTGTACAAGTCTTCGCGAGTGTACATTGATCAGAGGGTGCACCGGCGGGACAGAAAGTCTCTGTCACGCGGGTACAAACACCATTCACATTCTTATTATAGGTATAGGATTGCTTCGGTGTATCATTACAGGTTCCGTTGGAACAACTGCCCCCGCATTCCCCACAAGACGCCCCATTATTCGGATAAGTGGTAGAAAGCACCGCATTCGTACATAAATCTGTGGTCGTGGTGACCTGACACACAGAATTGGATGTCGTTGTATGTGTCTTGTTATCGGAACAGGCTGTCGGCGCTGTTTCCCCGTTTAACGCACAATAGTTATAGGTCGCGCTGGCTTTACAACAGTTCGTATTACCATTGTCCCAAGTCCGCCCTGTCCAACTTTGTGTCCGATTGACACAGTTCCCCGCGTTATCACACGAATGACAAGAACCACTGCAACGGGTACCTTCGGCCTTTGGACGATAGTAATAATAACCGGGGCAAAGCGTGGTATTCGGATAATATTTTTCATAACAATCTTTACCGCTGTTCGTATCATCCGCCACAGGACACACGCACTTCGTTCCGTTCCATACTTTCGGGGACGAACAAACACATTGATGAGAATCATTACACACCAACTCGGTACCTGTTTCACATCCGCAAGACTTATTGCATTCTCCACCTTCTAATCTGGATAATGTTTTACATTGACAGGTGGCATCACGGCACGATAATCCTGCTTCACAACATCCGTCTTTATAGGCTTCATAACCAGAACAAGAAGCCCCTTTGGCAAAGGTAGTGGAACAAGAACCGTTCACACAACTGTTGGCATCCGCATCCCAAACTTTGCCCGCCGGACAATCACACTTATTATTCCGACACACAAATCCACTGGCACTATCGCACGCACAACCTAAACTACATTCGGCACCATAAGTCGTCCCGTGGACACAGGTGGCCTCTTGGCACTTACCATCTTGACAATTACCGCTTTCGCATTCGCAGTTCTTTGTGCAGGTTGCATTTAACGCTTTCTTGGCATCATCTACGCAAGAATAACCGTTCCAACTTTGACAGTCATCACAGGTTTCACATTCGTGTTGCGAATTACAATAAGTATTGGCTCGCCAAGAGGTAATCGGGCAAGGCTTTCCGACATCCTTACACTGAACACATTGATAATCTTCACAGAATTGACCTTCCGGACAATGACCGTCTTCTAAACATTCAACACAGGTGTCGCCACTGGCACAGTACTTATTGAGCGTTTTACAGCCCCCGCATATCCCGCAATCCATTGCCCCCGCCTGACAACACTTGCCGTTTTTATCCTTTATTTCCCCTTCGTTCGGGCAATCAGCAATTTCCCCGTTCACAATCGGCTTCGGATTCGGGTCGTCTTTATCGGCACTTCTGTCTTTATTATAATAAAAGTATTGATAATTTTCGGGATTACAGATGACCTCTAATTGCGTTTTGGCCCCTTTAACAGAATAGGTCTTTTCGGGGGCAAGGAAGCCTTCTTCTGTATTACCATAGCCCACGACATCATAGTTCCCTTCGGCAACGATATCCTGACAACTTAAACCATCATCCGCTTTTTTAATCACAACAAAAGTACTTCTACCACCATCTTCCAGAATAAATTCCCCGCCGTCCGTCGCTTTCAGGGTATTTTCTGTCGCCCCGGGGACAATATCCTTTAACAAAATCTTTCCGTTTCTGCGGCGAACTAACTTATCCGACCGATAGTGTGTCACAATCGTGTTCATTTGCTTGACCGTATCTTTACGTTGATAGTATTTATACAGCCCGTTAAAGACAGACAATGAAGCAATAATTAAAATGGCGACAATGGCCAAAACAGCCAACATCTCCAACAAACTACGACCAGATTCATGAATACGACGCATCAATTCCCCCTTTTCTTTCAGAAGATTTTAAATTATTTATATCAGCCTTTTTTATAAAAGGCAAGGACTATTTTGCTTGGTGCATTTCGGCGGCAGAAACTGTATTTTCCATCAACATCGCCACCGTCATCGGACCCACTCCCCCCGGCACAGGGGTTACCGCGGTTGCGATACCCTCTAACTCTTTGGAACGCACATCCCCTTTAATTGTTCCGTCCGATAATTTGGAAATTCCCACATCTATCACTATCGCCCCGATTTTCACATCTTCGGCCCCAATCAAATCGGGATGTCCTGTCGCCACAACAATGATATCTGCCTGACGACACAGCGCACGCAAATTTTCAGTTTTAGAGTGCGCTTGAATCACGGTACAATGTTTCGCCAACAACAGTTGCAACATCGGTTTTCCCACCAACCGAGAACGCCCAATGACCAACGCGGTCTTTCCCGTCATATTCGGGCAGACAGATTCAATCATTGTAAGGCAAGCCTGCGGTGTACAGGGAATCAGTTGAGGTCCCCCGCAAATCAGGCGACCCAAATTAAAACTGGTAAGTCCATCCACGTCTTTGGATGAATCAATACTTTCCAAAAGGCTATCCGAATCTAAATGTTTAGGCAGGGGCAGTTGCACCAAAATACCATCTACCGCCGCATCCGTATTTAACTCATCAATTAAAGAACGGACTTCCTTTTGGGTAATGGTTGCGGGCAAATGATGCACATTGACTTTAAACCCGATGGATTCACCCAACTTTTTTTTCTGGGAAACATACACCTGACTGGCCGCATTATCGCCCACCCACAGCACATCCAGTTGCGGGGCTTTCGGTAATTTCAGCACGCGTTTTTTTACCTCAGCGCATACTTCGGCCGCCATCTTTTTTCCATCAATCCAAATTGTTTTTATCATCTGTTTCTTTTCCTTTAGGAATCGGCTTATTTATATTCAATCACAGCACCCCGTTTTTCCGCCTTTAAAAGACGTTTAGCCGATAACTCCATTTGTTCCATCTCTAATTGTTCTTTGACTTCCTGTAATTGAGGCACCACGCGTTGAGTTTTCACCGAACATTTCATAAAGAAAAGTTGGCCTTGCGGAACTTTCACAGGCCCCAACACATCCCCCACTACCGTATCTTGCAACATTTCTTTTAATTGAGTCGGCAACTGAACAGGATCCGTCCAACCCCGTTGAAAACTGGCCAGCACACCGTATGTTTGAATGGCTTTATTAAAATCTTCACAATTTTTGGTTTTGGTAATTTCGGGGACGTTTTTTTCATCCGCAATTCCGCCTTGGGCCAATTCCCAAATCAACACATCATCCCCTTGAATCGCGGCTTTTTTATCCAACATCAATAAAATCAAGTAGCCTTTAGGGGTCGCCAACGGACGCGACAGTTGTCCCACGGGCATTTGTTCCATCACGGCCGAAATATCGGCTCCGTAATGATTGGCTTCAATTACCCCCAAACGTCCCCCGATTTGAGCCGAAGGTGCTTTGGAATACTTCAGGGCCATTTCATCAAAAGACGCCCCGGATTGTAAATTTTCCCAAATATCTTGTGCTTCATCCAAAGTGGGCACAATAATTTCGGCCACGTTAAAGGACGGTTTAGATAATTGCTGACGGATTTTATTTAAGCGCGCCTGAACCGCAGAGTCAGGAATTTGCGGCACCTGTATTTTGGAACGCACATATTGCAACCACAATAAATCCACATAGACTTGACGGCGCAAAGTTTCCGTGGGCACATTGGCTTCTTTCAACAGATTTTTCAATCCCCCAGTGGAAAAACCGTTTTGTTGTTCCAAATGTAAAATAGCCCGATCAATATCGGCTTCACTGACCTGAATATCCATTGTTTGTGCTTTTTGGGCTTTAATCGTTTCGTCAATTAAATTTTCCAAACTGGCCTTAGAAAGTTCTTTTTCACTCATCCCGCCATAGACAGAAGGTTGTTGCGCTTTTAACAGGGCAGACCGCGCCTGAACATCCGCTTCAAAAATGGCCGCATCATTCACCACCGCTTTCAAATTGCCCGCCGATACAGCACAGGCCGTTCCTAATAACAGGGCTGATAAAATGTATTTCATTGACCGACTCCTCCCAATGTTTTCAAGTATAAACGCACAGATATAGACGTGTTGCCTTGATAGTTTCTATCTTTAGTATAGGACTTACTTCCTTCTAATTCAATGGCCGCACAATCATTATCATAGCGCAAAATCGCCGAAGTTTCCAAAGGCCCTCTGTCCTCTTTCAACAGTTTATAACGATATTTACCTTTCACGGACCAATGTTGTGTCAATTTGGAACGCCCGTAAAGTGTCATTTCTTCCCGTTTATTAAAGTGGCGATTACCCAAACTATACCCGTCTTGATACAGGTAGTCAATCCCCACCCTTAAGGGCGCATTTCCCACTTCAAAGATAATATCATTTTTTTGCGCCTTAAAACTTTCTTCGGCCAAACGGAAACGGTACATCATACGCATAAACTTATAATCCACTTTAATCCGTCCCACATAACTGGATAAATTATGACGATAGCCCATGGCGTCCGTCAAATCCTCTTCGTCCCGCAACCGATAACTTTGTCCAAACAAAACCTGAACAGATGGGCCGTCCTGTTTCGGATAGAAAGACCATTGCACCCCATAGTTCACGCGTGAACCCGATTCCACTCTATCGTATCCGGAATACCGATTAGAGGAGAACAAATTGACATCACTAAAATCAAAAACAGTACTGTCAACGTTGGGAATGCCATCCGAATTTTCCCCGTTGCCCCCCACCACCAACATCACAATCGGTTCCAAAATCTGAGTCATAGACGAACTGTATCGCGCCATCGGATAAGACATTTTAAAGGTTCCTTGCGGAAAAACGCGTCCTTTCCAATAGGCATCATTCGCCCTATTCAAAAGACGATTTTTATTGTCCCCCGAATCAATGCTGTATCCGTCAAGGCGCAGCATCGCCTCTAAATTCGTTACCAATCCGAAATCTGTTTTATAGGGAAGAACCACCCCTTGTTGCAGGCTCATTCGGTTGGATTTAAAACCTGTTCTGTCATTGATAAAGGCCCCGTTTAATTGCGTATAAAGATGCCCGCCTTGTTCGGTAAAAGCCGTGGAATAATAGTTCGCTTGGAACGTGGGTAAAACCACCGGAATCGTTTTGGCATCCACCCCGTCTTGCAGGCTTTGAAAATGATAAAAATGTGAAATCCCCTGTAATTGATCACCGTAGTATTCCGTTTTAAAATCTGAAGTTAAAAAGGATTGCGATTCATCCATATCAATCACACTATAACGGCGAAAATAAGTATCCGAAATCGTGCGGAAAAATTCCCCGGAAAAACGCCATGAATCGGAAGGATTATAAACAAAATCCGTTTTAATATGCCCTTGTTTTTTACCATCATCATCTTCGGTGAGCGATCCTTCAAAATTAAATTCTCCTTGTGTAAAAAGTCCTTTGTAATTCACAATCCCCAACGGATTTTGTGATGCAGAAATGACGGGCGTCAGAATTAAATTCTGATTCGGAGCAATATCAAAAAAATACGGGATTTTTAAATAGGTACTGATGGTGGAATCACTGCCGAATCCGGGAAGCAAAAAACCGCTTTTACGTTTCACGGAAAAATCGGGCATTTGAAAATACGGGAAATAAAAAACAGGGATATCTTTCACTTCCAACAAACTGTTCCAAAAGCGCATCACATGATCTTCTTCATCTTGTTCCACGGTCATCGCGTGCAATTGCCAAAGCGGAGAATTATTTTCACATGTTTCACAGGGCGTATAGTATGCGTCTTTCAGGGTATTATTCTTGTCTTGCCCATGACGAATAGCCTGTTCGGCCCTTAAGATACTGCCATCAATAAAATTCGCCTGAGTAGAACCGGTAATGATTTCATCTTTTTGGGGATAAACACGAATATCCGATAAAGTGGAACGATTCCCGTCGGGCAAAATCATCAACGCTTGCCCCGGAATATGAATCATATCTTGTTCTTGATTGTAAAAAATCTTATCGGTTTGAAAACGGGTGCCGTTTTGATTGAGGCGCACATCCCCTGTGGCCGTCATGACCTTGGTATTCATATCATAACTGACATGATCGGATGAAAAATCCACGGGCTTATTTTTATCAAAAACATTACCTTTGATATCCACAAAAGCCTGCGCCGAAAAAGCAAAACACAACAAGCAGAAAAATAAAATTTTGGGCAGTTTTTTTCCTTCTTCTTTTCTAAAAATTCTTTTAATCACCAACAAAGGCACAACGATATTGGCCAACATCAATGAAATCGCCCACAAATGTTTGCCCGATAAGTTTTCAAAAGCCAAAGAAGCCGTTTGAATCAAAAGCGCACATCCGATGACCGAGTTGATGCGGCCGGATTGTCCCCGCCGATTATAAAAGCCCGTTAAAATCCCCACCAACGCCAATAAGGCAAAAACAAAATTATAAAGGGGATAAGTCAAACGTTTAAAGGCTTCCACTTTATATTTACGCCACATTTGGACAGAAGGCGCTTGTTCTTTTGAGGTTTGAATTAAAGTTAAAAAAGGCAACTCATTGACTTTTTGAATCCGAACACTTTCAGATTTGTTTTGTTCATTGATACTGACGGTGTATTTATCAAATTTCAACACAGAAAATTGTTTTGTCTTTGGATCATATTCCTGACGCGCCCCTTGACCGAAGAGAATATCAAACCCTTCCTGTGTTTGATAAATCGTGCCTTCTTCCGCAATCAAAGCGGCCTTTTCCCCCTCTTTAAATTCATAGGCCAAAATCCCCTTGACTCCCCCATTGGGCAAACGTTCTTTGACATAGACCATCATCCCTTTTTTAAAGGTATTGAATTGACCTTCTTGCAACAACACAGAGGAAAGGTTATTTTGAATTTTCCACTTCATTTCCCGCATCATATTGGTTGAACTGGGGATAATCCAAAAAGAAAGCAGATATCCCACCGCCACCAAAATACAGGCCAGATACATCACCGGTCGCATCAATTGCGCCGAACTCATCCCCACCGCTTTCAGCACCATCAATTCTTTATCCGATTGCATCCGCACAAAGACAAACAAAATCACCGCGAACAAAGCCAACGGCATCAGGATTTGTATGAAATTCGGCAAAACCAACAAGGTCAGTTGGATAAACACCCCCACTGAGGCCCCTTTACTGACCACCATATCCACCATACGCAAAGATTGTGTCAGCCACACCAATAAAGTCAGACTGGTTAAAACCAGTAAAAAACCGACACAAAGTTGTCTAAAGATGTATTTATCAGCAATCTTCATTTTGCCCCTCATTGGGATGATTATACGCTAAAGGATGAGATTTTTCAACAATCTTTTTTAATCTGTCGGGTAAAATATGCGTATAAATTTCCGTGGTACTGATGTCCGCATGGCCCAAAAGTTTTTGTACCGATCGCAAATCAGCCTCATGCGCCACCAAATGTGAGGCAAATGAATGACGAAAGACGTGCGGCGAAACTTTCTGGGGCGCAATGCCCAAGGACAGAGCCAGTTTTTTTAATTCTTTAAAAAAGCCGTCCCGTGTCAAATGTCCCGCATGGGCGGATGACGGAAATAACCACTTTGTCGGACGTTTTTGATTGTTTTGCAAATGAAATATCCACTCGTTTAAGGCTTCACAAGCGTGATCATTTAAAGGAATCAAACGTTCATGCCCGCCTTTTCCCGTAATAAACAACTGCTTTTCTTGGGGGGAAAATTGCGTGAAAGCCAGCCCCACCAATTCACTGACGCGCGCCCCGCTGGCATACAGGATTTCCAACAACGTATAAAGGCGCATATTTTTTTCTTTGGCCCCTTGAATTAAAGCCATAATTTCTTGTTCGGTCAGGTATTTCGGTAAAGCGTGCGGCAATTTGGGGCTTTGTAAATAATCCGTGGGATTTTCGGTGATCCACTCTTCGGAATAAGCAAAGCGATAAAATTCACGGATACCGGAGAGGCGTCTTGCCTGAGTGCGGGCCGAATAGCCCTGTTGGCATAACTCGGTTAAAAAATGTTGTAAATCTTCGGCGCTGGCCTCTAACAACTCTTTGTGTCGTAGGGATAAAAATTCCCCCAGCAACCCTAAATCACGTTGATAAGCCGTCAGCGTGTTGAACGCGGTTCCCCGTTCGGCTTGCATCATTTCCAAAAAAGCCTGAATTTGATCCGTTTGCATTAATCAATGGTATGTTGAATCACCGTTTCTTGTGTTGTTTGTTTCGGGGCAAAATCATAGAAAGCCACAAAAAGGATAATTCCCAAAATAATCAACAAAATGATACGGCCCCGATGGGTTTTCTTTTCTTCCGTCAATGCCATTTTTTCCTCCTTTACTGGACAATTTTAAAAAAACGTGTTATAGTTATAGCATGAGTCAGAAATTATTACAACCAAAAATCTTACTTCTTGTCGGCATGATGGGTGTCGGTAAGACCAGTTTAGGGCGCATGATGGCCCATCGGTTAAATCTGCCTTTTGTGGATTCCGATAAAGAAATTGAACATATGACAGGCTTTACGATTTCGGATTTATTTGCCCGTTATGGGGAAGAAGAATTTAAAAAAGGGGAAGAAAAA
>JAZRVC010000037.1:0-29870 GCA_045598925.1 Alphaproteobacteria bacterium
TGTTGCGCCACAGACAATTCGGCCTGAATCTTTTCCTTTTCTTTGGACATCTGATTCAAATGCAGTAAATTCGTTTTTAAATTCTTGGTCATTTTATTCAATGTTTGCGCTAAATCCGCCAATTCTTGCGGTTTATTCAAATGAATTTCCAGGCCCAAATTTCCTTGTCCGATTTTATTTGCCATTTGCGTCAATTTTTCAATAGGCTTATTGATATTACGTTGTAATATGGAATATACGCCGCCCGCAATCATCACACAGGACATCAACAACAATAAAAATAAAACATTCATATACATAAAGACGGATTGAAAGAGTTCTTCTTTGGGGATATTCACAATCAAAATCATCCCGTTTTTCAATGTTTTGATAAAAGGAATATATGTTTTGTTTTTGTATTGAAATTCAGATTGAGAAATCAATTCATCCGAATACCAAGGAATTAACTTCAAAGAAAGACCGAACAACTTATTTTCTAAAGCATCTGTATCTGTTGTTGAAATCACATAATCATTTGTTTTATCCGCAAACAATACAAAACTGTTTTTGGTGGGCTTCATTTTGGAAATGGTATTTAAGATCACCTCCATATCCCAATCCACCGTGGAAACCCCTATCAATTTATTTTTATGATAAATACCGACCCCGACCGTTGTCATCAACCGTCCCGAACCGTTATTTTCAAAATAAGGCGTTGACCACACCACCCGCGCATCCGAAGTCAATTGCGACATAATTTCCAAATACCACCGTTGCATGGGGTAATCATACTCATCCGTTTCAAAAGAAGGATCTAACACAATTTTATTGTCTTTATTGCGAAAAGCATAGACTGCCTTTAAGCGTTGATTTGACGCGACCCGATAGGGCTTAAACCAAATTCCACCACCCAGCGCATTGGGATAATTTTCAAAATCTTGAATAACTTCATCATCTAATAAGGCATCCGACTTGCCGGATTGAAAATAATATTCGCCCAGTAAAGCCAAACTTTTGGCATTATTTTCCAATTGCGAAATTTCATGATTGATTTCTTCCGTAAAACTTTCAATATTGTATTTGTTTCCGTCAATAATTAAATCTTTGTTTTGGTCATAGTTCACAAACGACACACCCAACATTAAAACCAGCAACACCAGTAAAATACTGGCTGTTAAAGCAATAATTTTGGACTTAATTGTTTGAAACATTCCTGCCTTACATTTATTTAATGTTTAAAATGGCCGAATACCCCACCATATCAAAAACTTCTTTGACCGCCGGCACTAAATTCGTGAGTGTCATTTTTCCTTTTTGCGCCATCATTTTCTTATGAAACGCTAAAATAGTCCTGAGCCCCGCGGATGAAACATAATCCACCGCCACCATATTGAGTGTTAAATCTGTCATCCCCGACAAATCCAATTGGGATTCCAATTCGGGCGCACTCACCGCATCCAAGCGTCCCGACAAAATCACAGATAATTTATTGTCCTTTTTATCTAATTGAATTTTCATCTTATTTCCTTTCAATTCAGAATTTATGTTTTCAGTATAAAGCAAAAAGAAATGAAATTGCAAGAAAAATATAAAAAAATCAGGAACTCCTTTTAAAAAAGAAATTCCTGAATCAAATTGAATCGGATATTTTACAATTCTATATCCCAAAATGTGCCGTTCGGCGTATCTTGTAAAGTGATATGATGTTGGCTTAAATCATTACGCACCCCATCGGCCAAATCATATTGCTTATTCTTTTTATATTCCGCGCGTTGTTGAATTTTTTGTAAAATATCGGCTTCTTGAATACCCGCTTGAGTCAAATACTTGTTTTTGACAAAGGTAATAAAGTCATCGGGCTCCCTTTGGAATAAGCCCAAAACAACAAAAAGTTCCTTTAATTTATCCGTGATTTTTGTCAGGATATAAGGGGTGTTTTTCTTCACTAACTCTTGGGAAATAAAATCCATCCACCCAAAGAGTTTGGCAAACAATTCACTGGTATTAAAATCATCATCCATGGTTTGGATAAATTCTTTTTCAATATCCGCCACATATTTTTGCGTTGTTTCTTCAGACCCCGTATAAGTCCGTTCGTGAACTTTTTTAAGAATCTGATAAAAACGATACATATGCTTTTCAGATTCGGGGAACAAATCGTCCGTGATATTGATATCAGACCGATAAAGTGTGCGCAGCAGCGCAAACCGAATCACATCACTTTTATATTCCTTTAATAAATCAGCCAGCATAATCCCATTATTTAAGGACTTACTCATTTTCTGACCATTGACTTTCAATAAACCGTTATGCATCCAATAGTTTGAAAAAGTCTGACCAGACAATGCCTCAGATTGTGCAATTTCATTTTCGTGGTGCGGGAAAGCCAAATCACGCCCACCGCCATGAATATCTATCGTTTGTCCCAAAAATTTCATTGCCATGGTGGAACATTCAATATGCCAACCGGGACGACCTTTTCCCCAAGGAGTATCCCACGAAATTTCCCCAGGTTTTGCCGCTTTCCACAGAGCAAAGTCTTTGTCATCTAACTTACCGGGTTCAATTTCTTTTCTGACCCCGTCCCGATTTTCGTTCCAATTGATGCGGGAAAGTTTGCCATAGCCCGGGAATTTAGACACTTTAAAAAACACATTTCCTTCAGGTGTTGCATAGGCAAACCCTTTTTCAATCAATTGTTCAATAAAGCGAATCATATCGGGAATAGATTCTGTCGCCCGAGATTGAATCGTGGGCTTCGCACTGCCCAATTCGGCCAATTCTTTATCCGTTTTGGACATAATATGTTCCGCATAAGCCATCGGCTCTTGATTTAATTGAGCGGCTTTCGCAATGATTTTATCATCCACATCCGTATAGTTGCGAACATATTTGACGTCATACCCTCTGAACTTTAAATACTTGGAAATCATATCAAAAATAATGGATTGATACGCGTGTCCCACGTGGGCATCTCCCGAGGCGGTAATCCCACAGGCATACATCAAAACCTTTCCTTCTTGAATCGGTTTAAATTCTTCTTTTTGATGTGATAAGGTATTATAGATTTTCATAAAGGACTCCTTCGTTAAGGAGGATTGTACAAAAATTCCCCCAAAAAGTCAAGAAATTCCCAAAATAAATACAGCCACGCTTTGGGCATGGCTGTCGGTTTTTAAAGGGTCAATATTTATTTTTTGTCAGGCGCTTGTTGTATACGCAACCATTGGGCTGCCTTACCGCCCGCCCGACCAAAGATTCCGATGACTTTATTGGTTCCCGTGATTTTATCCAATTCGGCATCCGCTTTGGCCCGCATTTTTGTGGTGGAAGCCTGAACCTCTACTTTATCCTTTTTAAATTCTTCTTTCAGATGATGTTTTACGGCCACAGCGCCACCACCAACCAAACTGGCCCCCAACAAACACAGACCCAACTTGATTTTGGCTTTTCTGCTGCGATTTTTTTTCATTTCTTTTTTCACCTGCTCGGCAATCGCCTTTTGCATTTCAGGGGATAACTTCTCTTCCTTTGTCATTAAACCCTCCTTTTTTTAAGCAGCGTCTTCATATTGCTTTTGGCGACGATTTTGCGCCATAGGATTCAAATGATGACGCGCCAACAACCTGGGCATCTCAGTTTGTGCCTGCGTTTTTTGTTGAGTCTTTTCTAATTGCTCCAACTTTTGATCAATCTTTTCAAAGCGCTGATTCAATTGTTCTTCTTCCTTTTGTTTAGCCACCCGTTTCGGCAAGGCTGTCAGGTTTTTAATCAAGGTCTTGATTGTGCTGTAAGTCCCCACAGTCGCAACCACTCCACCCGCCAAATAACCGGCCAGTAAAGTATTAAAATACACGGCCCCAAATTCAAAAGCAAAAGCCCCAAGAGCCACCGTCGCACCGGCCAACAAAGCCACCTTTGCGGTTGTTTTTAAAATCTCTTTTAAGTAAGGATGTTTCGTTGTTGTCATGTGTTTTTCCTCCTGTACTTATAGTCTATCACAAATCCTGATTTTGTCAAGAAAGTTCTGGACTTATGGGACATTTTATGCTATGCTCGGGCACAGTTTAGTTTTTGTCATAAGGATATCGTGATGGCCCCAAAAGTTTCAGTTGTCATTCCCGTCTATAATGTGGAAGATTATTTAGGACAATGTCTTGACTCTATCTTATTGCAAACACTTCAAGATATTGAGGTCATTTGTGTGGATGACGGGTCAACGGACGGAAGTCTTCAAATATTGCAAACTTATGCGATGTTGGACGAACGATTAAAAATTATTCATCAAGAGAATGCTGGGCCTGGTATAGCACGAAACAATGGAATACAACACACAAAAGGTGAATTTATAATCTTTTTAGATTCGGATGATTTCTTTCGACCAGAAATGTTAGAAAAAATGGTTCAAAAGGCCGAAGAAGATGATTCTGATATCGTTATATGTGGTGTGTCTTTTTTTGATGAAAAGACACAAAAAGATTTTGGAGAAGAATTACCAGATTCGGATTTCTTAAATTTATCGCCCATTACCCCCAAAAATCATCCGAATGATTTGTTTTTTTGTGAGGGATGGATGTGGCAAAAACTGATAAAAAGAGATTTAATTGTAAAAAATAATCTCTTTTTCCCGCAATTAAATTATCAGGAGGATATCCCTTTTTCTTACATACTGATGGCATTAGCAAATAAAATTAGTTTATTATCCGAGGCTTTTATCCATTATCGAAAAAATAGAGATGGGCAATTAACTGAACAAATAAATACAGATGCAGATAAATTTTGTGCCCCGTGGATTGAACTGTGGAATGGTTTAAAAAAATATCATTTAGATACTTACTATAAAGGCGCTTATCAAAATGTTTGTTGGAGACAATTGTCAAGAACATTACCATCTAGAACGGCTATTGCCAAAAAAGAAGCTTTAGCCGCCTTTGCAAAATTGAATGATATCCAACATGTTATATTTGATAATTCCAAAACCAAAATTTCTTTGATAATTTGTGCCTATAATTCTGCCGAATTTTTACCTGAATGTCTAGACAGTTGTCTGAATCAAACACTCAAAGAAATTGAAATTATTTGTGTGGATGATGGATCAACTGATAATACTTTAAAAATTTTACAAGAATATGAAAAAAAAGATGATCGTATTAAAGTAATCCATCAGGAAAATCAGGGACTTTCTATTTCGCGTAATAAAGCTATGGAAATTGCCACCGGAGAATATGTTCAATTTGTGGATGCAGATGATTGGATTGAAACTGATACATGTTCCAGTTTATGGATATATGCTAAACTATATGGTTTGGATATGCTTTCTTTTTCATCCATAGAGTTTAAAAACGATACAAATATAGAATTTGAAAACCCCTATCACACTTTACAATGGCTACCCGAAAGATTCTATCCTGTTTTTACTTGGAATCATATTGGTAATGCTTTACCTCAATTAGCGGTCACGTCACCACTGACAATGTATCGTCAAGAGTATTTATCAGATCAAGGAATTACGTGGATTCATAAAAAAATAGCCTATGAAGACACACCGTTTTTTATTGAAAGTCTTTTAAGTGGTGCTCATATGGGGGCTTTACCTATTTCTTTTTATCATAAAAGAGAACACAGTGCGGCCATTACACAAAATATGAATACAAATTTTTCTGATTATTGTTGGATTTGTCAATATACGTTGAAAAAAATTCATCAAAGAATGGGGGCTTCTTCCGTCTTTATTCAATACCTATATACTTTTATGGATAAATTGTATCGTAACTATAAACAATTAGATTACGACATTCAAAAGAAAATGATGCCGGCATTATATAAATTTAATTTTCATGTGATAAAAAACTATCATATGGCTTTACCGGTAGAAATATACACACTGTCAAAAGAATATACAAATAATAAAAACATCAAAAAAAAATTAGGGTTCTATTTCTTTAATCTAATGGCTAAATGGCACCAAACGGGATATAGTATTAATCCTATTCATTTTTCTTTAAAACCATTATGTTTATCAATTTTTGGTAAAAAGATTTTAGAAAAAAATAATCTCTACATCCCAAAAATTTGTAAAAAACAATTGCCTAAAAATCAACGCTATATATTATGTTTTGATGATTTATTTGATGGCATAACCGAATGTATAGATGCTTATACTTTTTTTCAATGGTGTCAGAAAAATAATATTCCATCAAAATATGTTATTCATCCCAAAAATCCTTTGGTGCAAAAAATCAGAAAAGAAAAAGATGTTATTTTTTCAGATGCTCAAACTTTTTTTATGAATAGTGCGGACATTTTATCAAAATCAAAGTATGTTCTGACCAGCTTTGGTTTATATAAACGGAATAGGTATATTAAAAAATTACCTTGGATTAAATATATTTTTATTGATCATGGTGTTGAATATTTTAAAAAGCCATTTTATATAGAGACTGATTTTGATTATAGATTATCAGGTTTTATTCCAACACATAGAACCTTTATAAAAAAAGGGTTATGGAAAAACAAACAAATTAATGTGGGCCTACCACGGTGGGATAATTTACAAAAAAAACACAATAAAAATAGGGAAATTTTTGTCTTTTTTACATGGAGAAAGAGTATTAACAATACTAAATATTTTTCTCTTTATAAAAAAAGAATATTAAATTTTTTATCTTCAAACAAATTACTTACTTTATTGAATAAAAATAATATTACTTTAAATGTCGCTCTTCATCATGAATTATTTACACAAACAAATGGTATAGATTTTTCTAAATATACAAATATTAACTTTATTGAGGGAACATATTTTCCCTATATAAACAGAAGTAGTTTAGTCATCACGGATATGTCCTCACTTGTTTTTGATTTTATGTTTTTGGATATTCCAGCTATTTTCTATCGCTTTGATGATGATATACGCTATCCAGATAAACGGGATAGACTCAATGCGAAATCAGCTAAATCACATGATAAGGAATTGTATAACGTATTTTATGATGAAGATTCTGTGATACAGAAAATATCATATTACATTCAAAATAACTTCATTTTAGAACCGGAATATAAAAAGATTAATGACTCTCTTTTCTGGGAAAAAGAAAATATCTGTGAACATCTTTATGAAAAGATTAAAAATTTATAGTTATATCGTCAACCATTCGCCAATCAGGTGTTTCAGGGTATCTTCTGCTTCGTGCAGGCGGCGGACAAAATCGGCGTTGGCGTGATAAAACGCATTGCCCCTGGCATAAATGGCCAGTGCAATCGCATCCAAAGGATTATAGGCTCGGCCAAAAAACAGATTTTTAAAATACACTTCATCAAAATCAGGATCACACCTGAGGTTCCACTTCCCGGGCGCCCCCGGGATATTATAGCGTCCCACTTGTCCCGTCCAACTGGTGAAAAAGGCTTGAACACGTTTGGCGGGGCTGGCCAAGGCTTCTGCCCATTGCATACGGGTCAATTGTTCTGTGGATTTTAAAAAATCTGTATAATGAAAGCGCAAAGAACCAGCCATATTTAACGCGTGATGAGAGCGCGCTGTGTCTTTCAGGGAATCAAAAAACATTTGGACAGAAGGCAGATCGTGGGTATCCAACGCCACCACATCTTCATATTTTGCTTTATTGATTTGATACAGGTGATTCGGGTGAGTGGGGATTTTAAACTGACTGACCAGTAAGCGGCCCAAGCCAAAATGTTGCATCACTTTTTCCATTTGTGCGGGACGCGACCCGATATCTTCCGCATAAATCTGCATCTTATCTAAATGGTAAGCGCGACACACAGGCAACAGGATTTTATCTATAATACGATAAAAATCTTCTTCATTATGATAGGCAAACTGTTTTAAAATCGGGTGCGCTTTGGACGAAAACAAACGACCATTGGGGTATTTGGGATTAGAACTGAACAGATAAGGATTCACATAGGCAATAAAGTGATCTATCCGTAGGCCCGCTTTGGCCCCGACCAAAGTTTCAGTCAGAAGGTCTTGCCAAATTTTGCCCGCAATTCCCAGACCTGATTTTGTAAATAATTTATCGGGATTGAAAAAGGCAAAGCCCCAATCACTGCCTTCGGGACACAGACTGTCCGCCGCCGTCCCCAAGGTAAAGCCCTTTAAAAAAGCCTCAGGATGTGCTTTGACAATGGAAAGCGGCACTTGAATCTGTAAATCCCCGATATAAGGACGACATGAAGTTTGAAAAGCCCGTTCAGTCCAACGCTTGATAAACTCAGATTCCGAGACCGAAGACCGACTTTTTTTCCATGCCTGACGCAACAAAGTGCGATAGGCTTTTTCCACAAAAGCATAATCTGTTTCTTTTGGATTTTTGGGCACTGCATAGTATTTTTTCAACGCTTTTTGGGAAACTAATTTATGCGCCACCAAAAATTCGGGCGGAATAAAAAGAGGGTTTAATTCTACCTCAGTCATATAGGGGGAATAAGAACATTTCGCATTGACTTTCCCGCTGGGGCCCAACAAAATTTTATCCACCGTTTTATCAAAAAATTGCCAAACCTTTTCGGCCCCTTTTCCATACGGGGAGCCTATCCCGATATTTTCATTTTCAGAAACAGCCGGCATACACGGCCCCGGCAAATTCATAATCAACTCTTTATCCAACAGGCGATACCCTTGTCGGATGAGAGGTTGAATTTGATGCCAGTATTTTAACAACTTTTTTTTCTTATCCGCAGATGTCATTTTCTCCCCTTTTGTTTAAAAGTATGCCATTTATCCCGTTTAGTCAAGAAAATTTTTGCTTTACTTCCATAAAAATTTATGCTAAAAAAAGAAGCACAACAAAGGAGAAAATTATGTTTAAAAATGCTTTAAATGAATTTAAAAAGTTCGCCCTCAAAGGCAATGTGTTAGATATGGCGGTCGGTATTATCATCGGTGCCAGTTTCAGCAAAATCGTTGATTCTTTGGTGAAAGATGTTTTAATGCCCCCGTTGGGATTATTGTTGGGTAAAGTGGATTTTTCCAATCTTTACGTCAAGTTGTTGGATGGGAAAGTAGAAGGCCCTTATGCCAGTTTGGACGCCGCCCAAAAAGCCGGGGCTGTGACCATCAACTATGGACTTTTCTTAAACGCGATGATCAGTTTTATCATTGTGGCTTTTGCGGTATTCTTGCTGATTAAAGCCATCAATACTTTACGGGCAAAGATGGAAGCCAAAGAGGCTAAAGCCCCTGTTCCTGCTTCTGAAAAAGTCTGCCCATATTGTTGCAGTCAGATTCCTGTCGGTGCGACACGTTGTCCGCATTGTACCAGCGAATTAAAGAAATAAAAAACACTAAAAAAAGGCCGTCCGAATAGGCGGCCTTTTCATTTAAAGTTGAGTTTATTCAGCTTTTGCTTCGGCTTCTTCGGCCTTAGGAGTTTCAACCTTTTCGGCTTTTGCCTTAGGGGTTTTCTTTTCCTTGACCTTTTTGGCTTCGGCTTCTGAACGGGCAATAATCACACGAACAGTTTGTTCAACGTCCGGGTGTAAAGCCAACGCCACATCAAACATCCCCATCACCTTAAAGGCTTCGTTGATTTTGACTTGACGACGTTCCACTTTGAAACCAGCGTCTGCAATTGCTTCACAAATATCGCGCCCTGTCACAGAACCATAAAGTTGGCCTGTTTCGGCGGCTTGACGAATAATTGTAACAGACAA
This sequence comes from Alphaproteobacteria bacterium, assembly GCA_045598925.1. GTDB lineage: Bacteria > Pseudomonadota > Alphaproteobacteria > CAAHEQ01 > UBA3637 > UBA3637. The sequence goes on from JAZRVC010000037.1 coordinate 9,658, forward strand.
GCCCGCCATTTTCTTGGCCAATTCTTCGGCTTGTTTTTTCAGCATATCGTTGCGGGCTTCATATTCTTTGCGTTTTGATTCAAACAACTTCATATTATCGGCTGTTTTACGCAACGCTTTGTGTTGAGGGAAAAGATAGTTACGAGCATAACCATTTTTCACATTCACCACATCACCCATTTGTCCCAAACGATCAATACGTTCCAATAAAATAATTTCCATAGTGAACCTCCTTAATCGTTATTCACAAAAGGCAACAAAGCAACGATACGTGCTTTTTTAATCGCTTTTGTCAATTGAGTTTGGTGGAAACGGCATAATCCGGACATACGTCCAGGGATAATTTTACCATTTTCTGTAATATAACGGGAAAGAGTTTTGACATCTTTATAGTCAATTTCTTTCACTTTGGCGCCACAAAACAGGCAACCGTGTGTATGTTTCATTTCCATTATTCTTCTCCTTCACCAACTTGAAGTTCAATTTTATCTTCTTTGGCACGACGGGCTTTGGGTTCCATCATGACAGAAGCACCTTCTGGAATTTCATCAATCTTTGTTGTTAAATAGCGCAACAAATTTTCATCCAAACGCATGAGACGTTCCATTTCAATAATGGCCGCGGCAGGCGCTTCAATATAAGTTAAAACATAGTAGGCCTTACGGTTCTTTTGAATCTTATAGGCCAAATCGCGCAATCCCCAGTTTTCCTGTTTGGCGACTTTACCACCTTTGTCAGCAATGACTTTGGCGTATTTTGCGGTCAATTCGTCCACTTTGGCCTGAGTCAAATCAGGACGCACCACAAACAAGTTTTCATAAAAAGACATGATCTTTTTTCTTTCCTTTTGGTTGTTATACCTTTGTTTTCAAGAACTTACCACCTTTGATAAATCCCTTAAAGGCATCATCCCCCAGCAAAGTGGGAGAAAGGATTTTTCAAATCCTGAAACAGATTATAACAGATTTTATATCAAAATGCAAGTGTTTTTAAGTAAAAAGCGACACAAGTCATTATAGTATATAAAAAAGGCACATATTAAATGTACCTTTTAACTTGTTGATGTAAAAAGTTATCTACAATAACTAAATCTAGGATGCAATTTTCTATACTCTTGTATCATATCCTTTTTAATTAGTCTTCTTTCTGTTGTTGGTTTTCTATTTTTATCAAGTAATTTTAAGTTGTAATTAAGACGTGTTCTTTCTGAATTTAATTTATCCTCAATAAGGTGACCATTCTTATACAGTCTATTTTCTATAAGTTTACCTTCTTCAGTGTATTTTAAATATTGACCGTTATTTAAACCATCTGTGAATGTACACCTAATTTTAGGTTGTCCATTGTCATAGTACTCTTCATATAGTCCATCCTCTACACCTCCCTTGTAGGTACATTTTACTTTAAGTTGTTTATTTTCATAATACTCTTCTGATGGTCCTTCACGTGTATCTCTCACATAGATAGAGATAGTCTTAACTTGTCCATCTTCATAAAACTCTTTATAAACACCTTCTGTTCTACCGTCTTTATAAGTACACCTTGTTCTGAGTCGTCCGTTTGAATGATAACTTTCATAAAGACCATCAAACTTACCGTTTTTATAAGTACATCTCGTCATAAGATGTCCATTACGGTAATACTCCTCACGTAAACCATCTCCTACGACACCATCCTTATATGTACACTTATAAAAAGGTTGTCCATTCGTCCAATATGCTTCATAAGGACCATGTCTTAACATTCTGTTTGTATCAATAGTAACAACTTCAAATGGTGTTTTTCCATCTTCATAGTAAGTAGTAATTTGTCTCAAACCATTTCCTAACTCAACAACTTTTGATTCCATAGTAAACTCCTTATACAATTTAAGGCGGGAAGTATATCATATTTTTTATTTTTTGTCAAGTTTATCTAAATATTTTATTCATTGATTTTTTTGTCAAAAAATGCTAATCTTTTGGCTATGGAACCAAAGTTTATACATTTGCACGTGCATACCGCTTATTCCTTATTGGAAGGCGCCATTAAAATGCCGAAACTGGCCAAGTGGGCGGCGGAAAACAATATGCCCGCTATTGCCATGACCGATTCGGGAAATATCTGTGGCGCTATGGCCATGATGCATGAAATGCCCCCGTTGGGTGTTCAACCCATTTTGGGAACACAACTGTTGGTTAAAACACCTTTAGAAAAACCCGACCCGTTTTCTACGGAAGAAGATACCTTTGATAAAGTGGTTCTGTTGGTACAAAATGAAGTGGGCTATCATCATTTACTGAAACTCTTTTCGGCCTATTACATGGGCGAAACCAAGCAACAAACCCCGCATATTACTTTTGAAGAACTGTGTCAGCATACAGATGGACTGATTTGTTTAACAGGTGGGGTGGAAGGTCTGCTGGGGCGGGCTATTTTAAGTAATAAAAAAGAGTGGGTTAAAACGCTGGCCCAAAAACTAAAAGATGTCTTTCAAGATAGGCTCTATATTGAATTACAACGACACGGGATGGAAAACGAACAAACCTGTGAACCTGAATTTTTAAACCTGGCCCTTGAGTTAAATCTTCCGATTGTCGCCACCAATGACGCTTACTTTTTGACACCCGATATGTATGAAGCGCAAGATGCGTTGATGTGTATTGCCGAAAAGAAAGTCTTGGCCGATCCCGACAGACGCCATTTAACACCCGAACATTATTTAAAATCAGAAGCGCAAATGTGTGAATTGTTTGCCGATTTACCTGAGGCTTTGGAAAATACGGTCTTGATTGCCAAGCGGTGTGCTTTTATGGCGCAAAAGAAAAAGCCCGCTTTCCCGAACTTTGACTGCCACGGTAAAACCGAAGCCGAATATATGTGTGATATGGCCGAAGAAGGCTTTAAAAAGCGCATGGAAGGTCGCCCGCCTGAAGAAGTCGCCAAATATCGCAAGCAAATGGAATTTGAATTGGGCGTGATTAAACAAATGGGATTCCCCGGCTATTTCTTGATTGTGGCCGACTTTATCCAGTGGTCCAAATCCCATGGTGTGCCTGTGGGCCCCGGACGTGGGTCGGGGGCCGGGTCTGTGGTCGCATGGAGTTTAATGATTACCGATATTGACCCTTTACGTTTTGATTTGGTGTTTGAACGATTCTTAAACCCCGAACGCGTGAATATGCCCGATATTGACGTGGACTTTTGCCAAGAAAAGCGCGAAAAAACCATTGAATATGTGCAAAATAATTATGGCTTTGACCATGTGGCGCAAATTATTACCTTTGGTAAATTACAGGCCAAAGCGGTGATTCGGGATGTGGGACGGGTCATGCAGGTGCCCTTTAAGACAGTGGATATGCTGTCCAAAATGATTCCCAATGACCCCAAGATGACTTTGGAACTGGCTTTTGAGCAAGAACCCCGCCTGAAAGAAGAAATTGAAAAAGACGAACAGGTGAAAGAACTTTTTGCCATTGCGGTGAAGTTAGAGGGGCTCTATCGCAACACATCCACCCATGCGGCGGGTGTGGTAATCGGAAATAAGCCTTTGGATGAAATTGTGCCGATTTATAAAGACCCTTCATCCGATATGCCCGTGACGCAATACGATATGAAGTATGTGGAAGAAGCCAGCCTCATCAAATTTGACTTTTTGGGACTTAAAACTCTCACGACCATTAAAAAAACTTTGGAACTCCTTAAACAACGCAATATTGAAGTAGATGTAGATCACTTGCCGTTGGATGATAAAGAAACCTTTGAACTTCTTTGTCGGGCGGACACGACGGGCGTGTTCCAGTTGGAATCAACGGGGATGAAAAAAATCTTGCACGATATGCAACCCGATAAAATTGAAGATATTGTCGCTTTGGTGTCGCTGTATCGTCCGGGGCCGATGGATTCAATCCCCACCTATATTGCGGTCAAAAAAGGATTGGAAAAACCCGATTATATGCACCCGATGTTAGAGCCGATTTTAAAAGAAACCTATGGCATTATGATTTATCAGGAACAGGTGATGCAGATTTCCCGTGAAATGGCGGGCTTTACGTTGGGGGGCGCGGATTTATTGCGCCGTATTATGGGGAAGAAAAAAGCAGAACTCCTTCCCGAACAAAAAGTTAAATTTTTGGCTGGGGCCAAAGAAAAAGGGGTGGATTCAAAAATTGCCGAACTGGTCTTTGATAAAATGGCAAAATTTGCGTCCTATGGCTTTAATAAAGCCCACGCGGCTGCCTATGCCTATATTGCCTATCAAACCGCTTATTTAAAAGCGCACTATCCTGCCGAATTTATGGCCGCCACCATGACTTTAGATAAAATCAACACAGATAAGTTGGCCATTTTTAAAGACGATATCAAAGCCCACGGGATTGAGGTGCTCATCCCTGATATCAATGAATCTCAGGTCAATTTTACCGTCCAAGACGGCAAAGTCCGTTATGCTTTATCGGCCGTCAAAAACGTGGGCGAAGCGGGTATGAAAATCTTGGTGGAAGAACGGAAAAAAAACGGACCTTTTAAATCCTTACAAGACTTTGCCAAACGCGTGGATGTCGCGGCCCTGAATAAACGCTATGTGGAAAATTTGGCCAAAGCGGGTGCCTTTGAATGTATTGAAAAAAATCGGGCTTTGGTCTTTAATAACGTGGAAAATATCGTTTCCTATGCCGCCCAAGAAACCGCCGGACGCAACAGTGCTCAATTGGGGTTGTTTGGCTCAGATGCCAGCGCGAATGCCTTAAAACTCACACGCTCACCCGATTGGCCACAAATGGAAAAATTAGAGCAAGAAAAACAAGCCCTCGGCTTTTACTTATCCGCGCACCCGTTGGATTCCTATGCCACGGTTTTAGAAAGATTGCGGGCAGTGGATTATGCCGACATTACCCCGATGGTCAAAGCCAGCGGAGCGGTCAGAACCTGTATTGCGGCCATTGTGTCCGAGGTACGGGAACGCATCAGCCAAAAAGGAAATCGCTTTGCCTTTGTGTCGGCCAGTGATAAATCGGGCAGTTTTGATATTATGTGCTTTTCGGATGTGTTAGAGGCCCATCGGGATAAACTCAAATCGGGGCAACCGTTGCTTTTAACCATCAACGCCAGTAAGCGTCCCGATGATGAACAAGTTCGGATAAATATCGCTGATGTAGCCTATCTATCGGATGTGATGGCCAAAACAGCCACAACTTTAATTATTCGTTTGGAAGATGTCAAAGCCATTGAAGAAATCAAAAAATTATTAGAAAATGTCCCCGAAGGGCGCAGTAAAATCTTTTTAATCTTAAAAACAGACGAATATAATGTGGAATTTGAACTGCCAAAACGCTATACAGTAACGCCCGATGTTTTGGATTGTTTTTCGCAAGTTATGGGTATCAGCGAAATCAAACAAGCATAAATTTAAATTATACTTGATTTTTTGGAATAATTTTTGTAGAATAGAGTCCTATCGGAAGGTGGCTCAGCCTGGTAGAGCACTACGTTCGGGACGTAGGGGTCGTGGGTTCAAATCCCATCCTTCCGACCATTAGAAAATGTCGCGTTTCTTGCGGCATTTTTTAATGGTATGGGGTGGGTTTGAAGCCACGAGGCAGTGGGTTCAACCGCAGAAAAAAGGCGGGCAAAAGAACGCCGATTTTATGTGATAAAATTTTTCAAGGTCAGCAAAAGCAAAATCCATTTATAAGGATTAAAGCCTACATCAGAGCCTTAAATCCACCCAAAAAATTTGAACGTACCAGATAATTATTTTATCTTACTTAAACAACGGCGCCACAAAAGACGAACACGATTGATTTTTGGGCCGCATTCTTGTTGTTTACGATAGATATTCTGATATGTCTTTAGGCTCAACTCACCATTTTCAACGGTTTGTTTGACAATATCGCCATTAGGTCTGATTACACAAGGCGCCCAAAATGTATCATCCGGAAAATGATTCACTTCTTTATAGGGCAGTTCTTTGGCCCGACCCAAGGCGTAAATGACCTTTTGCTCCAAAGGAAAGTTCCGAAAAAGTTTTTTATCCACCGTGGGACCACTTTTCAGGTGTAAGTGTAAAATAGGTGGATTTCCGCGCCGACCAGAAACAGATTCCACCACATCCAACGTTTCATTCAATTGTTCAATGTTATGGGGCATATTTTCCTTTGGGGTATCCACAAAAGAAATAGCGATAGAACAACCAGAAACAAGGGCTTTGGCAAGGGCTAATTTATTTTTGGCGTTTTTCACCCCACGGGTCAGATATTGACAATGAGCCGCTTTTTCTTCGGCAATCCATAAGCCAACATCCCCCGAATCCACATTCATGACTGGTTCATCATAATCCAACATATCCGAATCCGCAAAGAATTGAGAAAAATAATGGTCGCATTCTTTTTGGGGATAATGGCGATAATACTTATTTAACCCCCGATACCACGCGACAAAAATCGGCCATGGCATATGGGACAGATGGGGTTCAGCCCTGGAATCACAGTGCGAACAATGATTTTGGCATCCTTTTGTCAGTTGAATTACCGGAAATTTATACGCCAGAATCGGGCCTTTCTTTTTTTTACGCATCGGCAAAGTCAATGCATCGGCTGTGCTTTTTGTAATATAAAGAGGGAGATAATACTTACTGTCAAATAAAAATTTATGACTGGTGCATAGGGCCAAATGTGCCATTTTATCCGTGTATTGCTTGTTGGCCAGCGCATTTTTTAAAATCAAAAGGGCTTCATCCCCTGCCCGCGAAGTCAATTTAACCCTTTGTTGGGGCACTTTTATGTCTTGTGTAAAAGGCACATCACAGGATTTGTATTTTTCCAAAGTCTGAACTGCCAAAGAAATCGCCCGCTCATTTAACTTTTCTTTTAAAGCCTTATCGGATAAATATGGGGATTGTTCAATCAATTTCACAATGTCTTCGGGGGTATTATCCCGCAAATATTTAGGCAAGGTCGGCCAAGGTAAATAAGCCTGACGAATCACGGTGGGGGAATAAATTTGGAATAATAAACAATCGCCCAGACGATTATTATATACCGAGACGTCCATTTTAACAGACATTTCAGCCGTTTGATTGTCGGGTAAAGGCACTTTAAAACTACTTGTCTTTGATTGTTTTTGACAAAACAAACTTTCTTTATCCGCCATTAAATAAAGCCATTCATAATATCTCATAGGGGATATTATACCATAGAAGACGTTTTTTGTCAATTTTTACCATTTTTATCGTTCGTCCGCCTTGACAAAAGCGTCAAGTTTTGTTAAACTGCACTTACTTTCAAGTTTCAGGAGGTAAAATGTCGGATATACTGGGGGCTTTGGTTTGTTTAAAACACGCTCTCACACGCCCAACGGTTCAAGAAAGGCGCGTGCAAAATCAAGTTGTCCAACAAGTTCTTTCTTTTCGGTTGCGGGATGATATCTTTAACAAAGTTGTCCAAACATTTGTTGAACCTGCGCGCGGCTATGGGCGTGGAGGTGGTAAGTGTTATTCTCGGGCGATTACGGGCGACCCTATTTGCGCAATTGTGATTACCAATAAAGAACCTTGGATTGTCGCGATTACCCGAAGTGTCAAGGTGGAGTGGCCCGAGTTTGATACTTCGCCTGAACTAATTTTTAACAGACTCGCCAATTTCAGAAATATGTGTCGGGGCATTTCATCGGGACGCATTGACCTGACGGATGTGGATAAAGCCAGTCGGCAACAGGCCCAGCACCGCAACCCGAACGAACCCCGAATTTTAAGAGAAACGGAAGGGCGGGATTTCATGGCGCTGCCCGTGATAGGGAAAAATCTCATCAGTTTTAAAAACGGATTCAGAATCCAAATTTTAAACAAAGAGCCAAGCGGGATTCGCCCTTTACGTCTGGAATGCGACACAAAATACCGAAAACGGGTTCAGGAAGTTTTTACCGCCGATACTTTGGATAAATTATGGCAGGTCTATTCAAAAGTTGAACAAGATCCCGTTCTTTATGATAAATACCTGAAAGGGGAAATTGTGGGTGAACCCGTTGATCATCAACATCCTTTGGCGATTTGGCACGCGTCTCTTTATGAAGACGATTTTTCACATTGCTATGCCACGGGGGGACGTGTGCCGGGGATACTGCCCGTCAATACAAACGGCCAAGTCTATCAACGAAAAACCCGACTGACCATTCCACCCCCACCTGATGGGGCACGCCTTTTATATAAAAGCGAAATGCCTTTACTATCAGCCCCAGTGCTTACCCAAGACAAAACGCATCCGAGGGCTTAAAAAGCACTGGACAAATGATGTTTTTTTCTCTATACTTAAAAAAAGGAAAGGAGATTTGAAATGTCCACATCAGAAGTTCCCGGGATGTTTGACCCGCCCCATCACAAAGAGGCCGAAAAACAAAAAGACGACATGGCCAAAGAAATTCAAGAAGATTTGGTGCGTGTTTTTCCCGCTATGGTCTGTGGGGATGTACAAGCAATGCGACAGGCTTTGGTTCAGGCTTCGGGCCTTTACAGAACAGCCCGCACCCAATTTATCCAATCCAGACTTTTACCCTCTGCGGACAAATTAAAAGCGCAAGGGCGTGTGTTCGGCTATCCTTTGGTTTCTGATGTCGCGGCCCACTTGGTCAATCTGATTCAAAAGAATACTTTATTTGATAATGGCGCTTTAAATATGATTCAAAATGATTTATTGCTTTTACAAAATATTTTATGGAAGCGTATTAAAGGGGACGGAGGCGAATACGGGCGCAAAATTTTAAATCAGTTGATTTAAAGGAAAAATAAATATGGCCCATTTATTAGTCATAGATGATGATGAAAGACTACGCGCCTTGTTGGGCAAATACCTGAGCCAAGCGGGTTTTCAGGTGACCTTGGCCGAAGAGGCCCGCCGCGCCGAAGAATTGTTAAAACTCTTTTGCTTTGATTGTTTAATTATGGATGTCATGATGCCCTTTAAAAGCGGCATTGAATTTACACAAGAATTAAGAAAGAAGAACTTTACCACCCCGATTTTAATGCTGACCGCCATGGGAGAAACCAATCAACGCATTTTGGGGTTAGAGTGTGGGGCTGATGATTATCTGGTCAAACCTTTTGACCCGAAAGAATTGGTGTTGCGCCTAAAAAATTTATTAAAACGTTCGGCGACTCAACCTGATATGGTGTCCTTTGGACCGTTTCAATATCATTGTCAAAAATTGTGTTTAACCAAAGGAAATTCCCCTATTCATTTAACAACGGTTCAACAACAATTATTACACACATTGGCCAAACATCCCAATACACCTGTATCACGGGAAGAGTTAGCCGAAGCGATTCACACCCCTTTAGAGCGCACTGTTGATGTTCAAATTACGCGCTTACGTCATCAAATTGAAGAAGACCCCAAGCATCCTGTTTGGATTCAAACAGTCAGGGGAAAAGGTTATAAACTGATAAGGATTTAATATGAAACTGTTTTCTTTTTTAAAAAAATATGCCCCCTCACGTCTTTTAACACGCTTTGTGTTGATTATTATTTTACCTTTGATTGTGTTGCAATTACTGGTCGGGATTTACTTTTACAACAAACATTGGGATAGTATCAGCCGTCGTTTATCAAACGACATTATCGGGGAAATTTCATTGGTGGCCAAATGGGCCGAAAAACAAGCCAACCCCTCACTCAATATCTCTATTTTCTCGTCCGCACTGGGGATGAACTTTTCTTGGGAAAAAGACAAAAATCTGCCTGATATCAAAGTGCATAAAGCCATGGAAGCCAAAACCTTACGCAATGAAATTAAAAGGTTATCCTATAAATACATTACTCTTTCCGATAAAGACAACGGTCAACAATATGTCTATATTCAACTGAAGAACGGCCTTTTGACGGTTAAAATTCCCCGTAAAAGGTTTTTCAGCACGACGGTTCCTTCTTTCTTATTATGGATGTTTGCTGCTTCCTTATTCCTGTTTGGCATTGCCTTTATCTTTATGAAAAATCAAGTCGGGGCCATTGTTCGTTTGGCGGATGCTGCCGAAGCCTTTGGCATGGGCCAAGAAATCCGCTTTAAGCCCGAGGGCGCCGCCGAAGTCCGTCAAGCCGGCCAATCTTTTATTGAAATGAAAGACAGGCTCGCCCGATATTTGAACGAAAGAACAACCATGTTGGCGGGTGTTTCCCACGATTTAAGAACGCCCCTCACCCGCATGAAGTTGGCTTTATCCATGATGGAACCGGACGAAACCACCCAGATGATCAATCAAGACATTACGGAAATGGAACAAATGCTGACCGGATATTTGGATTTTGCCCGTGGCAATGAAAAAGAAAAAATTCAAAAAATAAATTTATCTGATTTAATGAAAACCCTGACCGAAAAATTTGAAAGAATGGGTTTCCCCGTCACTTTACATATGGAACAAGAAGTGGAATTTAACGGACGCGCCCATGAACTGTCGCGGGCCTTCAGTAATGTGCTGTCCAATGCTTCACACTATGCCTCTATGGCGCACATCAATTTGGGCGTACGGGAAGATAGAGTACAAATTACCATTGATGATAACGGTCCCGGCATTCCCGCCAAAAAAAGAAGCGAAGTCTTTAAGCCTTTCTATCGCATGGACTCTTCACGCAACAAAAACACAGGCGGTGTCGGATTGGGGATGACAATTACACGGGATATTATTTTGGCCCACGGGGGCAATATTCAATTAGAAGAAAGCCCGTCAAAGGGCCTGCGTGTTGTAATCACGTTGCCTTTAAAATAAAGGTTAAATCTCGCGCTTTAAGTTGCCCGTATGGGTGTTGATGAGTTTATCGGCTGATTGAATCTTTTGAATCAAATCTGCCACCTGTTCAGGTAAATAAGAACGCTTTACAAAATCCACACGATAGAAATCGGCCTGTACTTCACGGCGTTCTTTGGCTATATAAAAGGCTTTTTCAGAAATCAGCGTCAAACCGCAGTTTTGGATCAGCGCTTGATATTTTTCCCCGTCTTTCGTTAAAGGAATCGTGCAAAGTTCTTTGTGGCAGTGGGCACAGGCATTTTTAATGCAATTGCGACTTAAAAATAAAGGCACATCTTGATATACAACCAAAGTGCAAGGAAGCGGGGCCTTAGCGGACGTTTGCGATAGATTTGCAAGCGTATCTTCCACGGGCAAAGTCAGACGAGTTGCCCCCAACTCTTTGGCCATTTGCATACTTTGTGTATTCATCATATATAAAGGCGCATCCCAAGAAATATCAATTCCTGTTGTGGGCAGTAATTCCCTGTGTCCCCAGTTGGAAATTTCCCACTTATGAAAGCCTTGTTTTAAAAACTGTTGAATAGCGGGCAGAAAACTTTCAGCATTTAACATAATGGTGGGCAAAGCCAAACGAATTTTATTTTTGGGAAAATCCTTTAAACTGTCCACAGACAATTCAGGCGATACTTCCACAATGATTTCAAAAAAGTCCGCAGGATTAAGTCCCGAAAGGCTTTGAATTTTATCTGTTTTAATCAGCCATCGGGCTTCTTTTGCGGGGATTCGCTGTGAAACCGCGGGTAAGGTTTTTTCCTGTTTTTCTATTTGAATTTGCGCATACAGGTCTTGCCGTAGGTGATTCAATAAAGACACAGGCACAAACACATTTTTTGGATTTTCAATATGCAGAATCGGTTCAAAGGCGGTGTCTTTATATTTATTAAAGACCTTTTCAACAGAAGTCATCATTTTATCAGGATTTTGGGCGACTTCAAAAGGCCCCGACAACGCCACTGTCTTATCCAAAGCAGAGCCTTCTATTTTTTCGGGGGTCAATAAAAGACGAACGGGGACTTTGATTCTGTTTTTAAATTCATTGGGTTTGGGACGCGTGTAATCATAGGCGCCTTTCACCGCCGAACTGGAAGCCAAATAAATCGGGCAACCCTTTGGGATAAAAGGCGCATGGGGCGGCACCACCACTTCCACACGTTGATGCGCCCGCGCTTGAAATACATTTTTATGATTGACCGACAGGTCTTGAACCGAAAAGCCGATAGGTTTTTCAATCCCCGGCACATCAATTTGTATGCCGTCAAACCGCGCAAGATCATGATTGGTGGTAAAACTTAAATGCCGATTGATAATTGTATCTGTTTTCCCGATTAAAAGCCCCCTGTGTCCCACAAAGTCGGGGTCAATGATGTCCGTATCTTTTCCGTTAAAATGGAACTTTGTCCAAGGGCGAGAAAAAATTTGTTGAATATGTTCTTGACGGTTTAAATCCGCTTTTTTGTCATCCAAAATATGACGATAATAATCCACCACCGCCGCAACATACAGGTCTTTTTTCTTACGCCCTTCTATTTTCAATGAAGTGACGGGCAGTTTCAACACATCTTCCTGCAACGCCATATCTTTCATGGAAAAGAAGTGTGCTTTTTTATTCATCCCCTGAAACAAGGCCCGACAAGGATAAGCACACTTACCCCGATTCGCACTGCGCCCCGTGGCCATAGAGGAAAACAGGCAAAGCCCGCTATACGCATAACACAGCGCCCCGTGAATAAAGGCTTCTGTTTCCAAATCGGGAAGCGCGGTAATTTTTTGAATTTCTTTTAGGGTCAATTCGCGCGCCAAGACCACCCGCTTAAAGCCCAGTTTTTGCAAAGCCAAGGCCCCCTGTTTATTATGGACAGCCATTTGCGTGCTGGCGTGCAAGACCAAATCCGGATAGCGTTCTTTCATCAGGCGTGCCACCCCCAAATCTTGAACAATCACCGCATCCACACGGCATGCCGAACAAATATCCAACACCTTTAAAACTTCCGGCAATTCTTTTTCCTGAATCAAGGTATTTAAGGTAATATAGACTTTACGCCCCAAGTGATGCGCGTAGGCCGAAAATTCATCTAATTCTTCTGGTGAAAAGTTGGTCGCCCCTGCCCGCGCCGAAAAAGAACGCAAGCCTAAATAGACCGCATCCGCCCCATAATAAAGGGCGGCATAACCGGCATTGATATCGCCGGCGGGGGCAAGAAGTTCAGGTTTCATCATGCTTTTATTATATCCGAAAAGGCCCCAAAAGTCAATTAAAAGCCCTTTTGACAAAAGATTACCAAAAAATTAACAGATTTAAAAACATCTTTTTGGGGTCAAAAAAAACTGGACAAGGGCAAAAAAATGTTTATGATGAAAATTATGGTTAGTAATGTGCTAACCACTTCGGTTCAATGGGATGTGAATTGAAAGAATAGCTCGAGATATTCTTGGGTAAAAATTCACAGAACAAAGAACGAATTTAAAGATCAACTTTTATAAAAGGAGAAAAAAATGAAATCTTTAAAAAAATTGGCAATGATGGCAATTTTCTTTGCTGTTTCAATGGTTGCTTTGGATACTTTGGCTCAAACAGATGATCCGTTCCAAGCCGCTGTGGATACGATGGCTAACATCTTTTCCAACGTGCGCGTCGTTATCTATGTATTGGGTGCCTTTGGTTTGATTGGTATTGCCGTCGGTGGTATCATCACAGGAAAAATCAACTGGAAATGGTTGGGCGGTTTGGCCATGGGTTTGGGTATCATTGCGATTGCCGACTATGTTGTCACTTACGCTTCCAGCGGTGTTGATGAAAACAGTGATATTGCTGAATTTGGTGGTTTTGAAAGCTAAATCATCTGACAATAAACAAAAAAAAACACTCCGCAAGGGGTGTTTTTTTATATCTGTCATAGGCATAAAAAGTGGGGCGATTCTGTTGCTAGGTTCGTCCCCAACCCCACTTAAGCGTATAAAGGCTTAAGAATCATTGACAATTTCAAGCGCAATTAAGCAGCCATACACATTGTCGTTGTGCAATTATCATTTGCATTTATTTTTTTTAGTCCGATAACGGTGGTACCATGCCGAATACAAGGTCAAATCTTTACTATGCATGTCGAATCTGTGTCGCCCCCGTTGGCTTTTTGGTGGAGGCGTCGGGTACTGCCCCCGAGTCCATCACATCTATTCCACTTGCCGTTTAGCATTATAGTCCCCATAAGGGAACATTTTTATTATAGCACGAAATAAAAAAAAAAGCAATTCTTATTTGCTTTTTAAAAAACCTTTGCTATGATGTGTGTAAGGAGATATATTATGACAAAACGAAAAAAGAAAGAAAAAATGCAAACGCAACTCCCTGTTCCCCCTATTCTGATTGAAACTCAACAAGAAGGGACGGGGACGAACTTTCACGAAATCATTACCACCTTTATCACAGAAGGGATTAAAGCCGTTGCCACCAGCGGTATGAGTTTGGGGGCCACTTTACAACAACTGTCTATCAAGGGCGCAATGAAACAGAGTATGAAAAATGCCACCCGTCAAGGATTGAAAAAGAATCTGGCAAAAGCGGGAAAAGTGGCGGGACGGGCCGCTGTCGGCACCGCCGAAAAGTTAGATAATAAAGATGACAATCAAATGGAACTGACCGAATTGGGGGTTTCCATGCTGACAAAGGGTCGCGGCTAATTTTCCGCCGGATTATTCTTAAAATAGGTTCTGACCGCTTGAACTAAGGCTTTGGACAGTTTTTGGCGATATGATTTTTGCCACATCAGTTTTTCTTCCTGACGATTAGACAAGTATCCCATTTCCATTAAAACAGACGGAATATTCGGGGATTTTAAGACCACAAAGCCCGCAAAGCGGTGGGCATTCGGAACCAACTGAACCAAAGTTTTCATTTCACGCACCACATAATCGGCATACACAGACGATTGATCCATCACATATTTTTTGGCCAAATCAATCAAGATATTGCCGACTTCGGGCTGATATTCCGCCAAATCCATCCCATACAAAATATCCACTTTGTTTTCGCGTTCCGCCAAAGCCGCCGCCTCTTTATCAGACGCTTTTTCGGAAATCGTATAAAGAGACAGCCCTTTGGCCGAACGATTTTTGGAACTGTCCGCGTGAATAGAAATGAACAAATCCCCGTTCGCTTCGTGGGCTTTTTTAATGCGTCCGCGCAAAGAAATAAAAACATCCGTGGAACGGGTCAAAACAACTTTATAGCCCGCTGATTCCAACATTTCCTTGGTTTCTTTGGCCATTTTTAACACCAGATCTTTTTCATATTTACCCGAAGCGGAAATCGCCCCAGGATCTTGCCCCCCATGACCGGGATCCAACACAATGATTTTCTTTTTAGAGACCACAGGCGCCACCACTTCTTTCTTTTCCGTCAGGGCTTTTTTCTTATTTAAATCCACCACAAAGCGCCAGTTTGTTTCGCTTTGCGGGGTTAAGATAAAATGCTTTTCGTTCAACTCTTCATTGGGTAAGTCCAACACAATACGGGCAGTATCTTGGGTAGGATTGCCCAAACGCCCCCCTTTAATAAAGCCCACATTCGTCAGTTTTTTTTCTTCCACCTCTTTATGAAAGCGGGTTTTGGCAAAATCCAGGACCAATCGGGACGGCTTTTCCAAACGAAAAACTTTGACTTCGGCCTTTTTATCCAAATCCGCCACGAATCGCACCCCATCGGAAGGTGTCGCGGCCAAACGGATGTTTTGAATCACTTGGGCCGATGAAGTAAAACTCAACAGCATCAAACTAAAAAAGATAAGACGACCCAAAAAAGACATCAACTTTCCCCTAAAAAAGACTTGATTATTTATTTATAACCTGTTATAATAAAAAGTGCAATTAAAAAATTGCCTAAAAATATTTTTTTAACGAACCAAAAGGTGAAAAATGATTGTATCGGTGATGACTTTTTACTTTTTATGTGTGTTGGCCTTGGGGCTGACGGGTTCGTTGATGTTGAATAACAAAAGGGCCTATCGCCCCGTTAAATTGGAGAATGATTTATGTCAAAACAAATGCTCATTGATGCATTGCATCAGGAAGAAACGCGCGTTGTCGTGTTGGAGAATGGACGTGTAGAAGAACTGGACGTTGATACTCAAAATAAAAAACAAATTAAAGGAAATATTTATTTAGCCAAAGTGGTGAGGGTTGAACCTTCACTTCAGGCTTGCTTTTTGGAATATGGCGGTAATCGTCATGGCTTTTTGGCCTTTGGGGAAATCAATCCCGATTACTATCAAATTCCCGTAGCAGATAAAGAAGCCTTAAAAAAGCAAATCGCCGAAGCCGAAAAAAAGGAAGAAGCGGAAATCAATGAAAATACACAGGCTTCAGATGTTGAAGTGGTACGTGAATCGGAAGATACGCCTCGCCAACGGCATCATTTCTATAAAAAATACAAAATTCAAGAAGTGATCCACCCCGGTCAAGTCATGTTGATTCAGGTGGTGAAGGAAGAACGCGGAAATAAAGGTGCAGCCATGACAACTTATTTGTCTTTGGCGGGACGCTTTTCTGTTTTAATGCCCAACAATAATCACGGATCGGGCATTTCCAGAAAAATTTCCAACCAAAAAGATCGTAAATCTTTACGTTCTATTTTGGATAAACTGTCTATTCCTGAAGGAATGGGCGTGATTGTCCGCACCGCCGGTTTAGGCAAAACAAAAACCGAAATCAAGCGCGACGTGGATTACTTATTAAAAACTTGGAACAATATCCGTGAATTGACTTTAAAATCCATTGCACCGAAATTGATTCATCAAGAAGGTGATATTATTAAAAGGTCTTTGCGGGATGTATTTACTTCGGATATTGATGAAATTTTAATTGACGGAGCCGATGTATTTAAATCCACCCGTGATTTTGTGAAACTTTTGATGCCGACTCAAGTCAAAAAAGTGAAACTGTATAAAGGCAAAAAGCCTTTATTCTTGGAATATCAAGTTGAACCGCAACTGGAATCCATCCACTCTAACATTGTGCAATTACCTTCGGGCGGGTACTTGGTTATTGACCAAACCGAAGCCTTGGTTGCCGTGGATGTGAATTCGGGGCGTGCCACGCGCGAACACAACATTGAAGAAACAGCCGTTCGGACAAACCTGGAAACTTGTGATGAATTAGCACGTCAGTTAAGACTGCGGGATTTGGCGGGCTTGGTCGTCATTGACTTTATTGATATGGATGAACCCAAAAACAACGCTGCGGTTGAACGCAGGTTAAAGGACGCCTTGCGCAAAGACAGAGCCCGCATCCAAGTGGGCAAGATGTCCGGCTTCGGTTTGATGGAAATGTCACGTCAACGCCTGCATTCCAGTTTCTTGGAATCCAGTTATCGTGTGTGTCCGCATTGTCATGGCAATGGGGTGATGCGTTCGGTGGAATCTTGCACCACGCGTGTGATTCGTGTTTTAGAGGAAGCCGCCGCGCGTATGGGTAAGACGACTTTGATTTTAACAGTGCCGGCTGAAGTCGCCACTTATTTATTGAATCAAAAGCGTCCCTATTTGTTTGATTTGGAAAAGCAATATGGCGTCAAGATGGAAGTCTTGGTGGATACTTTTGAAGCCATTGACGGTTATCGTTTGGAATACATCCGTGCAGACGGGGTCAAGTTGATTGTGCCCGCGATGGCTATGCCAAAGTTCAAAATAGCACCTGTGGAAATTCCGACTCAACCCGGCGAAGAAGCCACGGTCCAAAATCAACAACAAAACAATCGCCATCACCAACGTCATCGTCATGGCAAGAAAGGGAAAAAGGACATGAACAACGCGCCTGCCCAAAATAAAGAAGCAGGTCAGGAAAATTTTAAAGTTGTGGAAAGCACTTCTTTAAAAGAAGAACGCGCAGCCGAAACAAAAAAGTCAGAGGAAGTTCAAACTTCCCCGACCCCGTCCGTCCCTGAAACAACGGATATCCCACAAGTAGAGGGACCCAAAAAAGGCGGTTGGTGGAATCGTTTAATCGGTTAAAGGAACGGGCCCCTTTTTGGGGCTTTCCTTTAAAAAACCCAAGGAGAAACCATGCAAAAAAAAGCCCCCAGTCAAAGACAATTACGCGTATCCGAAGAAATAAAAAAACTGATTGCCCGAATGCTGATTGAAAACAACCTGTTTATCAAAGGGTTAAAAGCCCCTTATTTGATGTTGACAGAAGTTCAAGTAGCGCCGGATTTTTCCTATACGACTTTATTTGTACGGGCAATGCCCCCCGTCAATACAGACGAACAGGTCATGTTATTGAACGACCACAAAGGCGCTTTTCGTAAAGCCATCGGACAAAATATCCGTCTGCGGATTACCCCCGAAGTGCGCTTTTTACCCGATACACGCTTTGAACAAGACGAACGCATTGAACAGATTTTAAATTCCCCGCGGGTAAAGGCCGACCTTGACAAGTATAAAAAATAATATCAACGGTTGGTTGGTGATTGATAAGCCCTATCAAATGGGTTCAACACAGGTTGTGGGGAAAATCAAGCACCTTCTTCATCCCGGCAAAATCGGACACGCGGGAACTTTGGATCCTTTGGCCACAGGCGTTTTACCGATTGCCTTGGGGAAAGCCACGCGTCTGATTCCTTTTGTAATGGACGATAAAAAAACATACGAATTTGATATTCAATGGGGCACACAAACAACTTCGGATGATTTGGATGGCGATATTGTGGCGCAAAACAACCAAGCCCCCACGAAAGCCGACATTTTAAAGGTTCTGCCTGATTTTTTGGGAAAGATTCAACAAGTCCCCAGTGCTTTTTCCGCCCTGAAAGTCAATGGAAAACGTGCCTATGACTTAGCGCGCAAAGGGGAAAAAGTCGTCCTGAATCCCCGCACCGTGTGTGTGTATGATTTAAAATTAGTGAAGCACACACGGGCAAAATCGTCCTTTGTGGCACGGGTCAGTAAAGGCACCTATATTCGCACACTGGCACATGATATTGCCGATAAACTGGGGATGTTGGGCGTGGTGGTCAGGCTCTATCGCACCGTGGACGGACCTTTTGAAATAGCGCAAGCCGTGGATTTAACCGCGGATAATTTGGGACAAAAAATCATCCCGATGGATGTGGTGTTAAAAAATTTACCACATATTGCGGTCGCCCCCGAAATTGCCAAACGGATTCAACAAGGGCAACGCATTAAAGAGGGGGCTTTTGTGTCCCTGCCCCAAAACGCACCCGTGGTGATTATATGTCAAAACGAACTGATCGCCCTTGGCAACATTATCGGTCCCGTCCTGCACCCCACTTGGGTGAAATAAGAAATTGACTTATTCAATCAAAAAAACAATCGTTTAATCACAAAAAGTCAGGCTGTATTTGATTCCTATTTGTGTCGGACAAACATCCCGAACATAGAGCCCAAAGAAAGTATTTTTAGGAATAGAATATTTTTTATTTTTAAAATTATGTCCATTTCCACTTGAACTCATTGCCGCACATGCATTATTCCAATAAGGGCCATATGTTGTATTACCAACTTTGACAACTAAGTCATCATCTACACCATCAACCGTTAAACAAATAAAATGATCTTGTGTATATGTTCCACTGTATTCCAAATGATCATAAGGATGAGCGGCCAGCGAGCTGATATTATAGTAATTTTCATATGAGAAACTCTGACAATCAAAGGTGCCATCTACACGTTCAATAGGGATACAACATTGTTTTTGATTGGTCCAAGCAAAAGGTTCTTTACAATTACAACTACAATTTTGTCCACGTGTCATAACACTATCGTCAAACTGTGTACCACCGGGGATTACGCCCCCTGCTGCACAAGTTGTTGAACAGGGTTCTGGACATAAGGTTGGGTGATATTGCAACGTGCCATCAATACAACACTTTCCATCGGCTTGTTCGTTCGTTCCATCTTCTTTATTAGTACACTTTCCTTGAGTTGTATCGTAGTTTTGACAAATAGTATCACAATCTTCAGGGTCTTGTTCAGGGCATAAGGTTGGGTGATATTGCAACGTGCCACTAATACAACACTTTCCATCGGCTTGTTCGTTGGCCCCATCCGCTTTTTCCACACATTTTCCTTTTTCTGTGTCATAATCTTGACAGATTGTACAATCTTCAGGGTCTTGTTCAGGGCATAAGGTTGGGTGATATTGTAATGAACCACTAATACAACACTTTCCATCGGCTTGTTCGTTGGCCCCATCCGCTTTTTGGGTCCATTTGGACACAATGCTACAGCCCGTTGGGACATCCATTTTTTCTTCGGTATAGCACACTTTATTTTCGTCATCCGGTGTGGTATCCCCTGTCGGGCAATCCTGACAAGTACAAGCGTCTTTATCACAGACTTGATTGGTGCCACAGGATGTTCTTTGGTTGGTAATACATCCGTTTTCATCCCAAGTCGTTTTGCAACAGGTTGTGGTATAGTTCACTAAA
>JAZRVC010000038.1:0-16011 GCA_045598925.1 Alphaproteobacteria bacterium
TTTAGTGAACTATACCACAACCTGTTGCAAAACGACTTGGGATGAAAACGGATGTATTACCAACCAAAGAACATCCTGTGGCACCAATCAAGTCTGTGATAAAGACGCTTGTACTTGTCAGGATTGCCCGACAGGGGATACAACACCGGATGACGAAAATAAAGTGTGCTATACCGAAGAAAAAATGGATGTCCCAACGGGCTGTAGCACTGTGTCCAAATGGACCCAAAAAGCAGATGGGGCCAACGAACAAGCCGATGGAAAGTGTTGTATTAGTGGCACGTTGCAATATCACCCAACCTTATGCCCTGAACAAGACCCTGAAGATTGTACAATCTGTCAAGATTATGACACAGAAAAAGGAAAATGTGTGGAAAAAGCAGATGGCCCGATTGACGCGTGTAATGAATGTAAAAATGGCGTCAAAACTCCGAAAGCGGGCAAAGAAGGGTATCACACCTGCGGGACAAAATGTTGCAAAGGGGAATGTAATTCTGATCAGACAGATTGCGCCGATAAATGCATGGATTTACCGACCGAAATCGGTGATTCTTGCAACACGGACTGTGGCTGTGGCAATGACTTGGCCTGTTCAAAAGGAATTTGTTCTGCCGAATGTCAAGAACAAGAATATAAGTATGTTTTAAAAGGAACAGGCACCAAATGTGAACATTGTCCTGTGGCCCATAAAGCCACCTGTGCAACAGAATGTACCGAAGTCAGTTCCCCGAAAGGATGCTGTTTTTCGGCGGTGTTGGATGCCTTGGATGATTGCATCTGTGCCAAGACATGGACACACGATCGCAAACATAAGTTGGGGAATTTTTCGGGCATCAGATCCGGCAATTACACGGTCAGCGTGGATAACGGCATGTGGCATTGTGGCAGTTCATATCCCGCCTGTACTTATTCCCGTGGCAAAGGCGATAAAAGTTGTTCTTGCGGAACAGGATTATATATTGAATCCAACGGGACCAAAACAGAATTGACCTCAGAAAAGACTATCTATTTAAATGGCGAAACATCCATGTATTTAGAAGATGGTACCGTCAGTTCCAGTATCCATAACGGGGACGGGTGTTATGACAATTGCGGGCAAGTCGCTTTAAAATTTACAAAGCAAGGCTGTGCGGGTGAAAACAGTTGTACAGATGTGGCCCGTATTTTTGACGAAACCACTTGTTCTTGTGTGTGTGATCCGATGGTGTATAAAGAAGTGGGGGGTCAGTGCGTCTGTAAAGATGATGTGATTATTCCACAACATGCTATTTTTTCACATTCTACTCAATGTTATGTTAAACAAGAAATAGCCAGATTAGGCCCTTATGCCTGTGATTATGATATTTATGTCAAAGGTCATATTGATGATACCTTCCTTGTCACCAACGAAAAAGGAAAGTCTTTGTGCCAACCCAATGGGGGACACCGTTGCGTCAATGGCGTTTTGTATACGATTCCAGCAGGACAATCCGTAATTGTTTATGCCCAAGATACAGGATGTGCTATTATCGCTTGGGAAAAGGAATATCATACAACAGATGTCCATACGACAAAAGCCCCAACCATGGAATTAAGAAAAGCGACACATACAGGTGGATTTTGCAATTTAAATGGGCTTTCTGATACAGGAACACATACAATAGGCGCAACCTGTCCTTAGCCTATACTTTATTTCACGAACCGTGCGACATCACGCATGAGTTCTGTGGTCCCTTGATGAGCCACCGCAGAAATCGCATAAATTTGCTTTTTCGTCTTGCGCTTTAATGAGGCTTGCTTTTTCTGAATTTCTTCTTTGGTCAAAGCATCACATTTATTGAGGACAATGACTTCGGGCTTTTTGGCCAATAACGGACTGTATGCTTCCAACTCATGACGAATAATTTGATAGTCTTTAGTGAGTTGTTCGCTGGTCGCATCCAACAAATGAATCATCACATTGCAACGTTCCACGTGCTTTAAAAAATGCACCCCTAAACCTACGCCTTCGTGGGCACCTTCTATCAGCCCGGGAATATCCGCCAAAATTAAATCTCGGCCATCCACACTGGCCACCCCTAAATTCGGATGAATTGTGGTAAAGGGATAATCGGCAATTTTGGGACGCGCCCGTGTCAACGCCGTTAAAAGCGTGGATTTTCCCGCATTGGGAAGTCCCACCAACCCGACATCCGCAATCAGTTTTAATTTCAGCCACACCCAAAGTTCTTCCCCCGGGGTTCCTTCTTCGGCATACTCGGGTGCTTGATTGGTGGAGGTTTTAAAGGATTCATTTCCCCTGCCCCCATGACCGCCATGCGCCACAACAAAGCGTTCCCCAACTTCGGTTAAATCCGCCAAGACGGTGCGCCCATCTTCGGCCACAATCTCGGTACCGACAGGGACTTGAATCACTAAATCTTCGCCCCGCGCCCCCGTGCAACATTTATGCGACCCCGGGTGCCCACGTTCTGCTTTAAAGTGTTGTTGATAACGAAAATCAATCAGGGTATTTAAATTATCTTTGGCCACAAAAACAACATTGCCGCCATCGCCCCCGTTGCCGCCATCGGGCCCGCCAAATTCAATAAACTTTTCATGACGAAAAGAGCACGCACCATTGCCCCCGTCTCCCGCTTTAATAAAAATTTTGGCTTCATCTAAAAACTTCATGGGACACTCCTTTGACTTTAATATAAATATATCCGAAAAACACCCAAAAGTCAAGGAAAGCGAAAAACCTCTTGACAAAGAAAGCTTTTTAGAATATAATGAAAACCTGTCTTATCGCGGGGTAGAGCAGTCCGGTAGCTTGCCAGGTTCATAACCTGGTGGTCATGTGGTTCAAATCCCATCCCCGCAACCAACGAAAAAGCCAACCCTAACGGTTGGTTTTTTTATTGGTCATGGGATGAGGTGAATGAACCACCGGTTCATCCGAAACGAAAGTGAAGGCAACGCCTCTAGGCGGCCCCTATGGGGTGAGCGCAGCGAATAAATCCCATCCCCGCTTTAATCCGACAAATAGGTCAGGTACTTCTTTTTCCAGTTGGGACGGGAACCATCTTTGCGCTTGGTATTCATGGATCCATATAAATAATGCCGATCCTTTAAAATCTCTATTTTAATCACTTCCGAAAGTTTGATATGCCACACACACCCTTGAATCACATTGGATTTTAAATCAAACATACGGGGCCAGGTTTTTTGGATTTTTTGAACCGTTTCTTTTACTTTTTTCTCGCTGCGTTCACTGCGCACAAAACTTTTTAAAGCGTCCAAAGAAATCCCCTCTTTCTGCATTTTTTGGAAAAAGCGTTGATACTCTACGAGGGTTTTTGGAATAATATGCCCGCTTAAAATAAACGAATAAGCCATATAGTCTGACAGAAAAACATCCTTGTCCGGTTTTTCAAAAGTAATGCGCACCAACTTTTTTTGTTGTGTTTTAAAATAGTTTTTCTTTTTTCTGGGCGCGATGGAAGAGCCGCATTGAACCCAAGCCCAAATCGGATACCGTTCCCCCTGTTGGGGCAATATCTTTTTGGCTTTCATCTGACCCACCAACCAATTATAAGGAACCACATATTTTTTGGACGTCATATAGGAAACATCCGTCATTAAAATCCCCGTTTTCTTTAAAGTCGCCAGCGCTTCTTTCGTTTGATAGGTAATCAGTTTCATCCCAATCTCCTGAGAGGCAGTGTAGCGTTTTCATTTTATAAAAGCAAGCCTCTTTAAAAAAACCACTGTTGAAATTTAAAAGAAAATATTTTACCATTCCCGTATGATCAGCCAAAGAATTTTATTAAAACATACTGTGGGACATTTTTGCGTAGATGCCGTCTGCGCCTTAATTGTCATCAGTGCGACACACTGTTTTACTTCGGCCCTTTTCTTTTTTCTGCTTTATAATTTATTGGCGTTTGGCGGGCAACCCTTGGCCGGCTGGATACTGGATAAAAGCCCAAAAATAAAACCCACGCATGACATTATAGGAGCCTTTATTTTATTATTACTGGGATTTATACCATCCTTAAATTTGTTCTTACGCATTGGATTGGTTGGTGTGGGAAATTGCTTGTTTCATACAGGGGCGGGCACGATTGTTTTAACGTCCTCCCGAAACAAAATGGCACCCTTGGGGATTTTTGTTTCCAGCGGGGCCGTTGGCTTACTGACGGGCAGTCTGCTCGCCTCTACCACCACCGCTTTTTTCATTTTTCCGTTCGCTCTTGCGTTGTTGATTTTATGGAATTTAAACAGTCCTTACAAACGCCCTAAAAAGGCCGCAAACACAAAGCCCGTGGTTCTGATTCTTCTCTTATGCACCTGTATTGCGATCCGTTCTTTTATGGGCTTTTTACCCCTGACAGACTTTGTTAAAACACCGCTTGTTTTATGGATGATCACATTGGGCATTTTCGGCGGTAAGATTTTAGGTGGCTTTTTATGCGATCGGTGGGGCATTCAAAAAGTGATTTACATTTCCACCGCCTTCGTCCTTTTGCTTTTTTTATTCAGTTTTCACACCCCTTATTTATGGGCCATTGTCCAAATGATTGTCAATTTATCCATGCCCATCACACTGTATTTAATGTATAAAGCCATGCCAAAATTCCCCGCTTTTTCCTTTGGCTTGGCCGCCAGTTGTTTGTTGGTTGGTTTAGGCTTTTCATTGGGACTTAGAAACCTGCATCTGCCCCCCTCTTGTTTTTTAATTTTATTTATTATAAACTCGGGTATTATCTTACAAACGGAAAGGAAACTGAAATGAAAAAAATATGTTTAGGTTTAGTGCTTCTCTGCGCCGCCACCGTCGCTGTGGCCGATATTTTATTGCCCCCAGAAGAAGAGGCCCGCTATAAAAAAGAATATGAAGAAGCATTGGCCAAGTGCCCGAAAGACGCCCCTCTTTATGGTGGAGGCCGCTGTCATTCTTGTGATGATCCAGAATATATTAGCACAGCACGCTATATGAAGTGTGAGGAAATTTGTCCCAATCGTCATAAGATATATCATTATGGTTCTTCTTGCGCCTTAAAATAAAATGCTCTTTTTAGGTGCGATGTTCTTAACTGCCACCGTGGAAACATTCCTGTTGGGATGCTTTGGATTTCGCCAAAAAAAAGTCCTGACCGCTTTTTTTATTTTAAATCTGATTTCTAATTTCATGGTGAATTTGATTTACCAATATACATGGAATATGGCCCCAAAATATATACTGATTCCTCTTTTGGAAATAGGAGTGGTCGTGTTTGAAATCTCAGGGTTGAGTGTCATAACAGGCCTTCGTACAAAACTATGTGTAAGTGTTTTGCTTACAAACCTTAGTTCCTATCTGCTCGGCCTCTTCCTGTTTGGCGTATAAAAAGCCCACACATCTACCAATAAATTTTTACTTCACGAGAAATCTGATAAGGCGTTTCTTTAATACATTTCCAAAAGAATTTTTGATAATTCCAAATACGATATGTCGCCACAGGATGTCTCATATAAATAAAAAATCTGTTAGGTTTATATTGCGAATAATAATGGATAATGGAAGGTTGTGGTGAAAAATATTCGGCAAAGATATTTTTTAATTTTCTTTGTTTTCTTCTGGCCATAGACACATACCAATTCCAAGAACTTGAAAGCGGTTGAATCTTTCCGGCACACACCACATTTAAAACATCTTGGTCGGGGGCTTTTAACTGATGGTTAAAATGACGCATCATCTTCAAACATTTTTCCCCGATTTTATCTTGTCGCATTTGTTTTAAATTCATCAACAAAACACCCGAGTTAAAATAGCATTTGACTTTTTGCTCTGGATCTATTTCGCCTAATTTCCTCTCTTTATCCAAACCATAACAAGCCGCCAAATAATTATTCCCCAGATGGGTTTCCCATAAATCTTTTAAATCCCGATAAACCAGCGTATCAATATCTAAATAGATAATTTTATTGACATGGGGTAAAGCCGAATCTGCCTTTAATCTAAATAAAGCAGGAAGCGGCCATTGTTTGGGCACATAAAAAGAAAAATCAGACGTCATTTTTGTAAAATGAATTTTAAGATGAGTATCAGAAACAACCGAAGTCAATTTAGACATATTCTCTTTAGATAAATCATTAAATAAAACATATATATCAACTTTTGACTTTGTTGTTTTTTTAATTGAAACCAATAACGGAGCCAACCACTTACATCCGTTATCATCTGTTGCCACTAACACTGAAATGTTTTCTTTTTTCATTATCTTTCTCCGAAGAATATAGCCCAATTAGAACAGAAAAAGAAGCGGAAATCAACATATTTTTTCTGGGATAAAATTTTAGAGTTTTAAAGTGTCGAATATTAAAACCAATAAAAAAGTCGCTATTTTGAGCGACTTGACCAGTAATGGTGGAGGATGTCTGGTACCACACGGACTAAATTTAAGTTGAAATTATATTTATATAGCAGTATATTTTAAGTTGAAATTATATTTATATAGCAGTATATTAAAAAAATGGAGGTAAATATGGCTTACTTTAATTATGTTCTATATTTTAGCTTTATGATATTATTTTTCGTCCCTATTGACTCAAAGGCAGATCCCGCTCCCGTAGCCAAAAATATGGAAGATTATTATTTAGATACAGAAGGATGTCCTCTTATAAAACCTAATGATGGTGAATTTATTTGTAGATATCCAGATGGACGTTTAAAAACTAAATTACATTATAAAAATGGTAAACTAGATGGTAAAGTAGAGTTTTATATGCTCTATCACGATGAATACTTTTTGGCAATTTCTGGTCAATATTCGGAGGGGGTTAAAACGGGAACGTGGAAAGAATATGAGGAAGAAACAGAAGATCATGATTTGAGTATGTATAATTATCAAAACGGGATATTAAAAAATCAAAATAATTATATAGGACGTCAATTGGTTAGTCGTCAGGCTTGGGATGAAAATAGAAATAAATTAAATGAAGTATATAGTGATGATGGCTATTTAGAAACAAAAGAGTGGTATTATCATATTCAAAATCGTCGACAAGTTTACTCTGAAGATTACAATAAACAAGGGGAGTTAACAGGTAAAAGTTTCTCTGACGAAAAATATGGCAATAATAAATTACGTATCTCAGAAGAATATAACAAAGGAAAATTGATACAAAGGACAATAGAATACAATACTCATCAACCAGAGTTGCGTGATTATGATTGTACACAAAGACGGGAGTTTTACAATCAAGGACTTATTTCAAAAATTGAATATATTGTTAATCCAATGAACCCTTATATTGGGGAAGGAGATAAAGAGAATATCTCTAAAATTGAATATTATGAAAATGGAAAGTTGATGAGAACAGAAGGGAATATAAAATACCAGTTTAAAATTCCTGCTGAATCTGTCATTGAAAAGTTGTATCACATTCCTACGATTAATCAAAACAAGAAACGCTGATTTTAAAGTCCGTGTGGGGTGAAAATGAGGCGGTTTTGGTCCACTCTCACACGGACCGAGATAAGCGCTTGGAAACAATAAAAAAGTCGCTATTTCTAGCGACTTACCTTAAATGGTGGAGGATGACTGGTACCGCACGGACTAAATTTAGGTTGAAATATCGTTTTATGTATGATAGTCTGACAAAAAAGGAGATTCAAATGCTAAATAATAAATGGTTAAAAATAATCGTACGATTTTTAGGACCTTTTATATATTTTCGATCTTATTTATTTGTTTTTGGTTATCGTCAGTTCGTACATAAAGGCGGATTTCTTGATGATTTTCTTTTTTGGACATGTACTGTTTGTTTATTCCTTATCGCGTTATATTTAAAAAAATATTCGAAAGTTTATTTGGTTCTATTTGTTATTTTATTTTTTCTCTCTTCTATCCTTTCCTAAATAAAGAAATGTTTAATAAGTACTTTTTTAATACTCAAAACGCAGCTTTCAAGTTTGGGATAAAATTTGAGTATTCCGAAGGACGAGTATTGAAAACAAAGGATTTTTTTGATGTTGGAGTCCGTGTGGGGTGGAAAATGGGTGTTTTTGAAATGCTCTCACACGGACCGGGATAAGCGCTTGGAAACAATAAAAAAAGTCGCTATTGCTAGCGACTCACCTTAAATGGTGGAGAGGGGTGGATTCGAACCACCGAACTCATAAGAGGGCAGATTTACAGTCTGCTGCCATTAACCACTCGGCCACCTCTCCATCAGAAAGTGGCTTTTATTATGCCCGATTTTTTTGTTCTTGTCAAGGGAAAAATCAGATACCCTGTCCCAAAATAATAGAATGCCTTGATTTATCGCCTTATTTTCGCTATACTCTTCCTTAATGAAAAACATAAAAACAGTTTTAGTTGATTGCGATGGGGTTCTTTATGATAAAGAAAATTTAACCTATCAGGATATGCTGCGCGCTTGTCAAAAAGCGGGCCTAGATTTGGGGATTGATTGGTCTGAAGTCGCCGAAATTCATGAGGCGCTTAAATCTCAAGGTTGGCGCGGGTGGTATAATACGGTCCTTTTTTTATGTCGGCGGCATCACGTTGAATTTAAAGACATCGCCCAAAAGATGGTTCAATATGTGGATTATTCCCGTCTTCAGGAAGATTTAGAATTACTGGATTTACTACATCAAGTGTCTCAAAAAAAATCTGTGTTTATTCTAACAAACAATACGCGGCCGCACGTGGAAAAAGTCTTTGACCGCCTGTTTCATCAAAGCATTCAACAAACGGGCCTAAAAGTTTTAAGTGTGGAAGACACTTTGTGGGGCGAGTATTTTTTTACCAAATCCCATTTGACTGCTTTCACCCAATGGTGTCAAAAACTCAATTCAAAGCCACAGGAAACTCTGCTGTTGGATGATTCGGCGGACATTATCCAAGTGGCCCAGAATCAAGCCCTACAAACCGTTTTAATCACAGGTAAGCAAATGACAAAACAAATTTTGAAAGGATTGTTATGAAACAAACACATACAAAAGATATTTTAATTTACGGGCGGCATCCGGTGGAACTGGCCTTACAAAATCCACAACGCAAGATTAAAACGCTGTATGCGGTAAAGGGCGCGACAGACGGCCTCAAAATCCCCGCCCAAATTCCCGTTCATCCCGCGGATAACAGAACGCTGGAATCTATGGTGGGACGTGAGGCGGTTCATCAAGGGTTAGTGGCGGTGTGCGCGCCCTTACCCAATCCGGACTTAAATCAATTGTTGCGGGAATTACGGGATAACGAACGCGCTTTATTGATTGTCTTGGACCAAGTGTCAGATCCCCGAAATATCGGCGCCATTATGCGTTCGGCAGTAGCCTTTCACGCATCTGCGGTGATTATTCCCGAAGCAGGCTCCCCTAATGAATCGGGCGTGCTGGCCAAAACATCCAGTGGGGCTTTGGAATTGATTCCGTTGATTAAAGTCGCTAATCTGGCCCGCACTTTGGATACTTTAAAGAAAAACGAGTTTTGGTGCGTGGGCTTGGATGGCTATGCCCAACAGATGATTACGGACAGCAAACTGCCCAAACGCTGTGCCTTGATTATGGGGGCGGAAGACGGAATGCGCCGCCTGACTATGGAAAATTGCGATATGGTGGTGAAACTGCCTATGAATCCGGCCATAGAATCATTAAACGTTTCTATTGCCGCCGCGGTCGCCATGTATGAATGGAATCGGGGCTGAATTATAAAGCGATTTTTTGCGCCTGTAATTGCATACTTTTGCGAATTTTTTCCATCGCCTTTGTTTCAATTTGACGCACCCGTTCGCGTGAGATTTTGAAAAAGGCCCCCAAATCTTCCAAAGTTTCTGTGTGCTCGGTCAAGTATCTTTTGCGAATAATTTCTTGTTCACGTTCGGACAATTCGGATAGGGCTCGTTTCAGCATCTTTTTCTTTAAATTCAATTCTTGAGTTTCGCCGATTTTTTGTTCAATCGTTTCTTCGGAATCGGGCAACATCTCTTGAAAATTCGTGTTGGAATCGTGGGACAAAGGTGTATTTAACGAAGAATCGCCCGACAGCCTTTGTTCCATTTCAAAGACATCTTTTTTGGATACATTTAAGGTTTTGGAAATATATTCCGCATGTTCTTCGGACAGGCCTGCTTCCCCATAAAGCCCCAACCGTGCTTTAATTTTATGCAAGTTATAAAAGAGTCGCTTTTGTGTCGCTACTGTTCCGATTTTCACCAAAGACCAAGACTTTAAAATAAATTCGGACACAGCCGCTTTAATCCACCAAATCGCATAGGTTGCCAAACGAAAGCCTTTATCGGGATCAAACTTTTTAATCGCCTGCATCAGGCCGATATTCGCCTCACTGATTAAATCGGCCAAAGCCAACCCGTAATGACGAAAAGAAATCGCCACTTTGGCGGCCAACCGCAAATGCGAGGTGGTCAGTTCATGTGCGGCTTCCAAATCGCCCGTTTCCTGATAACGCTTTGCTAACATATATTCTTTATCCGCATCCAACATGGGAAATTTATTGATTTCCGACAAATAACGCGGAAGTCCCCCATTCATTGCCAATAAAGATAACGCTGTCGTTTGTGTCATTTTTATATCCTTTGTTTAAGCAATATAAACGAGATTCCCCTTATCAAAAGCAAAAATCCCGACCTATCCGTTTGGATTAAGCCTTTTCATTGTAGCGAAAAGTTGAGCCCCTGTCAAGCAAAATTTTCTAATTTTTTATATGTTGAATCATTTCTTTTAAATTGTGCGTAGCCGTCTTTTTTATTTTCAGTTCAGCCCGCGTGGGAACCGAAGGACATAAATGCACATTATTGAATTTCGTTAAACTATAAAGATAGATATTTTGAATTTTATGATATGAATTATCCAACAAATACATTTCTTTTCCCATCAATAGACCGGCAATACCCACATGCAATCTGTCTGTGATAATTGTATCAAAAGAATCAATCGCACTCAGCATCATTTGCGCCCCGAAATAAATCCAATCTTTAGAGGCATATTCTGTTAAATAAAAACATTTACTTAAATCTAAATCTGTCGGATAATTTTGAATGGATTCTTTATCTTGACGCATCAGGTAGGCGGCACGATTTAATCCCTTTATTTTTTGATACAAGGATTGCAGGATATTCCATTCCATATTTGAAAAGTGGACTTTTTTCTTAAAAATTTCTCGGCTTAAGCGCAAAGCCATATCATGATCCAGCAAAACAGTCGCTTTGGTTTTGGCCGAAAGCAGATATTTATAACTGGCCTTATCTCTTGCGAAAACAGTAAAACGTTCATCCAATGCTTTTAAAAATTCATCAACCTGATAGAGACTGGAAGGTAAAATTAAAATTTTATTTGTTTGTCGGGTGTTTTTTAATAATTTCTGCCAGTATCGCTTATAAAAGCGGGTATATGTCCCCCCCCCCCGACAACAAGATTTCCCGCATAGGAACCATTAAAGAATTGATATTTTAAATGATTTTTTTCAAAGAATAATAAAGTACTGGCGGCTATCAAAACATCCCCTAAATTTCCGGGATTAGGAATGTAAGTAAATGGTTCCATTTTCTTTAATGTTTTGATTAAGAGTGTATCGTCATAATGAATCGGCTTAAAGTTTTTGGTATTGAACGGACAGGATAAAGAAAAACGAAGGGACCGAGAAAATGAAAAAAATTTAATAAAAGAAAAAAGGAAGTAAGTCGTCTTTTTGGGAGTATACTTTATCTTAAAGACAGGAATACCCAAAAGAAAAAACTTCTTTGATTTTAATGTTTCTTTTGTTTTGATAAAATTCATAGAATGTTTTAACTCTCTTTCAAAAAAATTTCCCTTACATTTTATAGGAAACCGGATAAAAAAGCAAATATAAGATTAAAAAAATAAAACCTCGTCTTGTGAACGAGGCTCCGTTGGCAGGGGCAGAAGGGCCCTGACCATTTTCCTTGAAACATAAGATTTTACAAGGCTTTTCTTTTTTTTAAGTCAAAATGAATCACACAATGCATCACACTTTTGACATAAGGCATTCTAACAGAAATCTTTTGATAAGCACACAACTTTTTGAAATAATTTTGACCTAGGACATCTTTCACTGCACAATTTTATAAAGTTTGACCTTTATTCCCATCCCATGCGCTGAATAAATCGATAAACAGTCATTCTTTGGACATCCACGATACGAGCTATTTGAGCCACAGGAACTTTTTTATCTAACAGGTCTTTTATTTTCTTAGCGTTTTTGGATAATTTAAGTTTTTTTGATTGAGCTGAAAATGGGCGGCCTAATTTTTTACCACTGGCTTTAACGTTTTCCAAAGATGCTTTTGTCCTTTGGGATATTAGGTCTCTTTCAATTTCAGCCGCAAGTCCAAAAGCAAATGCCATGACTTTGGATTGTATATCGTTTCCCAGTCTATAATTTTCTTTTAAAGTCCAGACCTGACAATTTTTATTTAGACAATGTTCCAAGATATGCATGACTTCTAATAATGATCGGCCAAGTCTTGAAATTTCTGAAGCAATCAATATATCACCATCCTTTAAATCATTTAAAAGTTGTCCTAGTTGACGTTTATTGAGAGCTTTCCGAGAAGATATTTTTTCTTCCACCCATTTATCAATATGTAAATTTTGTGCTTTAGCGAACTTCTTGATTTCGTATTCTTGATGTTCCAGTGTTTGTTTATTTGAACTCACTCTGATATATCCAATAATAGCCATTTTAATCCTTTTGTTTTTGATTGATTTTCTTATATAAAACACCTTTAAAAGTGTCCTTTTTAATAGAACGATAAAATCAACCACTTTTTTCATATCTGAGTATTTTTTTCTTGATTTCTCAGAGAGATATAGAAAATAAAGGGAAATACGGACTTTTTTGACATACTAAAGCAGGGATAATATTGACTTTGACATCATCTGAACACAATCGTTGGTTTATGATAAAAGGTTAAATATCGAAATTAACAAAAGGAGAATATATGACTTTAAACAATATACCATCTGATAATAAAACTGATGAATTTGATGAGATTAAACGAAAATGTCGTATTTGGATAAAGAAAAAATCAGGAAGTAAGTTAAATGTTTATGAGCAATCACAGATAGGTCAAACAATTGATGAGTTTTTTAAAAGTCCAGAATTTAGGGAAACGTTAAAAAAGATAATTCAAAAACAATTTCATCCTGAGAAAAAAACTAAAACAGGATTGATATCTCAACTTGCTACTTTATCAATGCCATCTGTATCTTCTGATAAAACAGATATAAAAAAAGGTTTTCATACTCGTTTTCAGGAAAGCGAAGATGGTAAGACTATCACTGAAAAAGATGAAAATGGTTTTTCTCGTATATTTCGTAAAAATAAAGAAGGCCAATGGACAACAGAAGGTCCTTATGGCACGATTCTTTTAGAAAACATAGGTCGCAATTTGTTTAATGTGAGAGAACCAATGGGAAATGGTGCTTTTGAAACAACTTTGTATGCTCCTGCACGAAAAGTCTCTGAAAAATTTGTTGGTGATGGAAAAGGTGGTTCACGTCGAGTGGACTATACTGAAGAAGATCTGAACGGTTGGCGTATTCATCGTGTTTTTAATGAACAAGGAAAAGTTGTTCAAGAAACGGAAGGCCAAGGCTACGCCATAGAAAAATTAGTACGTGACGGAACAGTTTTATTTGATAAAACAAAGCCAAGTAATAATAAACTAATTAATATCAACAAAGGTTTAACAAGATAACAAGGAGAACTCAAATGGGATTATTAAATTTATTAAAAAGTAAACAAGCGAAATATGATGAACAAGTCGGGAAGATGGATAGCAAACGTGTTTTTGGTTTGTTAGATTTAATGTCACCGGACATGAAAAAAATGTTATTAGCACAAATTAATGGCATGGACAGTGGCTTATCTAAAGAACAGAAGGAATCTAATACAAAACTATTAGAAAAAGCAAAAAACATACCAGCAACAGATAAACTTGATCTTTTGACAACTGACCACTTGTCAACATTACAAGAAGGTAAGGAAAAAGTGGACGCATGTTCCTATTTACAAACAAGATGGAAAGAATTAGAAGAACATTATGGTAAAAAAATCACTGATAAGATTCCTGCAAGTATCCAAATCGCTTTTTCTTTTGGTAAGGATTTTAGTTGTTCAGACTTGTCAAATGCAGCAAAACAAAAAGATAATATTGCGTTAATGGGAGCTATTGCGTATTGTGTATTGTTAGATGCTCATAACAATGGTCAAAAAGATGTAGCATTTTGCTGTGAAAATAGTGTTCGTGTAGATAATAAAATGGGTAATCGTAATGAAAAAAATTATCAAATGTCTTTAAAATCATTAGATCGAGAACGTCAATTTGATGAAAAACGTACTGCTACAAGGAATGCAAGCATTAAAGCAGCACTTGATGGGAGATAAAATGAGTTTGTTAGATCGTCTTTCAAATTTAGTTAAGAAAGACAAATCCACAGCTGAAGACACTCGTGAAATTTCAGCAGAACAGGAATTACAAACCATATTTAACGATCCAAAACGTTTGTATAAATTGTGTTCTGTCTTGACAGCTGAGGATCAACTAAAGTTTTTCAGTCAATGTGAAGCAATTAAATCTGGAAAAGTGAAATTAGATCAATTAACTTCATCAATGAAAGCTTCAGATTTATTAAGTTCTGCTCAAAAAAGTGAAGAAAGTTCTGAAAGAAAAAATAATAGATTAGAAAAATTAGCAGAAATGAATGCAAACATAAAAGCGTTGATGCAAAAAAGTTTTACAGATACAAATTTAAAAAGTAAATTACTTGAAGATAATAAGAAATTTAGATCGGAACTTTCTTTTCATCAATTGCATTCTAAAACAGAAAGTGCTGTCGCTTGGGGGGTCTTAATGATGGGAATTGCTTCCGGTAGAATCAAAGATATCTCTCAAGTGCAACAATTATCGGTTGATGCTAGAGTTGATTATCAAAAGAAAAAAAGAGAGTTAGGGCTTATCGTTTCACCACAGACAACCTCTGCTCAAAAACGTAATGAATCAAGGTAAACAAGGAGAATAAAAATGGCAGAAAACAAAAAAACAACTAAAAAACATACAGCAAGTTTAAGTTTAGTACTTAGAGTATTAAAAGATATTGAAACAGGCAAAATTAAAGTAGATCCACCACGTGAACTTACTCCAGAAAGGAAGGCTGAAGTAGCTGGTTGGGTAAAAGAAGTACAAGAAGGTCGGAAACGTGTAGCAAAAGCTCAAAAAAGACAAACTAAACTTTTGAAAATTTTAAAAGATGCAAAAACAAGTAAAAAATCTTCTAAACCAAATATTAAACTGCATAAAGCAATACAAAATAGTGGAAGATAAAATATGTTTTAAAGATTAACCTCATCTTCGATGGGGTTATTTTTCTCACTGCACAATTTAGGGTTCGCAAGGGAATAAAAGCATGGTAAAATATCCTTTAACTTAAAAAGCAGAAAGGATTTTATCATGTATCAAATCGAGGTTAATGGTATTCGCATGCCGACACTTTATTATTCATTAAGAGATGCTATGGATGCTTGTCAGGAAGAAAAAGAACGTGGGTGTGCTGTCATGACGGAAATAATTTATTTATAATTTAAACACGTTTTTCTATAAAATTTTGCACTTTTGACTGCTTTTTTTGGTTAAAAGTGCTTTTTTTTAACTTTTTTTGCATTTTTTTTGGGCGGGGGCCGGTCCGCAAACACAAAAAAACAGGGTAGAATCTACTTGTTAAACAAATAATGAAAGGGAAATACAATGATTAACGCAAACGAATTTAAAAATTATTTAATTCAAAAAGGATACAGTGAATTTTCAAAAAACGGTCGTAGAAGCACTGTTTATGATTATACATTCAGAGTACAACGTGTTTGTCGTGCTGAACAGCTTTCAATTAAAGCATTAGCTGATAAGATTGAAACGATTTTACCAAACTATACAGCAAACGGTATTAAATGGGATCTGGGCCGGTTGTCTCATGAATCTGTTATTAATGCTTTAAAAGCCTTTAATCGCTTTACTAAGACTCAAGCTGTT
>JAZRVC010000039.1:0-39520 GCA_045598925.1 Alphaproteobacteria bacterium
ATTCCGGATTTAGTCCGGAATCCATTGGCACGCTGACACGAGCCCTTGAGATTCTTCCCAACTCTCCACG
The DNA here is from genome assembly GCA_045598925.1 of Alphaproteobacteria bacterium. Lineage (GTDB taxonomy): Bacteria > Pseudomonadota > Alphaproteobacteria > CAAHEQ01 > UBA3637 > UBA3637. The sequence continues at coordinate 71 of JAZRVC010000039.1, forward strand.
CGGAAGTGGTAATGGATTCTGAAACAAGTTCAGAATGACAAAAGTAATTATTATTCTTTTTTATATTTTTAATCATTTTTTTCTCCTAACATTCGTTATAAAGTTAAACAAAAAACCCACCATAAAGTGGGCGGATGTTAGAAAACCGTATATAGCAACGGCTCAGCCTATTCGGCTAGAAGCCTTATTCAGCTGACATCCGCCCAAAGGACGAATGTCAACATTATTTAAAGAGTTGTTTTCAACTCCGCTATATAATGGGTTTTCTACGCCCATGCCTTCCCCACCATGGGAAAGGACGAACTCATTCTAAACAATCCCTTTTAAAATTGCAATAGAAAAATTCCTTTTTTAAAAGCAGTTCTTTTCAAACTTTTCTGTTGACTTATAGGGCGCGCGGGCGTATAAGTACTTTATAAAGAATAAATGACATCAAAAAAAGGGGAAGAAAATGGTTCAAAAACAAAAAGAAAAAACCAAGCCGAAAAAATCCAAAAAAACCACTGTTTCAGTGAAAAAAACCTCCCCCAAAAAAAAGGCAATCAAAAAAGTAAAAAAGAACTTGGTCCGCGTCTTTGTGGCCGGGGGCTCACGCAACGGAAAGAATCCTGTCTATGTCAAGCAAGCCTATGAACTGGGAAAAGAAATCGGCAAGCATGACTATCAACTGACCTTTGGTCTGTCTTCCCGCGGGATGATGGGGGCGGTCGCCAAAGGTGTTTTAGAAAGTTGGTGTCAAAAGCCCGACAAAAAACACAAACCCATTGAAGGCGTCACAACCACGGAATACCTGAAACGCTATGATACCGAAAAAGAGTTGGCCGACATTTCCGATATTGTCGTTTCCAAAACTTTAGAAGAACGCAAACGTCATATGTTAGAGGCTGAATTTGTTATCTTTACCCCCGGCGGTGTCGGGACTTTGGATGAATTGGCCTTTGATTGCGTGGCGATGCAAGATGGGTTATTACAAAAAAAGCCCTTTATTTTGTTTAACACAGACGGCTTTTTTCATCACTTATTGGAATTTTTAAAAGATATTCATTTGAAAGGCTTTTCCGATTTTGTCCCCTTTATTGTGGTGGATGATGTCTATGAAGCGGCGGTGGCTTTTGATATGATTCGTTATCGCTATACCTTAAAGAAAAACAAAAAACTGGATATGGAAAAAACAATTGAACATATTGAATACGACCTGCCCTATGTCATTCAGGAAAAATTAAAAGATGCCACCAAAAAAACAGATGACATTTTAAAGGTCATTGAGCATGTCTTTCACGGACAAGATGAAGCCAAAAAACGCGCCCTCACGCAAGCGATTGAAACCGCCTATTTAAACAAAGAAACCTTGCGCATGTATGACCGATTGGAAAAAACAGGGCGCGATATGGCCTTGGTCGGACATAAACTCGCTTCCCTTAAAAAACGCAAAAACAAAGGTTAAAAAATGGACTTTATCAACATTCCGATTCTTCTTTTTTCTCTGCTTTTAAGTTTCAGTATTTTGACCAGCCTGATTTCCAGCCGTATCGGGATTCCTTTGATTTTGGCGTTTTTGTGTGTCGGCTTGACCATCAGCGCGGGCGATTTAAACGTCTTTCAAAGTGTCAAGCGCCCCGGCATTATCTTTTTTATCGGCTCAGTCGCATTGGCGATGATTTTGTTTGACAGCGGTTTTCACACCGCCTTAAAAAACTATAAGCAAAACGCCAAGCCCGCCCTACTCCTGTCCACACTGGGGGTGATTTTAACTGCGGTGATTTTGGCCCCGTTCGCTCATTGGATTTTTGAATTGGACTGGCTGAACAGTTTCTTATTGGTGTCTATCATCGGCTCAACCGATTCAGCGGCGGTCTTTTCTTTGTTGCGTTCCAAAGGCTTGGGCCTGCGCGAAAAAGTCAAATCAACCTTGGAAATTGAATCAGGCACAAACGATCCGATGGCCGTGTTTATGAGTTTATCCTTCATCATGATTATCCAAAGAACCCTGACGGGTGAAGCCGTTTCCTATGGTTTCTTACTGCCGTCCCTTTTACAACAAGGTTGTATCGGTGCCCTGATGGGATTTGTCAGCGCCATCGCCATTCGTTTCTTTGTGAACCGTGTCCGTTTAGACCATGCCCTGTATCCGATTTTCGTTCTGGGCTTGGCCTTGGTGGGCTTTTCGGCCACCAATCTGTTGGGCGGCAGCGGCTTTTTGGCGATTTATATCGCGGGCTTGATTTTGGGCAACACCCGCTTACAGGCCTATGCGCAAGTATCTAAATTCCAAAAAACCCTCACATGGCTCAGCCAAATTACGATGTTCACTTGTTTGGGGATGTTCGTATCGCCTTCGGCGTTGGAAAGCGTGTGGGGCTTGGCTACTTGGATTTCAATTTTGTTGATGTTCTTGGCTCGTCCGATTATGGTCTTTGGCATTTTACACTTTTTTAAACAATTTAATACGGGGGATAAAATCTTCATCTCCTTTGTCGGCTTGCGCGGGGCAACTTCCTTTTTGCTGGCATTGATGCCGATTGTCTTGGGGCTGCCTCAAGCGGACATTTTGTTTAACATCACTTTTGTGATTGTGCTATTGAGTTTGGCAGTGCAAGGCTTTACGATTCCCTTGGTCGGGCGGTGGTGCGGGGTCACGATTCCGACACTGGCTTCGGCCCCCGTCAGTACTTTAATTGATTTACCTGATCTGCCGGACAGTTCGTTTGTCATGTACAAATTGGATGAACAATCAAGTGCCTTATCCAACACCAAGATTCCGCGGTGGGCCAAACCGACACTGGTCGTGCGTAAAGGTATTTCTTATCCCGCCGGTATCGGCTTAAAACAATTTAAAGAAGGCGACCGTATTTATGTCTTTTTAAGTTCTCAATTACAACGGTCTGCCTTGGATAAAATATATGGACGCACCATGCCTGAAGAAAACTTGGATTTCGGCGATTTCCCGTTGTCCTGTCAAACCACTTTTGAAGACTTGGAAAAACTGTATGGGATTCAGGTGGATAAGGGGATTCGTTCTTCCACCATCGGTGATTTATTTAAGCAAGAATTTGCCGAAGTTGAAATTGGGGATCGCCTCATGTTGGACGCGGTAGAATTGGTGGTGCATGATGTTCAAAAAGGCAAGGTTGTCAGTGTCGGCATTGATATTGACCCAAAGCATAAACATTCCCTGCACACACATATCAAAAAATTTAACTTTTCAAACTTAAAAAAAAGATTGACAAGACCAAAAAAAACACTAGACTAAACTTATATAAATAACAAAAGGAGTACATTATGGTCAGTGAAAATTATTATGCCATGGAAAAGTTAAAAAGAAAAATCAAAACAGCAGCGGTTGTTTTGGCAACAGGATTGGCCGCTTGGTTTGGCACAAAAACAATTCAAAAAAATATGGAAAAGGATGACACCCAAAAGGATCGGGTGACTTTAACATCCAAACCGGAAACGGAACATAAAAAACTCAAAAAAGTCATTGTGGAAGAAACCATTGTGGAAGAAGATGATTCAAACCAACAACAATGGTATAACGCTGAGGAAGCCCAAGCCATACAGCAAGGTGCCTATACTCAACCCGCGCCCACTTATGTCCCTGAACAACCCGTGGCCTATACACAACCGGCGCCCGCCCCTACCTATGTTCAACCCGAACCTCAACCGCAAGTGGTATATACTCAACCCGCGCCAACCGTTGTCCAACAACCTGTTGTTCAGACGGTTCCTGCGGCTCAAACAGTTATTGTTCATGATAATTCGGCCGTGGTGGATGCCGTGGTCGGGACAGCGATGGATCTTGCCTTAATGTCTGCACATCATCACCACCATATGCCACCTTCACCACACATGATGCATGGCGGTGTTCATCATGCGCCCAGAATGATGCCATCGGCCCCGCAAAGAACATGTCGTCCAGCGATGGAACATCATGACAGACCGCAACACATAGAACGTCCGCATCATGAAAGAGTCCAAAGAACACATTGTGAAAGACCCCATGTGGAAAGAACCCATATTGAAAAGCATGTCAAGGTCAAGACACCGTGTGGCACAACCCATATTGAAAAGAGGGGGATGAAGACAACACACTATAAGGTTAACGAAACATTAAAACACGCGTCCAGCAAAGGCGCAACCGTCAGAAAAAATAGTTTTAATCGTGCCTTAAAATCCGCTTCGCATTCTGGGGGCATGAAAGCACGGACAGGTGCTTCACATGGAACGCGAAACCGTAGTGGTAGCCGTAAAGGTGGCCGTCATTAAAAAAAGGACATTTAAAAATCCCCGTTCAAGACGGGGATTTTTTTAAATTCGTTCAAAACTGGCCAGAAAAAAGCCATCCGTATGATTTTTTGCGGGTGTCCATTGTTGATGATGAATCAATTTAAATTCGGGATGACGTTTTAAAAAGGCCCGCATTTGCCCTTGATTTTCCCCCTCTATTAAAGAACAGGTCATATAATGAAGTTTGCCCTTGGGCGCGACAAAGACACAGGCCTTATCCAAAATTTGACTTTGCGTTTTTATTAAATCGGCCACTTGCTTTTGGGTCAGTTTCAACGGCGCATCAGGGCACCTGCGCCAAGTCCCCGATCCTGAACAAGGCGCATCCACCACCACGTGTTGAAATTCCCCTTTGGGATATTGCGTTGTTTGTATAATCGTTGCACCCGCCCTATCGGCCCGTTTATTCAGTTCCTTTAAACTAAGGCCAGAAATATCGTGGGCAACAATTTGGCCTTGATTTTTCATCATTTGGGCAAAGCATAAAGACTTTCCACCAGCCCCCGCACAATAATCCAACACTTTGTCTTTAGATTGAATGTGGGTGGCCAGTGCCACCAACTGTGAGCCTTCATCTTGAACTTCAATCAAACCTTGACGATAACAATTCACCGCCGTCAGATTCACCCGCTTTTTTAAAATCAGCCCCAAAGGCGAGTCTTTCGTTTTTTCTGTTTCAATACCACTCAAAGCCAGTTCTTTTTGAATTTCATCCCGATTCCCATTGGCGCGTAAAATGATTTCAGCGGGCTGTTTCATCGCATTCAACTCTGCTGCATCAATCAGCCCTTTTATCCAATCGGGCATAGGGCGCGCACGCAAATCAGCCCAAATCCCGTCCGTGATTGCCCGTCTGTCCTTTGATCCGATATAGCGCCGATTTCGGGTATAGGCATTGATGACTTCGTTGGCAGGACGCGTTGTGGCATCAATTTCGGCCAACAGTTCTTGAATAGCGATTTTAATCTGTTCGGGTTTCATTTGTATTTCCTTTAAAGCCTGTCGCCACCACATAAAATTCGGAAGAATCCCGCCGACTGGCTTCGGGTTTAGCGTGCTTGACCAGAGTAAAATCCTTTTTCATTTGAATGAGAAATTTACTTTCCGTTCCCCCCTGAAAGACTTTCGCAATAAAAACCCCGTTAGGATTTAAAACCTTTAAAGCAAAATCATAAGCCATCTTCACCAAGTTCATAATCCGCAAGTGGTCCAAACTGTGATTTCCTGTGGTATTGGCGGCCATATCACTCATCACAATATCGGCTTTATGCCCGCCCAATAAATCACGCAACACATCGGGGGCTTTTTCATCCGTAAAGTCCATTTGCACTAATTTTGCGCCACTAATGGGATCCGCCCGCAACAAATCCATCCCAACCACCAAAGGATTTTCGTTCGTGGAATGCACGGCCTTCACCGCCACCTGTGTCCAACCGCCCGGGGCACAGCCCAAATCAACCACCCTTTTACCGGGTTTAAAAAAATGGAATTGTTGATTCAGTTGTTGAATTTTAAAGGCCGCCCGCCCCCGAAAGCCCATTTCATGCGCCGCATGGACATAGGGGTCATTCAGTTGTCGTTGCAACCAATGTTGGCTGGACGCCGACCGTTTGGTGTCGCTTTTCAAATGCTGTTTTAAATGACGATGACTAAATTGCATAGGGGTATTATACCACACCCGCCCTTTTTTTTCAAGGCATATCCCCGCCACCCTAATTAGAATGGCGGGAAAAACTATTCACAGAAACCATAAGTCTTATAAGAACGAGCGTTGGCATATGTATAGTCGTAATTTACACGGAGTGCATCACCAGAACTTGCACTACAATTTTTACTTAAATCATCCATACAAGTATCTAACCAATACCCACTAGGGGCAGAACTTGGCTCTCTACACCCCCCACCATAAACTAAAGCCCCATTTTCCGAATAACAGACCACACTGCTACCTGAACGACCTGTCACCATTTTTAATCCTGTCCCCTGATCACCCAAGGCTTGACAGAAACTATAGGCTGTAAACCAATCAACAGTTTCACTCGTTTTATTACCACTAATGCTCTTTATATCATCTACCGGTGTACAAATCCCTTTATCATCTTCACTTAAAAGCCCACCCGTACGATTTACCTTATTTCTTAAATCACAAAAATAACCGCTTCCTTTGCCACCACAATCGCTGTTTGTGTCAGAAAAAGAACATTTTTGCACTTGTTTTTCACATACACCATCCACTTCCTCATAATTATCCATACAATCACCACACTGACCATTTGTTCCTGCAAAACGATGTAAGGACGAACACCTGACACACCCATTTTTCTCTTCATTTAAAGTCGTACCATTTTCACAAACACCGGTATTATCTTCAGGATCAAAAATAAAACTTATCCCATTACATAAAGCAAGAAAGTTGGTTGCACTAGTATGTGTATAATTAGCAGAAAGAGTACCACTTGAAGCAACAACATAAACAAAGCAAGAATCATCTTCAACAGTACTTGTCCAAACACCAATCGCAGTACCATTATTAAGAATTACGGAATCTTTTTGTCGTTTTATCTTGTCTGCGTCTTTGTTTACTGGATTCGCAGAAGTTCCCGTACATATGTATAATTCATCTTTTGTAATTAAATGCAATCCAGATTGCGCCATACAAAAATTGTTTGCACTCCACCAATTCATCGGCGCATTAGAATACGTTAAACCAGCATAAGCATGTTCAATATCAATAGGTACCACTCCCCCCGTAAAATCTGACACACTAAGACATTGCCCATTAACCGGAACATCACATTTCATATTTGGATGTACATTATACTGACTTGTAGATTTTTCGAAGTAACAAAAAGTTCCCGGTTCTGAACAATCTGCATTTGTGGCGCAAGAACCACTGGGCTGATAACACTGCCCCTTCTTAGAATTATCCGCTGTACACATATATCCTTTGGCACAACACACCGCATTATCTCCATAACCACATTTTGCCTGACCGTTTAAACACATCCCACAATTTCCATTCGTCCCATCTTGGCGGTTGAGGGATGCGCAACTGACACAGCCCGTTTGGGTGTCGTTTAAGGTTGTGCCATCATTACAAACACAACTTAAATTTTCCCAAGTACTGCCAATATTTTTAAAACCTTCCTGACAAGCAAAACTTTCATTAGAGCAATCCGCATGATTTGGACACGCATAGCATTTATCTGTGCCACCGGGGGCAAAAGTACCTGCATCACACGCCACACATTCGGCCTTGCCCGCCACAGAGTGAGTGCCTGGGCCACACAAGGTACATTCGTTTTGACCATCACTATAATAACCCGTGGGACAAGGCTCACAGTTGCCGTCTTTGGCCACATATCCCAAATCACACAAACACACACCGAACTTTTTATAGACGTTATCGCCCACACAGGCACCCTCTTTTAATCTTAACTTCGGGCAATTCCCAACCCCGCATAATTCAACCGCAATAGACTTCACCCCGTTGGGATTTGTGGCTTTTGTTTTACCGCCAAAAAGACCACCACCCGCCAACACAACCGTGGATACCAAAACCGTACTAAGCAATAAAACAACATTTTTCATTTTTTTATCCTCACTTTTTTCCTTTAAAATAACCCCACACGAAACTTTTGTCAAGCGCAAAGCCTAATCAATCTCTTCGTCTTTATCCACGCCCCACAAGGCAGAACGCAAAAACCACCCCTTATAGGTGTCTTCGCCATATTTCACTTTCAACTGACAATAATCCCCCTTGGGGCATTGTTCAATTTGCGCCACGACCCCCGGCTGTAAAATCGCCCGTGCTTCGGCCTTAGGCGCTGCCTTTGACAACAGTGAAGATTCCGTCCGCACCAAAGCAAAACGGCGGTGCGACAGCATATTTTTATTCATCCAACCCAAAGTCCCATCCACTTCACGCACTTGGCGCCACGATTCAAAAGAATCCATAACTTCCATCGGATAATTTTTTTCCTGATACACCCAATCAATCGGGAAACTTTCGCTGGGCCCTGTGCGCAAATTGACCTGATCATATTTCAGGGACATATATTCGGCCCCAAAGCACATACAACTGACGCACACACTCAACAGAAAAAATATTTTATTCATTTTCTTCTTCCTCTTGATACCGATGACGAATAGAACGAGGCTTACGCCGTGTTGAAGCCATTAAAGATTTCTTATCCGCATTATTTTGCGTATCCAACAAAACAGAACGATTATCCGTTTGTCCCCCTAAATGCAAAGGCTCTAATTCATTCCAACAAACCTGAACAACAGGCAGAATCAATAACTGGGCACAGACAATACCCCGACGTAACACAAAGGCTTTTTGGGACGTATTTTGCAATAACACAAACAAAGGCTGACGATCCGCGGGGTGTAAAATTTGGGGACCATCCAAAACAACTAACCCGTCTTCTTGGGCTAACTTAGGCACACTAACCACCTGCCCGCAATAGCCTTTGGGAATCCCAATCGCAAACCCGACAGGCACATAGACTCTTTCCATCGCATTTAACCGAATAGGGGAAGAAATAGCAGCCTGTAAATTCAATCCCACATGATTGGGGGAAGTATAAGACGGCAATGGCAAACCTTCGCCATCGGGAGTTCTGGAAATATATAAACGAGGCACTGTCATTATGTAATCTCCGTAATTGCACGAATGTTACCATCACGATTGATTTGAACAACACGCAACTTTTCTTTCATTTCTTTATACAACTTTTCCCGATCCGAAGACGGATAAGTATGCATAATACGACCGATAAAAGCCTTATAGGCCGCATCAGGGTTTTCCGCGTGAATCGTGGCAAAGCAGTTATCATGCCCTGACCCCATCAATTCCCACAGAGCCCCCGCATTAGAGGTAGAAATTTCCCCCCCGATAATCGCGTCGGGCGTAAAACGCACCGCCAAGTCAATCACGTTTTTATAGGTAAAACTGTTGGTCAATTCGGTTCGTGGCATCACAATATGCACCCGATTTTTATGTTGCACAATCAATTCACGCGTATCTTCTATCGTTAAAATACGCTTATGTTCATCCAACAATTTCAACATATTATTCAAAAAAGTTGTTTTACCGGTGGCGGTCGCCCCGCTAATCAGAATATGATCACCCCGTTGAATAGACAGCAGTAAGCGTTCATAAGGATCATCGGGATCTTCTACGTCTTTCAATTTATTCACCTGACGCAAACGCCCACCTTTGACCAAACCGAACTGTTCCATTTTAATGTCTAAATCTTCACGATAGACACGAATAGCCATGGCAATCCCGCCCGTCAAGTCATCATTATCATACATCACATTTCGCCCCGCAATCCCCGAAAAACGATGTCCCCCGGGCAACGAAGCAAACACCACAGGCATCCCCGCTTGTGGATCAAAAGCCAAATCATACGTATTGGCAATAATATACATAATGTTATTTAAATACTCACGGGTCAATTTCGGATCTTCATAATAATGCCAAGGATACGCGTGCTTTCCACGAAGGCGCAACCAAATGCCACCGGGATTATTGATGGCCACTTCTTCCACATTATCTTGGGTGTACCAATACGACAGAGGGCGCAGGGTCATCTCTAAAACACGATAGGTATCTGTAATTGAAAGGCTTCCCATTTGTACTCCTTAAAAAATCGGCGCTGTCTGAGTTTTCTCTGGCGGAGTTGCCACCCGTTCTTCTAAATCTGCCGGCATATCTTCTGGGGCTTCATATAAAGGTTCGGGTTCTTTATTCTTGTCTTTTTTCTTTTCTTTCTTGGTTTCAGGTTCAACTTCATCCTTTTCAACCTTTTTACTGGATTTTTCGGTTGTTTCAATCACATTATTTTTACGTTGACGATGGACATCTGATGATTCAGACATCCCCTGCGGACGACGTGCCGAAGTGGAAGGCGTTCCAAATTGTTCGTTGGCCTCTTCTTCATCATCTTCAGCCGAACGCAACCATAAATCCTGCTTGACAAATACAACCAAACGGGTACCCGCCGGCACATACACAACAGGGGGCACCGCATCCGCATCTTCAATCATTTGATCCAAGATATCTTCCCCTAAACCTGTCCAAATATCACGCAGTTCTTGTTGCTTTTTGGCTTTACCCGAAATATTGCCGGTGGCCGCACTGGACGCCCCCACTTCACCCGATGCAGGAGAAATGGACAAAATAAAGGATTCCGCCATAGCCGATAAAATCGGATTACCATACTTATTCCATAATTGTTTATCCAAATAGGCAGCCACACCGCCCCGACCCATTTCATCACCGGAAGATGCCCCGCCCAAATTAAAGGCAGCCCCATCCGGACGAATTAAACGATCCCAAGAAATATCGATTTTCGCCACCCCGTCTGAACCGGCCCCTCCCGAAAAATTCCCAATCAAACGAGATCCCGCCGGAATCAAGATATTACGTCCTTCTTCCCCATAAATGTTGGTATCCACAATGGCCAAAGCGGGCGAATTGGAATAGCGTGAATCAATCGGACGCGCCAACACCGCAGAAATCGCTTTACCCTGTAAAATCACATGACTCATATCCACAGGCCAAGAAGAAACTGTTTTTTCAATACCCAACTTGCTCCAATCTTTATCCTTATGTTCCCGTCCGCGCGCTAACAATTCAGGCGAAGGAATCAAAGCGGGTTGTCCCCCTAATCTTTCACGCATTAAAGAACGCTTCTTTTTCATAATTTCCTGAATAGCGGTAATTTGTTCCGGATCTGCTTTGATAACGGGGGGTTCCGGGGGACGTTCCCGTCCGGAAATCGTATTATTATCCATCGGCTTACCATCCAAGGTATAGGGGCGTCCGTTTTCACCCATATAGCCCAACACGTTGCCTTCTTCATCTGTTAAAGTGCCCCTTTGTTCACGCACCGTTTGTCCGCCAATCACCAAAGTCCGACCGGAATCCGAACCATCCAAGCCACATTGTTGGAAATTCACATTCACCCCGACAAAAGCACCGATATATTGATTATTCGGGGCAAAGATTTGACCATCAGGTAAAACGGTCGCATACACATCATTGTTGGCATCCCGCATTGTACCGTCCGGTTTAATAGAGGCAATCTTATTCCCGTCCAACCCGATAAGATCACACCCTTTTAAGCATCCCAAGCCCCTGACACTAATCATACTGGGACAAACCTGTCCATCTAAAGTCATCGGATCACCGCCTGTCTTGGGATCAAATGTCCCCCACTTGGTTCCATCGGGTAAAGTAATGACACCCAGTATTCCTTCGGGTTTAATAGTATACATAATTTTGCCCGTCAACGGATCTATCACTGTTTCTTCCAACAGATCCAAAGCCCGCCCGAAAGGATTATTATTCTTATCCACCGCGGTGCCTTTGCCATCACCTAAAATTTTACCGATAGGATCACCGGTACCACTGCGAATAATACCGGTATAATCAATCACACCCGCAATCGTACCATCAGGCTTCACCACAAAGGTCGGTTCTACCACTGTCCCGATAATTTCTTCAGACTCTGTCCCGTCCGGATTTGTCTTTTTCCGCGCCACAGTCCCGTCATTTTTGGCACAAGCCATCTCCACCCCATTGATATCCACCACGGTAGAATCAGGCAGCGTCCGTCCCAAATAAGTACCTTCGGGCGACATCACCGCCCCACTGCGCACCGTCCGTCCGATTTCTTTATTCTGGGAATCCACGGCCCATCTGTCTTTGCGAATTTTTCCAACCACAGAGCCTTGCCCATTGATGACCCGCCCGTCATAGGCTGTTTGTCCCACCACCTTACAATTATTCACCACCAACGGTTCAGGCACCAAAGCCCCCAAAATTTGACGTTCGTTTTCCCCTTTAACGGTGCCGTTATTGGCAACACTTCCGACTTTAGTTCCGTCAAAGGCAACCACTTCCCCCTTAGAGGTCAAAGTTCCCAAAAACTTCCCTTCATCACTGACGGCCGAAATAAACGGCAAAACAACACCCGCCAAAGAAACATCTTTTCCAAAAATGTTCCCCGTATCCAAAATGCGTTCTAATTTCTTATTCGTCGGATCCACCAAATCCCCCATCGCGGTGGTACGACCCAACACTTTTTGATTCAACCCGAAGGGTAATCCTTGGGGCACAATATGTCCCCCATAGGGCATCGTATTTAACACACCCTTTTGGGAAACTTGCGCCATAGCGCCATCCGGTAAAATTTGCCCCAAGAAACTATTGTCCTTTTTTACAACGGATCCATCCACCGTGACCGTACCCAAAAATTCCCCTTTGGCCCCGACAACCACCCCGTTTGGCAATGTATTTCCTAACCACGCCGAATCAGGGGCTAAAGCAGAACGGAAAGCCAATTTATGTCCCACTTGACGTCCTTTGACAAACACCCCGCTGGTGGAACCTGTGGACCCCGCATAGGCACCTTTTTTATCAATCAAGATGGCGGGCGAATACATTCCCCCCAGTAAGTCCCCTTTGCTTGAAAAGACCAAACCGTTTCCAGAAAAACCACCCGAAATTTTGCGTTCATTTTTAATTTGTCCGTTGATATAGGGCACACCCAAAGAACCCAAAGTGGTCGCCGTGGCCAGCCCCGTTGTCAAAATTCCCCCCGTAATTTGTTCGGTGTTATCCATCACGAACTGATTCGTCAGCGCTTGACCGGAAATTTGGGCCGAATTTAAAGGCTTTAAAAGTCCCGAAGCCGTCACCGTCCCCAAGGATTGTGTATTATGAAAGCGATTCGCAAAAGGATTTAAACCGATAAAGTGTCCCACATCCCCATTGTTCATCCGTACATAAGGATAAGCGTCGGCCTGCCCCACTACGACACCACTGGCATCTTGCACTTGCCCTTTTTCATTCACTAATCCCAAAGATTTTCCAGAATCTGCAAAACTTTCCAATCCCAAAGGCAAATAAAAACCAATCATAGTGCCTTGTTCATCAAAAATATGCCCATCCAACCCAACCGAGCCTAAAACTTTTTTCCCGTTTTCAATTTGTCCGTCATAACGGGTCCATCCCATATATTTTCCGTTATTATCCAGGGCAATACCGGGGGCCAACAACCGTCCCAATAAAATACCTTGTTCATCATAAAGTAAAGCCCCCGAACGAATATGGGCCAACGCTTCTCCTTTAACAGATAAAATTTCCCCACGACTGGTCAATGAACCCAAATATTGTCCCATTGTATCAATCGCAATTGTTTGAGAAACAACAAAGCCTTGAATATCTTGCGCAGATCCCACCGCCATACCGGATGGTAAAATAGAGGCCATCGGATGACCATCAGGATTATTTAATCCGCCCGCAAAATTCGCCCAACCGATTAAACGTCCTTGTTCATTGACAAAGACATTGAGGGGCACCAAATGGCCTTTAATGGAATTATCGCTGCCCAAGATAGAGCCGGAAGCAGAAACATTTCCAATCAGATTTCCTTTTTCGTCATTGACTTGCGCCTGATATCCCGACACCTCTTTTTTCACAATCAATTGAGGCATTAAAGAACCCAAAGCCCCTTCCACAGAAACAGGAACAGACAATTCAGGAAACACCTGACCTAACACCTGGCCTTCTAATGATACCGCCAACCCATTGGAAAGAGTTCGTCCGATCTTTTGTCCTTTTTCATCCATCACATCCGAATTTTTCTTGGCCAAAGCCACGAATTGACCTGCCGCATCCAAAACAGGACCCGACGACACAGCCGCCCCTAATAACTTGCCTTCACCATCCTTGACGGTTCCGTTGGCATAAATTTTGGCATCCACTTTTTTATTTTGATTTTCCAGTGTTCCATCCGGTTGCAACACCCCCAAAACCAAACCGTTTAAATCAATAAAGGTTGTTCCTGTTTCAATCAAACGTCCCAAAATTTCAGTGCCTTGTTCGTTGATAACGGTTTTACCGGGTAAAAGGCGCCCTAAAATTTCCCCGTTCAAGCCCAAAGTCAAACCGCTTTTTTGATCATACGTTCCCAAAAATTCCCCTTTATCGGAAAAGACAGAACCACTTAAAGGAACCACGCCGACCAACTGACGTTTTTCCCCAATCACAACCCCGTTGGAAAATACATCTCCAACCCATTTATTTTCACTGTCATAGACTTTACCCGCCACAAAGGACCAACCTGTCGCAAAACCATTTTCATCCAAAACAACGCCTTTGTTGGATAAGGTTTGTAATGGATTTTTTGTAGAATTAACACATCCCAACACAGCCCCGACACCATCATAAATTTGCCCGTCTAATCCGACACGTCCGATTACTTTATTTTGTGCATCCATTAAAATACCCGTGGGGGTTACCTGACCAATCAAGTCCCCTTGAGGCGCCAACACTTCTTTATTACGGGTTAAACAACCGATTTTTGTTCCCTCAGGCGACACAACCGTTCCATTTAAAGAAATCAAGCCCAACAATTGACAATCGGGGCCAATCGCCGTTCCTGTCGGCGCCACCATCCCCAGATATTTGCGCTTTTCATTCAGAACATCTCCATCGGGAGAAACACGTCCCACCACTTTTAAATCATCATCAAACACATCCCCGTTCGGATAAACCGAGCCCACTTGACCGCAAGCCTCACGAATCACGCGCCCCTGTGGCATGACACTGCCAACAAATTTATCCTTAAAAAAGACACTGCCGTCCGGATTGACACAACCAATCAACTCACCTTTAAAATTGACCGCCTTTCCGGCAGAATTGATAAAGCCGACCACTTTAGATCTTGAATCAATCACAAGGCCTTCCCGTACCACCGAACCAATTTCATTATTTTGAGCATTGACAACCGTACCGTCCAACAAAACATGGCCAATATTTTTATCTAAAGCATCCGAAATCTTACCGCTCATCCCCACAGCGCCAAAGGAACGACAACCGGGCGCAACCACGACACCACGGGGAATTGTTCCCCCAATAAGACCACCGTTTTTAGAAATTGCCAAGCCCATGGGACGCATCGTCCCAATCACCTTATTTTGAGAATTGATGACTTTCCCATCCAAGTAAATACCACCCAAAATTTTGCCTTGAAAATCAATGACCAAGCCCCACGGACTTAAATAAGCAATCTGTTTGCCAGCCATATCCACCACACGTCCATCAACTTGCGGCCTTCCAATCACACGATCCTTAGCATCCACCACCACCACGGTTTTCGCTTTGTCATCCACTTTCATTTTACCGATGACTTCGCCGTTTTCCTTCATGGCAGGCACTTGATCAATCGCTTTACCGATAATTTCAAACTGATCGTTGATAATGGTATTATCCCCCAACAACCGACCGATTTTATTTTTATCAAAATCTAATACAGTCCGATTATCTTCCACCGTTCCCAACAACTCATTGGATAAGGAAAGCGGCACCGTCTTGGGTTGCATAAAGGCCACAGGATTTCCCGTTTCAGGATCCCGCACCACCGGATCATCGTCTTCGGGCATAGGATATTCTTTATCCCCAATCTTGACGGTCTTTTTTTCTTTATCTACTTCACCGGAATTACCTTCCATATCCACCACTTCCGGCGGAACATCCTGAGGTTCTTTTTCATTACACTTACAAATAATACAATCTTTGGAATCCGTGGATTGAGCCGACACCGTAATCACAGAATTTTGCTTATCAAAAACCCCGGGATTATCTTCAATCCATTGAATTGTTAAAGTATTTTGCAATTGCACCAATGTTTGCGGATTCCACGTAATTTCCAATAAACAACTTTCCCCGTTGGGCAACACATCCTTTTCCATACAATCCCCGGACAGTTGGAAAGGCACGTCTTTGGTGTCAAAACTTTTACTTAAAATTTTAACCCCAGCATTTTCGGCGCGCAACGTCAATGTCTTTTTGGACACCGATCCCAAAACAACCTTTTCCATCACAACTTTATTATCCGGAATAATTTTTAATTCTCCGTCCCCCCGGCGGAAAACAGGGGCAACATCCCCTTCTTCTTCGGGCGTTCCGATAATGACATCTACCCCGCTGGGTCCCCCTTCTTGAACGTAATTTTGGGGGGCTTTTTTGGCAGACATACGACACAAAGCCAGCATAAAAGCCAACAAGAGCATCAGGCCGATAATCAATAAAATACGATTACTGCGCCGTTGTGTTTGTTGAGAAAGACTTGCTCTGTTTTGTGCCATTTTTCCCTCAGTTTATTGAATTTTCACGACGGAACAAGAATACCCACGCTTACCCATCTTGCGACATAAAGATTCGGCTGTGGTTACATCTTTCAACATACCGGCACGCAAACGGAACAATTCAATCACATCCCCGTCTGCGGTCGCATCCACGGAATAATAAGGTTCATATCCTGACAAAAGATCCTTATTTTTGGCATAAATTTTATTCCATAAGTTTTCCAATTCAGAAATCGTGGGGCTGGTGCCAAATTCAATCGCCACAGATTCCGTGCCTACCACAGGAATAATTTCGTTCTTTCCCAAAGAATCCAAAACATCTTGATTTGCTTTCATAATATTATCGGGAATTGCTTTGATATTGGAAAAGTCTGCATACTGTCCGCAACGTCCGGCCCCCATCGCATCATTACAATAAGGTTGAACCAAATTAGCCGATGCCACATAGTTTGTTTGCATCATCATAGCAGGCATTGAAGCCTGAGAAACAGAACCGTTTGTCCCCACACCTGCCGCGGCATAATCGGTAAATTCCAATCCCGCAGAAGGATCACGGCGCAGTTTGATACAAATCAACTTATTGCCATTTCTTAAAACCAAATCCCCAATGGCTTCCACAACAATCAAACGACTGTTCGGGCCACGTGTCCTGTATCCGACAGGGACTTCTGAATCTTGCAACAACAAAGAAACAACAGGGCGTTGTGTCATCGTTAAAGCCTTTGGTCCCAAATCAATATAGGTAAAGATGTTATCACGCCAAATGTTATCCGGGGCAATATCCACATCATTCGGATTCGGAATAAACATATCCAAATCAAAGCGAATTTGTTCAGGATCCATCGGTACTGTTTTTAACCAATCTTGATCCAAACCACCCATAGATTTCACACTGGATTGAGAAGCAGGTAAAGCGTTCCTTAATGGTGCCGCCGCCGAAGCACTCACCCCATTGGATTGTCCCATTTGTCCCCCAGAAGTCGCAGGAGTCCAACGCGGCCCCACCAACACATCCACCACAGATTGGGTAATTTTATCGGTATTAAACCCTTCACTGCGCAAATAGAAAACATAGCGATTACCGGAACGACCGAAAATAATCATATTGCTATCCACCCCGATATAGTTGGGATCGGCATACAACAACAAAGAATTGGCCGAAGCAATTTCTCCCCCGAAAGATTCAGGCGATCCGATATGCACTTTTTCAATCAATTCCCAAGGTGGTAAATTGATAAGAGTCATCATCCCTTCACGCAAACGCACGGGCAAAACAGTATCGGGGGTCCAATTGTATTTGGTATATCCGGGTTTGGTTTGACCTTCCCCTAAATGTTCCATCGGATTATTCCATGCTTTTTGTTGCATCCCCAAAGAATGAACATAGCCTAAATCCACCTGATCAAAAGCGCCGGCTGATTGATTGATGGCATCCACCACCATAGCACTTTCCGTGTCCGCGGGTGTTTGAACTTGTCCCAAAACAGGGCAGGAAAAAAGCCCCAACATCAAAAAACAAATGATTTTTTTATTTAAATGTCCCATTTTTCCTCCAAACTTTCTTTCATCTTATCTGAAAAAAAACAGAAAGTCCAATAAATTTTTCATTTTTTCAGAATTTTATCTTCCCGACAGTGCATCCTCAACTTTATACGTTTTAATTTGGAATCCCAAAGGATTTTCCAACCTGTATTCCCATGTAGTACGTGTAGGTTCAAACCCGACGGTCACAATCGCTTTTAATGTTTGTGTCACGGGCTCAGACGCCCCTTTTTGCATGGTGCTGGTACGGAAAATAACCACCCATTGATTGCCGGAAGGGTTGACCGATTCAATCACAATACTGCGGGTCATACCGCTTTCCGCCAAAGGCAAATACTTATATGCTTCACTGCTTTCAAAGGCCCCGTAAACCCCCATTGAACTCATCCGATTGACAATCCCGCCAATCCCCCAACGCCGTTTTAATTCATCAATATCGGACCCCACCGTATAGCGCGAAGTAATGTATTGTCGAATATAGGCTTCCTCTAATTTCTTTAAATCCAGTTTTTGGAAATCCGTTCGGCTGATATCAATTACCTGTTGATCTTTATCTTGAATATTCAACATAAACGGTTGAATACGGGTCAAAGGTTGTAAAGAAATCAAGGCCACCAAAAGCAAAATGTTCGCCACCAACGACAAAACAGAAACCACGGAAAAAGCCCGCGCCATCCAGAGATAACGCTCGGTTTTCAATAATTCATAAGAAGACTCTTTTGAATTTTGATTTTGTTCCATTTGGGGCTATCCTTATTAAACAAGCCAAGCGGGTAATGAGGCTTTTTTCAATTCCAAACAAGCACAAGGAGACTTTTTCAATTCTGAAAATTCCCGCCCGATACCGACCGGAGGATTTTCATAAATAGAACCACACCCCACAACAATCAAAGCAATCACAATTAAAGCAACCACCAACAAAGCGATATAAATGATTTTTTTCATTTTAACCTCCTTTTTCATCTCCTTAGATGCGTGTAGTGTAGCACAGAAAAAAATTTTTTCAAATACTTTTTTTATTTTCTGTCTGTTTCTGAAAAATCCCCAATCACAAAACCATAAGGATTGGTGGCAACCGTAATACCGTAAGGCGTTGTAAATTCTTTATTCCAAAAAATACGACTGGGATAATGTCCCACCTGTAAAATCACCCGCTTTTTTTGGACTTTTTGGGCTTCACCGTTCGGGGAACGTGCATACACATCAATATCAATGGTATAGGTGTAAATATCATTTCCCTTTTTATCTTTTTTCACGCTGGTTTGTTGAACATCCAAAATATCCACCGTATAGACAACCAACGGCAAGGATGACAACTGCTTTTTCAAATCAGGAACAAAATCGTCATAAATTTTTTTGGTGACCAAACTCGCAAAAAAACCCCTTTTATGCCAACGTCTGCCCATTTCCGTGGGATCAGGAATGGAAGTATACCGTTTTTCAATATAATACCGAATCAACATTTCATCCAATTGCATCAATGTTGATTTATTATTTTCTACCTCAAACGGCACCACATCCATCTGACGCGAAGAATCCATAATCCCGATTGTATAGAATTGGGACACCACACGTAGTTGATCCGCATAGCGAAACAAATTAAACGATAGGAAAAACGTGATACAAAGTAAAAAGATACTTCCGACCAAACTCACTATCAAGCATAAATAAGCCTTTTCAGAAGTCATTTGAACCCATCTTTCTAAAAAGAACATTCTTTAAAACGAGGGAGCAATGAATTTTGCTGTTTAATTGTATCGCGCACCTGTTTTTGGGATTCCGCAATCAATTTGTTGGATGAGGTTCTTTCCCGCATCATTTGATCAATATTCATCGCATTTGTCTCGGTTAAATAGGTCAATCCTTCCGTATCTTTTTCCAATGCCACCAACACCAATTTTTGTTGGGCCACAGGCGACATTTGTCCGATAGAAATAATTTCTTGATCTACTTCTTTTAAAGCCTTTTGTGCTTCTTTAGACAGACGCGCTTGACGTTCTTGTTGACGTTTTTGACGTGCCGCTGTCAATTCGGGATGCGCCAAATCTTGCTTTTCTAACTGGGCCACATAATCATAGGCCTGTTGAATGGCTTCTTTCTTCTTTTCCTTCAAAAGTTTTTTCACTTGAGCATAATCCCCTTTGCTCGTCAAAGTAAGTCCTTGGGTATCAATGCCTAAATCTTGCAGTTTTTGTAAATACTTTTGACGCATTTCGTTCAACGTATCCTCTATGGATTCATTTCCTTTTTTCAAAGAATCCAAAGCCAAACGCACATCATAACTGGTTTCTAAATCACCCTTTTGCATTTGACCCAACGCCAGATTAGGACGTTTGACATCCCCGCCTTCAAAGAAAGCCGAAAATTCCCCGCCCGATTGCGCCAACAGTTTTTGATTTTCCTTGTTCTTCCAAATTTCAGGCAAGTCCGGATACACCTTATTTGTTTCGGCATCTACAAAAATCAAGTTATTCACATTTGGCAACGCTTCCGGTGCTTTGGGTGGATTTTCTTTAAATTCAATTTGACGATATTTTTTCAGTCCGCTTAAATAAGCCTTATGCGCTTGCAACACCTCATTGTATTTTTTGGAATTATAACGCACAGAATCTTCCACGGCAGGACGCCCTTTTAATTCCACACCGAATTGGGTGTTCATTTTTTCATAAAAGTCGTTCCATTGTTTGTTATACAGGGTAATTTGATCTTTCCACAAAGCAAAAGAACCATCATCATTGACCGCCCCGTATTTAGACGGATTTTGATAAACATCCATCAACACATCCCGATTGATATACCAAGCGGATTGACGTTCTTTCAGTAAATCTTCCGAACTCATGGACAAAGATTCCACCCCAGATTTAGGGACAGAAACCTGACGTCTTTTTTCATAGGCTTCGGACATTTTATTCCAGGCCTGTTCGGGATTTTTATACATCTTACCGAATTTCTTGGCAAAACAGTCTTCCATCAATTTCAATTGTTCGGCCAACACTTTTTTTTGCCCCGACAAACCATCCGCGGTATCTGCCACTTCCATCAATCCGGGCATCCGATTCATCAGATTATGAATCACCAACGCCTGACGCAAGGCCTGATTATTTTCAGACAAATACTCGGTCATCTGAATCATTCTGGGTTGAGGGCGTTTTGGGGAAGTAAAACTTAAACCGGCCACCGCCTCCACAGAAACGACACTGGACAATAACAAAGCCATCCAAAAACGATATTTCATTTGATTCTCCCTTCCCTTTTTTTAGTTCGCTGGTCTATCCTGAATATTCGGTTCAATCGTCAAAGCATCTGTATTGATTGAATCAATTTCCATAGTTTGCGCCTTTGTTCTTAAGCGTGCCGCCACGACCCGTTTTTTCAAAGCCATCAATTCATCCAACACAATCCGCCGTTGGGCCACCGCACTGGCCGCCACGGAATAGTTATCAAAACTGGTGGATAACTTGCCCACCACACCTTTTAATTCGGCATAGGCTTTTTTCATCATCAACGCATCTACCATCGCCTGAATAGAACGTTGTTGCGCTTTATAATAAATCTTATGTCTTTCGGCATCCAATTCGCTTAAAGAAGCCTGTTCATCCATAATATCCCGAATCATCTTTTGGGCCAAATCTGCCACTTGGTTTTGGGCGACATACCCTTTGGTACCATAGGCTGATTCATCCAAGGAAATACCTTCCCAAGAAACGGATAAATCCAAAGCATCCGCAGAAATGCCGTTCTTACCATAGCATCCCCCGCACCCTTGACAACCGGTGGAACTGTTTTCATCCCACACCAGTTCAGCAATCAACGAGGTATCATCCCCCAAGAAATACTTGACCGCCGCCGTCAAAGCACGGAAAGCAGCACTCACCCAATCCGGAATTGCCCCGACAAAAAGCGCATGGAATTGAGCGTTGGCAGGAGTTGGCAACACAGCACTCCACAGGCATAACGCCCCAACAATTGCCAAAAATTTAGTTTTTTTAGACATATTATTCTCCTTTTGTTTCTGCGAGCATTTCCACAGGTTGATGGACCATAAATGCCAAAGCATCCGCTTCCATCATTTCAATCTGAATGGTTAAATCCACCAAAGTGGTTTTAATCATTTCATCCAAGGTCTGCGCATCAATCGCGATAGCGCCCACTTCATTATCACTGGCCACAGGCGCTTTTCCCGCCGCGGTTAAATCGCCCTGAATCGCTTGTTGAAGATTATAACTTAAATCCAAATGATGTTTGGTCACCAATCGGGCATAATCTTGACGTTGTTGACGAATGGTTTCTTTATAGGTTGTTTCTCTTTTGTCCGCATCATTGATTCCGTCCGCATAGAAAGTATCAATGACAGCCTGACGCGTTTGCGCCAAAGTCGGGTTATTACCTAAGGCTTTGGCCAATTTATCATACACATATAAATCCTTATTCCACACATTGGCGTTCACATAGGCGTAGGCCCCGTTGGTAAAGGCTGTTCCCGCCGCCTGTCCATAGACGGAAGAAGCATTATTCGGACTGGAATTATAGGTGCCATCCGCTTTTTCGTTGATTTCTTCCTGTTTGGCAATCAATAAGGCTTTAGATTCCCCGTCTCCCGACAAATTGATAATGCCCAAGATAATCCCTTCAATCGCACGGCCCAAGTCCACTGATGAAGTGGGCGTTTCCACCCCAGCAAACAAAAGTCCCGGCGTTGCCTGAGAAGGCGAAGCCCCCCACATCAACCCCAACGCACATCCCATGGCCGTGATATTTAAAAGAGTTTTTTTCATCTGATCCCCCTTATCTTCTTACCCGCACAAATTCTACCGTGCCCGAGTTATTTAAGCCACCCAACGCGCTCATTTCCAAATCACGCGCATACAGGGCATTCAAATCATTCATTTGAATTTGCGTATCCACCGTCATCTTATTCATCGCACCCCACATCCCCATCGGACTGGTTTGACTGCTGAATTGGCTGGCCAAGGCATCAAAAACGCCCGACATATCCTGTGAATTACTGATAATTTTATCACCCATCGCTTCGGCCAAAGTCACCGACAACAACGCCCACATATTTTGTCTGTTTTCGGCGCACTTATTATGGGAATCTTTACAATCTCCGTTCATACCGGCATCTTCGGATTCAAAGACATAATCTTCCACCGCGGCACGCACGCCATCCAAATCTTCATTATCATTTAAGGCATCCACCACGATTTGCGGGGCATACACATTCATAGATTCCGCATCCAAAGACGTGTCATCTTGACTTCCGCCCGAACAGCCCGCCTTTAAAGAATCTTCCAACTTCGCCACAGCATCTTCCGCATCAATCGTGCGATCATTTTGGGCCCAAGTGGCCGCCGCATCCAAAGCGGTTGCCGCCGCCGTGGCAAAGTCAATCCAAATACTCCAAGCATAAGGCAAATCAACCGACGCTGCACAAATGGCTGTACAAGGTCCTGGAATTGGTACATGACATCCGATATTCCAACATCCCACGTGGGTCGCCACTTCTGAAAACAAGGTATGTCCAAACAAAGACAACCCACCACTGATGGGTGTAATACTATAGGACGGTGTGCTTGCCAATAAAGTAGAAGCCAAAAGGAAAACCGAGAGTTTTTTCATCATTTCCTCCTTATTTAATTGGGGTTAGATTCTTGCAAAAGGCGTGCCGATTCCAAAGAAAGGATATTGCCTTGCAACATATTCGTTAAATTCATCCGTTGCGCCAATTCCAAATTCATGACCGATTGAATACGCATGGCTTCGGCGGTACTGGTCCCCGACCCTGCCATATCAGATAGCGTCAATTGTATATTGGATCCTTCCACGGCTTTGGTCTGAATGTCCGCTTTACCTTCTGTGTTTAATGAAGTGGCCGTATCGGCTAAACCAATGCCATCATCCACCGCCCCTTGTTGAGCGGTCATTAAAGCCAATTCGGCCCGCGCAATACCTTCGGTTGAAATCCATTGTTCATTGGCCTGTTGATTTCCCACAATCGCGCGTTCTTGGGTTGAAGTAAAGTCTTTATTAAATTCCAAATTCGGATCTGAACCTTGCAAGAAAGTAATCACCTGCATGGCCGCTTGACGCGAAGAAGTTTGTGGTAAAACGGACGGTTCAGGGGGAAGTGGCACAATTTCCAAACCTTTCGCCACCAAAGAGTTCACAAAGAAAGGAACATCACTGACATCTGTGAAAGACTCTGTTCCGGGACACTTTTTATTATCATTTTCTTGGGCTGCTTTTTCATAATGATCTTTTGGTTCGGGGCTCCAAGTATCGGTCACTGTACACATCGCCGCATAGACCAAAGCCTCGGCCGCAATCTGGGCCGCATCCGTATTGATACCCGTCATTGTTGCCACAGTGCCCGCTGTCGCCAAGGTCACCGCCAAACTACCGATAGGCAGAACAACGCCCATCCAATCTCCGGCCTGTCCCGCCACAGGGGTCATCATCAATGAGGAGGCCACGACGCCCGCCATTAAAGACTTTGTAAATTTATTGTGCATTTTCAGCCTCCTTTTCCAGAATATCTAATTCAAAGAGTGTTCCGGCCTCTTTCACCCCTAATTGAACCGCCGACAACGCTGTGCCGCGCACCATTTCAAAGTAAGGATAACGTTCCGCATCATTGATAACAGACATCGCCCCCAAAGAACCCGTTCCCAACCCGTTATTCGCGTTGGCAAAAGTTTCCGCCCGTTCATAGAACTTGGACGAAATCGCATTACTGCCTTCAGAAATCATTTGTCCCGACAAAGCCACCGTATTGGCAAACAACTTACGATAACCACGCAAACATTCTTGCACCGTCGTGGTGTCTTTATCAGCCTCAATGGAAACGCAGTTGGCTTCATCCAAATAGGCCAAATTCATGGGGTTATTTCTCAATAAAGTCACCATAGTGGTGGCCGCCGATGAAATCGTGGTCGCATCCAAAGAGGTATCAGAACCCGTACTGGGGCCACATTCATCCCCTTGGGAATCTCGGAATTTTTGGGCACCCGTCACGGTTGTTTCTTTGGTGGCATCATCTTGATTTTGGGCTTCAGCGGCTTCTAAAGCCTGCAACACATATTCCCCAACGTTAAAGATAATGGCTTTATCTATCCCTGTAACAGCCCCAGCCGCTGCCGCTTCCACTTCTTGTTCTGCGGTCATTGTATTGGAATCAACCTGTTGTTCAATCGCCGAGGGAGTTGTCTGTCCCTTCCCATCAATTAAAACAACCGTTTCTCCATCAGCATTAACTCCCGCAACAGGATTACCATCTTGATCATAATAAACTTTAGAAAAACCTTCTAAATCTTCGCCTTGATAAGAAGAACCAGCGGGAATAAAACCATTCATTTCCTCATTTGTCAATGTCATAGTTTCACCGTCAATTTCGACAGTAAAAGTACTCCCATCAGAAGCTACATCAACAATTTTCCCACCAACGCTATCCAATCCGGCCTGAATTGCATCTACTCTTGAAGGATAAACATTAGAAAGATTTACAGAACCAGCACCACCTAATCCAGAAGCACCATAATCACCCGCAGAAAGATTGACAGGACCTGAACCCGTTGGGTCCCAACCCGAACCGTTCCAAACGCCCGAACCATCCGCATTAAATTCACCAACGCTTGGTTGCACAATAGAACTCCCAGAGGGAACACTCGGCACCGCCGGACCACCGTAATCACCGGCCGAAAGATTGACAGGACTTGAACCTGTTGGGTCCCAACCTGTTCCATTCCAAACCCCCGAACCATCCGCATTAAATTCACCGACGCTCGGCTTTACAATAGAACTCCCCGAAGGAACACTCGGCACTGCTGGACCACCATAATCACCCACAGAAAGTTTGACTGGACTTGAACCTGTTGGGTCCCAACCCGAACCGTTCCAAACGCCCGAACCATCTGCATTAAATTCACCCACTGATGGTTTTACAGCAGCAGAAACACCTGTTCCCGTGGAACCAGTCCCTGTTCCTACTGATACTTTTGCACCAGTCCCAGTTCCCCCTGATGTAGAAATTTTCGTCATTTTGGGAATACCGTCTGCCCCTGTTGTAATCGTCCATTCACCTGAAGTCCGTGTTGTTGAACCACTGGAACCACCGCCAAATAATTCCGCCCCGCCGGCGGAACTATTCCCTGATGATTTTTTGTTGGAACTTCCTGTTTTAGCCGAATACTTTTGACCCGCCAACTTGGCACTGCCCGACGCTTTCCCGCCGAAGATATCCCAACTGCCACTGGCCTTATTTCCCAACAAACCGTCTTTTCCACTGACTTTAATTTTACCATTAGAAAGGCTGATTCCCGCATTTCCAAAGAGCGTACTGCCCGTACCGTACTTTATCGCGGCCCAACCACTCACGGATACTGCCCCGGCCAAAACCGTGCCCAACAAACAAAGATATAAGAATTTTCGCATAATTCCCCCTTTTTAATAAAATAGTTGAGGCTAGAGTAAAACATAAAAAGTCCCTTGTCAAGCACTTTTTTATGCTTTTCTTTTCCCCGTCATTCTGAGTGGGCAACGCCCCGAAGAATCCAACCTATGGATCCTTCGCATTCGCTCAGGATGACAAAGAGAGGAAAAACAGGATGACAAAGAGAGGGAAAACAGGATGACAAAAGAAGGAAAACGGGATGACGAGAGAGGGGTAAAATCAGGATGATAAAAAGCTACTTACAAATTTCAGAATACAAATCTTGCCATTCAGGATTAAAAGATTGAATCAAAGCAATTTTCTTCTCTCTTTTTTTGCCTTTTAATTGTTTTTCCCGTATAATCGCTTTCATTGAATCTTTAAAAACTTCATAATATACAAGTGTATGTAAATGGTATCGTTTTGTAAAACCTGATACAAATTCATTTTTATGTTCCCAAACACGTTTAATCAAATTTGAGGTCACCCCAATGTATAATGTCCCATTTTTCTGATTTGTTAAAATATAAACATACATTTTCTGTTGCTTTATTTCTTCAGGATTTTTTTCAGGTATTTTCCTGTATAACTGACGGGGATATTGGCCACCTGTTCAGGGGTACCTGTCGCGACCACTTTTCCCCCCGCTTCGCCCCCTTCGGGCCCGATATCAATAATATAATCCGCCGACTTAATCATATCCAAGTTGTGTTCAATCACAATGACGGTATTGCCCGCTTCCACCAAAGCCTGCAACACTTCCAACAGTTTTTGAATATCCGCAAAGTGCAAACCCGTTGTCGGTTCATCCAAAATATACAGTGTTTTACCCGTGGAACGGCGCGCCAGTTCTTTGGCCAGTTTTATCCGTTGGGCTTCCCCGCCTGACAAAGTTACCGCCGATTGCCCCAAGGTCATATAGCCCAAGCCCACTTTTTGTAAAAGAGCACACTTATCGTAAATGGCGGGTTGCACCGCAAAAAATTCCGCCGCTTCATCCACGGTCATTTCCAACACGTCCGCAATAGACTTGCCTTTAAACTTGACCTCTAAAGTTTCCCGATTATAGCGCGTCCCCCCGCACACATCACATTTAACATACACATCCGGCAAAAAGTTCATGGAAATCTGCTTGACCCCGTCCCCTTCGCACGCTTCACACCGGCCCCCTTTCACATTAAAGGAAAAGCGTCCGGCCTTATAGCCACGGGCTTTGGCTTCGGGAAGCATGGCGAACCAATCACGAATAGGGGAAAACATCCCCGTATAAGTCGCGGGATTTGATCTGGGCGTGCGACCAATCGGACTTTGGTCAATATCAATAATTTTGTCAATATACTGCGTCCCCTTAATGGCTTTACAGGGCCCCGCAATTTCGTGCGTCTTATTGATCAGATTGTGCAAATTTTTAAACAGCGTTTCAATGACTAAACTGGACTTACCACCGCCAGACACCCCCGTGACACAAATAAATGTCCCCAAAGGAAAATCAACTTTCACATTTTTCAGGTTATGCAGGGTTGCGCCTTCTATGGTTAAAAACTTTCCGTTGCCTTGACGGCGATTCTTGGGCACCACAATTTGACGCATTCCCGATAAATACTGACCCGTCAGAGAGACCGGATTCTTTTCAATTTCTTTCGGGGTGCCTTTGGCCACCAAATAGCCCCCATGACGTCCCGCTTCGGGCCCGATATCCAACAAATAGTCCGCCGCCCGCATGGTATCTTCATCATGTTCCACCACAATCACAGAGTTTCCTAAATCTTTTAAGTGATTGAGGGTCGCCAACAATTTATCATTATCCCGTTGGTGCAGTCCGATAGACGGTTCATCCAACACATACAAAACCCCCGTCAGGCCTGTGCCGATTTGACTGGCAAGTCTGATCCGTTGTGCTTCGCCCCCCGATAAAGTCCCCGCTATCCGATTCAGCGGTAAATACCCCAAACCCACATTGTTTAAAAATTTAAGGCGTTCAATAATTTCCTTTAAAATACGATCGGCAATTTCTTTTTTCTCATGCGTCAATTTACCGGGCACTTTTTGAAACCAATCAAAAGCCTTGGCAATGGAAAGCCCCGTAATTTCCGCGATATTCTTGCCCCCGATTTTCACACATAAGGCTTCGGGCTTTAAACGCGCGCCTTGACACGCCGAACACGGAATATTCATCATAAAGCGCGCAATTTCTGCACGGGCTTCATCCGATTCTGTTTCCAAATAACGCCTTTCCATATTGGGAATAATGCCTTCAAAATGCGCGCCTTTTTTGTGAAAGCCATACAAAACCGCTTGCTTGGTGTCTTCATCCAACAACGCCCAAGGTTTATCCAAATCCAAGTGAAGTCCGTGAACGAGCGGCCTTAAAGCATACCCGTACCAGCGCCCGACTTCCCCGTTTTTCGTTGTCCAAGGCGCAATCGCCCCTTGATTGATGGAAAGTTCGGGTCTGGGAATCACCAGCGCTGGATCCACCGTCAATTTCACCCCCAATCCCCCACACACAGCGCAAGCCCCTTCGGGGTTATTAAAGGAAAACAGGCGCGGCTCTAAATCCGTAATCGTAAAACCGGACACAGGACAAGAAAACTTGGAAGAAAACAGTTTTTCCGTGTTGTCTGACAGATTGACAACCTTCACCAATCCATCGGCCAAAGCCAAAGCCTTTTCAATATCCGCCGATACACGCGTTTGAATGTCCGCTTTCATAATCAATCGGTCAATCACCACCGAAATATCGTGAAACTTATTTTTATCTAATTCGGACACTTCTTCTATGGCAAAAAGGTCCCCATCCACGTGAACACGCACATAGCCTTGCTTTTGCCAATCCAAAAATTCTTTTTTATATTCGCCTTTGCGATGACGTACCACAGGGGCCAAAATCATCAACTTTGTTCCTTCGGCATACCCACAGACAGTATCCGTCATTTGACTGACCGTTTGGGCCTCTATCGGTAATCCCGTGGCGGGAGAATACGGCGTCCCGACACGCGCCCACAACAAACGCATATAGTCATAAATTTCGGTTGTGGTCGCCACGGTGGAACGCGGATTATGGCCTGTTGTTTTTTGTTCAATAGAAATCGCAGGCGACAGCCCCTCTATCAAATCCACTTCAGGCTTATTTTGTAAATCCAAAAACTGACGTGCATAGGTGGATAAACTTTCCACATATCTACGTTGTCCTTCCGCATAAATTGTATCAAAAGCCAAGGAAGATTTACCACTGCCCGACACCCCCGTCATCACAACCAACTGATTTTTGGGAATATCCACATCAATGTTTTTTAAATTGTGTTGTCTGGCCCCGCGGATTTTGATAAAGTCCATTATTTTTCCTTACGCCCAACGTCCTTCATTCATACGAGTGGCATGTTTTAAATAAAAAGGCGAATGTCCCACCTTTTGAAAAGCAGGAGAAACCGTTCTGACAAACATCTTAAAGCCAATTTTATTATCAAAAAGCGTGTCTTGAACAGCCTTCAAATCTTCCATAGAGGCAAGCAAATTTAATTTCTTTAAAGTTTTTAATTGCCAAGTCCTTTTGTCCCGTCTTTCTTTTAAACAGGCTGCTAAATAATCATAAAAGGGTGTTTTATCTTTTGCATTAAGTAAAGCACTTTGAATAGCTGGACCATCTAATCGTCCCATTAAGGACGTTAAATCAATCACTTGTTGTAAATGGTATTGCATGGGGAATCCTTTCTGTTGTGGACGCCCTATTATACACCTTTATGACAAAAAAAGCAACTAGCCGAACGAACTAGTTTTTCGGGGGAAGAATTTGGGTTTGAAGCGCCCAAAG
Source organism: Alphaproteobacteria bacterium (assembly GCA_045598925.1). Classification (GTDB taxonomy): domain Bacteria; phylum Pseudomonadota; class Alphaproteobacteria; order CAAHEQ01; family UBA3637; genus UBA3637. The sequence goes on from JAZRVC010000039.1 coordinate 30,304, forward strand.
TTTGGCATATTTTCCTTTTTTCTTCAATAATTGAGCGGGACTCCCTTCTTCCAAAATTTTGCCCTTGCTCATCACAATAATGCGGTCCATTTCTTTTAAGGTAGAAAGGCGGTGTGCAATCGCAATCACCGTTTTGCCTTTCATCAACGTTTTTAAACTTTTTTGAATGTGTTGTTCGGATTCACTGTCCAGCGCCGAAGTCGCTTCATCCAAAATCAAAATCGGGGCATTTTTCAAAATCGCCCGTGCAATCGCAATCCGTTGACGTTGTCCGCCCGATAATTTAATTCCCCTATCCCCCACCAAAGTATGATAGCCTTTTTCGGCCGATTCTATAAAAGAATGAGCATAGGCTTGCTTGGCCGCCCGAATAATTTCCCCTTTGCGCACCTTTAATTTCCCATAGGCGATATTCTCATACAAAGACCGGTGGAATAATGAAGTATCCTGAGGAATCACCGCGATATTTTGATGCAGGGAATCTTGGCTGACCTCTTGAATATTCTGGTTATCCACTAAAATTTTACCGCCCCGCACATCATACAAGCGTTGCAACAAATTGATAATCGTGGTTTTCCCGCTGCCTGAAACCCCGACTAATCCCACGCGTTCCCCTGCTTTAATTTTCAGGTTAAAATGTTTTAAGACCCCCTGTTTTTCACGATAGCCGAAATCTACATTTTGAAATTCAATCGTTCCCTTTTTGATGGTCAATTTTTTGGCCGAAGGTTGGTCTTGAATATCATGGGAAATAGAGACAACTTTTAATCCGTTTTCAATCCGCCCCATTGTCCTGTTCCATCCCAACAACTGATATAATACATGATGCAGGCGTTCAATCACACCGCTTTGCAACAAAACAACCAACACAATTTGTCCTGTGGTAATCAATTTTTGATGCCACAGATACAGGGACAATAAAATCATACTTAAATCAAAAAACATCACAATTAAAGATTGCATGGCTTGTCCGTTTTGCATTTTGTGCATATGTAAGCGTTCAGCTTCTTTGGCTTGTTTTAAATACGGGCGCATAGATTTATCTTCAAACTGCCAAGCAGCAAAACTTTTCACCGTCAAAGCATTCATAATCACATCCACAATCCGACCACTTAAAGAGGCTTGTTTTTCGGACAGATCCGCCGAATAAAAACGTAATTTTTGGGCGCTTTTTGATAAAAAGAGAAACAAAAGAATAGACCAAAAAATCAACAACAATCCAATCCAAAGATTGACATTTAACAAAATCACCACACTGACCAACAAATTGATCACAGGGCTGGAAAATCCGAACAGAGCCATCATCACAATATCGGCCACATTATCCGACAATTGCCCCGGTCGGCCCCCTAATTTACCGCTGGGTTGATTGGCCAAAAATTCGGCCGAATGTCCCACAATATATTGACACACATCTTCATCAATCCGCACGACCAGTTCGGGGATGATTTTTTCGGCCACCCACCACGCTAACCTTTGAAATAAAATCCCCGCCAAACTAAAAATCAAGATTAAACTTAAAGGCTTAGATAAACGCGCCACCAAATCCTTTTGCGTTTGAATCACGTCCCCCAAGGTATCTATCACTTGGGAAAAATAAATCGTTGTCCATTGACTGGTAAAAGCCAACAAACTGATAAACGCAATTCCCATCAGTAAAGAACCCAAATACGGACGCAAATAATACCAAATATAGGCCTTCGGCGTTTTTGGATAAGGCATATTTTCCCCTTTCTTGATAGGCTTTAGCGTATCAATATTTTGATTTTCTGTCAAGGCGATTTTAATATAAAATAATTTTGCGCCGACTCTTATATTTTTTTCTTGCTTTTCATTTCAAAAAATGCTATTTATTTCGCCATAAAAAAAGCAATTTTCCGACTCAAAAGGTTTTGGCGTCGGTTTTTTAACTCTAACAAAGGAAAAAAGAAAATGACAAAGTGGGTCTATACATTTGGCGACGGTAAAGCCGAAGGTAATGCCAAAATGCGCAATGAGTTGGGTGGTAAAGGTGCCAACCTGGCCGAAATGTCCAGCATTGGTGTACCAGTGCCTCCCGGATTTACAATTACAACGGAAGCCTGTGTTTATTATTACAAAAACAACAAAGCCTATTCTGATGAATTAAAAGAACAAGTGATGGCTGGATTAAAGGGTGTTGAAGCCGTAATGGGTAAAAAATTCGGCGATCCCGAAAACCCATTGTTGTTCTCCGTCCGTTCCGGTGCGCGTGTTTCTATGCCGGGGATGATGGACACTATTTTGAACTTAGGGTTAAACGACCAAACAGTGGAAGGATTAGCGAAAGCCTCCAACAATCCAAAGTTTGCCTATGACTCCTATCGTCGTTTCTTACAAATGTATTCCGATACAGCCATGGGTGTGGATTTACACAAGTTTGAAGCCGTGTTGGACCGCGTGCGTGAAGAAAACGGTTATAAACACGATTCAGAAATGACCGTTGAACAATTAAAGGCTGTTATTGCTGAATACAAGCAAATCGGTATTGCCGAGGGTAAAGTCGTTCCACAAGATGTGAATGAACAATTGTGGGGTGCGATTGGCGCTGTGTTTGGTTCTTGGATGAGCGAACGCGCTATCTTCTACCGTAAATTAAACAACATCCCATCTGATTGGGGTACCGCTGTGAACGTCCAATGTATGGTGTTCGGAAACAGTGGGGATGATTCTGCAACCGGCGTGTGCTTTTCACGTGATGCGGCCACCGGTGAAAACTACTTCTACGGTGAATACTTAAAGAATGCCCAAGGGGAAGACGTTGTGGCCGGTATTCGGACACCGCAACAAATTTCCAAAATCGGAAATGAACGTCGTGGTTTGACACTTCCTTGCATGGAAGAAGAATTCCCCGAAGTGTATGCTCAATTGGACGGTATCCGTCATAAATTGGAAGCCCACTATAAAGATATGCAAGATATGGAATTTACCGTTCAAAACGGCAAACTCTGGATGTTGCAAACACGTAATGGTAAGCGCACCGGTTTGGCTGCCTTAAAGGTGGCCGTGGATATGGTTCGTGAAGGCTTGATTACAAAAGAAGAAGCCGTCACCCGTGTTGAACCCGGACATTTGGATCAATTGTTGCACCCGATGTTTGATAAGTCCGCAAAACGCTCACCTATCGCGATGGGTTTGCCTGCCTCTCCCGGTGCTGCTGTGGGACAAATCGTGTTTTCTGCCGCTGATGCGGAAAAAGCCGTTTCAGAAGGCAAAAAGGTTGTCTTAGTCCGCGTGGAAACATCTCCGGAAGATATTGCCGGTATGCATGTTTCTCAGGGTGTGTTGACCGCTCGTGGTGGTATGACATCTCACGCTGCTGTGGTGGCGCGTGGTATGGGTATTCCTTGCGTGTCCGGTGTGGCTGATTTACGCATTGACTATGCTGCTCAAACTTTGACAGCCGGTGGCGTAACATTAAAGGCTGGTGATATGTTGTCCTTAGATGGAACAACGGGTCAAGTGATGGCTGGCGAATTGCCACTCGTGAAGCCCGAAATGGCCGGCGACTTTGGTGAATTTATGGGTTGGGTGGATGAAATCCGCACACTCAAAGTTCGTGCGAACGCTGAAACACCGTTGGATGCTCAAACAGCAAAAGACTTCGGTGCCGAAGGTATTGGTTTGTGCCGGACTGAACATATGTTCTTTGACCCCAGCCGTATCAATCACATGCGTGAAATGATTTTGGCCAAAGATGAAGCGGGTCGTCGTGCGGCTTTGGACAAACTCTTGCCCTTCCAACGTGATGACTTTGTGGCTTTGTTCTCCATCATGGATGGTTTGCCAGTAACAGTTCGTTTATTGGATCCGCCATTGCATGAATTCTTGCCGAATAAGAAAGCAGAACAAGAAGAACTGGCCAAGATGATGGGTGTGTCAGTGGATGAAATTATCGCCCGTACAGCACAACTGCACGAAGCCAACCCCATGTTGGGCTTCCGTGGTTGCCGTTTGGCGATTGTGTATCCGGAAATTTGCGAAATGCAAACTCGTGCCATTATTGAAGCCGCTTTAATCGTGGCCGATAAAGGCATTAAGGTGAAACCTGAAATTGAAGTTCCATTGATTTCTTCACGGAAAGAATTGGAAATCTGCAAAAAGACAATCGACGAAACAGCCGAAAAAGTCTTTGCTGAAAAAGGCAAACGCGTTGAATACGCTGTGGGTACAATGATTGAATTGCCCCGCGCTGCGTTATTGGCTGACGAAATCGCTGAACTCGCAGACTTCTTTGAATTCGGTACAAACGACCTTACTCAAACAACTTTGGGGATGAGCCGTGATGACGCCAGTTCCTTCTTGCCCACATTCGTGGCCAAAGGTGTGTATGAACGTGATCCGTTCCAATCTTTGGACAGCCATGGTGTCGGTAAGTTGATCGCGATGGCTTGCCAAGCCGGTAAATCCACAAATCCGAATATTTATTTGAGTATTTGTGGTGAACATGGTGGGGACGCTGATTCCATTAAGTATTTAAATCAATACTTAAATGGTGTATCTTGCTCACCATATCGTGTGCCATTGGCTCGTTTGGCCGCAGCTCAAGCTGCCGTTGCCGATAAGAAATAATCGGTAAAAACAAAAAATCTCCCCGCTGATTTCCAGCGGGGATTTTTTTCAACAAAGCAACAAAACTAATTATTACTTACAAACGATACCTTGGTATTCCATCATATCCATATTATGAGATACTTCCATACCACCCTCATGATATACTAAATAGTATGCGGTCCCAAAATCAGATCCTTTTTCACATTCTGTATCATAACAATCTTTTGTCCAAAAACTGGTATACGGTACATTTAACCCCGGATTCAGATTCGGACAGGGACCGGATTCAATCCCGGCACAACCAACATCCGCACGTGTCACCATCTGAGCACCAATTCTGGCACAAATTGTTTTGGCATCATTCCACACTTCACCTCCTCTATACACACAAAAAGCCGGTGCAATAAAAGTACCCCCGGATTCAGTACAAACATTCTGAGAAATAGGTGGTTCCCCCGCACTCAAATCATTATTATAAGTAAGCGTCGAACAGGTATCATCATCACTGATTTTTGGATTATTAGAATTATTGGGGATAACCGCTTTCATTTGGGCACAAACATCTTTATCAACACCACTTAAATTCAATTTAAATTGCGTATCTGTGGCAGTGCGTGTGGCCACAGTCATTGTCACCCCCGCGGGTGTATCTGTAAATTCCCCTAAACTGGGAGTTGTTAAAGTGGGCTTTGTTTGGATTTGGGCCGATACCACCATGGCACGCATACTGGCGCCTTGTAAAATTTCATTGGCGCGATGTTTATTCATCGCCATTTTATACCCCGCGATACCACCAACAGACAGCACCCCGATAATTGCCAAAACGCCCAGCATTTCAACCATTGACCGACCACTCTGACTTGTCATTCTGAAGGCGTTAGCCGAAGAATCCATGGATCCTTCGCGTCCGCTCAGGATGACGGGGGAAAAGTTTGATTGCCCTTGTTCTAATTTCACATTTTTATTTTTTGACATACAGTCTCCTATTGTTAAAGTTAAATAAAAAACCCACCGAAAAGTGGGCGGATGTTAAGAAACCGTAAATCGCAACGGCTCAGCCTATTCGGCTAGAAGCCTTATTCAGCTGACATCCGCCCCAAAGGACGAATGTCAACATTATTTAAAGAGTTGTTGTCAACTCCGCGATTTATGGGTTTCTTACGCCCATTGCCTTTTCCATTTGGAAAAGGACGAACTCATTTTAAACAATCCCTTTTGAAATTGCAATAAAAAAATCGCCCCTGAAATTCAAGAGCGATTCTGTTTTGTGTTTCCCAATTTAGGCATCAGGAAGAATGTTAGCCAACTCAGATGAATCTTGAGTTTTCGGCTCTTCTGCCTTCTTGTCTTTCTTGGGCTTTTTTTCTACGGGAATTTCTTCCCCTGTTTCTTGGTTCACGCGTCTCATGGACAGGCGCACTTTACCGTGTTCCATACCCATACACATGACTTTGACTTTGTCGCCTTCTTTCAGGACGTCTGTCACTTTTTCCACGCGGGTCGGTTTGATTTCAGACACGTGCACCAAACCATCATGATTCGGCATAAAGGTCACGAAAGCGCCAAATTCCATAATCTTACAGACAACGCCATCATAGATTTTGCCGACTTCCGGTTCGGCCACAATGCCTTTAATCCAATCCACAGCGGCTTTACCGGCTTCGCTATCCACAGCCGCCACCGACACCAAACCATCATCAGTGATTTCCACTTTGACGCCAGTCTTTTCCGTGATTTCACGGATGACTTTACCGCCTGTCCCAATCACATCACGAATCTTATCTTTATCAATCATAAAGGATTGAATCCGTGGGGCGTTCGGACTGATATCCGCACGCGGTTCGGCAATCGCTTCGGCCATCTTGCCCAAAATGTGCATACGGCCTTCATGCGCTTGGTTCAAAGCAATCTTCATAATTTCAGGGGTAATGGAGGTAATCTTAATATCCATTTGTAAAGCCGTCACACCGTCTTTGGTACCGGCCACCTTAAAATCCATATCACCCAAGTGATCTTCATCACCCAAGATATCCGTTAAAACGGCGAACTTTTCCCCTTCTTTAATCAATCCCATCGCAATACCCGCCACAGGCTTTTTCATCGGCACACCCGCATCCATCAAAGATAAGGTGGAGCCACACACGGTCGCCATAGAGGAAGACCCGTTAGATTCCATAATATCGGACACCACACGAATGGTATAAGGGAAATCTTCTTTTTTGGGCAACATCGGGTGAATCGCACGCCAAGCGAGTTTTCCATGGCCGATTTCACGACGTCCCGGGGATCCCATACGTCCCACTTCGCCCACCGAGAACGGCGGGAAGTTATAGTGCAAAATAAAGTGTTCGCTGTATTCCCCGTTCAAAGAATCCACGATTTGTTCGTCATCCGCAGTTCCCAAAGTGGCCACAACCATCGCTTGTGTTTCACCACGGGTGAATAAAGCAGACCCGTGCGCTTTGGGCAACAATCCCACTTGTGCTTCAATCGGACGAACGGTTTTGGTATCACGCCCGTCAATACGGGGATTTCCGGCCAAGATAGAATCACGCACGGTGCGGGCCTCTAATTCATGAAACACTTTTTCATAAATAGCCAGTTCCGCTTCATGTCCTTCACCATCAAACAAAGCCTTAGCCTTTTCTTTGATTTCGGCAATCTTATCTTGACGTTCCAACTTATTATGGATTTTATAGGCCGCTTCAATTTCGGCGCCCAGTTTATCCTTGATTTCGGCACGCACAGTCGCATATTCGGCAGGTTCCGCCTTGACTTCCCAAGGATCCTTGGCGCATTCTTCGGCCAACGAAATAATCAAGTCAATCACAGGTTTCAAAGCCGCATGACCAAATTCCACCGCACCCAACATAATTTCTTCGGAAAGTTCTTGGGCTTCGGATTCCACCATCAAGACACCTTCACGGGTGCCGGCCACGACCAAGTCCAACTGACTCTTTTTCAAGTGATTCACTTCCGGGTTCAACACATATTGCCCGTCAATATAGCCAATTCTGGCCCCAGCAATGGGTCCCAAGAAAGGAAGCCCGGAAATCGTCAACGCCGCACTGGCTGCAATCATCGCCACGATATCCGCTTGATGACGTTTATCATAAGAAATCAACGTACAAACGACTTGCGTTTCATTGTTAAATCCTTTGACAAACAACGGACGAATAGGTCTGTCAATCAAACGAGAAGTCAGCACTTCGTGTTCGCTGGGTTTGCCTTCACGTTTAAAAAATCCACCTGGAATCAGACCGGCTGAATAAGTTTTTTCCTGATAATTCACGGTCAGTGGAATAAAATCTTCAAAGGTATCAGGGGTGGTTTTGCTGGCACACACAGCGCAATGCACCATTGTGTCGCCATAGCGCACAATCACGGACCCGTCGGCTTGACGACCGATTTTACCTGTTTCAATAGACAAAGGACGACCGCCCCAAGTCATTTCTTTTTTGTAAGTTTTAAATAAGCTCATATTTTTCCTTTCATCATACAGCTATCAAAGGGGGTATCCCTTGACACCCCCTTAGTGTGAAACTATTTACGCAGTTTCAAGCGTTTAACGAGAGCGTCATAGCGAGCGCTATCCGTCTTTTTCAAATAGCCCAACAAACGGCGGCGATTAGCCACGCGTGCACTTAAACCTCTGGCCGAATGAAAATCATTGGGGTGAGCCTTTAAGTGTTCAGACAAGGCAGAAATTTCCGCTGTTAAAACAGCAATCTGCACTTCAGGTGAACCTGTATCGTTTTTTGTTGTAGCATAATCAGCAATCAATTGTTGCTTGGCTTCTTTTGTAAGCGACATCTTTTTTTCCTTTCATTTTAGGTTAGTTGTTCTCTTCTCCCACTTTTTCGGCTGCAACCGAGATATCGTTCAGTTAAGTCAAAAAAGGCTTCATCAAAGATGAACAACACTATTATACACGAAAAATAAAAAAATAGCAAACATTAAATTCCTTTTGACTTTTTTGACAAAATCGGATAGAATCCGCCCCAAAAAAAAGGAAATGAAATGCACTATGATCCGTGTTGGAATAAAGAGGATGTTCTTCAGTTAAAAGCACAACAATTAAATCTGGCGGAATCCGTTATTGTTCATCAATTTCAAAGGATGATTCACACACCCGAAGATTTATATTATTTTCATATTGAACGCCAACAAGCGCGTTTAAAAGCCAACCGAGAATTTTCTAAATCTCGTTGGTTGCAATTAAAGGCGCAAAGACAGCGTTAAATTTTTCTGTTGCAGATTATCTAAAATTTCGCTAAAGTGATTTTGCGGTGGGATGGTGTCCACCCAGAGGGTTCATAGCCTCTACACGTTGCCGACAACCATCGGCGCAAAAAACCAACCTTCTGGTCATTTGGCTGGAAGGCGGTTCAAATAAACCGTTATCGGTCAATAGGCCGCACTATTCGTGTAATAGCTATGAAACTTCCAGTCGCTCTCACCAAGCGACATTTTTTAGTTCAACAAAAAAGGAGTAAAAGATGACTAAAAATATAAAAAAGAATAATAATTACTTTTGTCATTCTGAACTTGTTTCAGAATCCATTACCACTTCCGCGTGGAGAGTTGGGAAGAATCTCAAGGGCTCGTGTCAGCGTGCCAATGGATTCCGGACTAAATCCGGAAT
>JAZRVC010000040.1:0-12077 GCA_045598925.1 Alphaproteobacteria bacterium
TTCCACCATCTATATGTTGGGAATGTCCGCGAATAAAGGACAAGGAAGTACCACGGATATGTTGTATTCCACTACCGTGAGTCCAACAGTCCCCAGTGGTGCCAGTGAAATCACTTACAAACCGGATAAAACAGTTGTGGCCGCTATCACAGACACAGGTGTCTGCGACCAAGTCAAAAATCAACTAGGCGACAAAGCCGAAGGAACCTGTGGTTCAGGTACTTCCACTTTAACCGTAACCTTAGGCGACGCCGGCGCAACTGCCCCTACAATGACAAAGGAAAAATGTGAAGATGAAGCCAGTGGGGAACTTAAAACCATTGGTACAGTTGATTATTGTTTTTTCGCTGGTGAGATGATGTGGACAGAAGCTAAAGCAAAATGTACAGATAATAAGATGACGATGGTCGCACTATCGGATATTGGTTGTACATCAACTGAAACTTGCACTACAGAAGGCTTATCAGGTCTTGATTTCTGGACGAACGATTGTGAGAGTGTTGGAGGTGGTTGCGAAGGCGTCACCGATAATTCTGGCGACGCGTACCTCGTGTCCAATGGTTATGTCAACTTCATCAGTCGCACCAACGCCCCCTCTGCGTTGTGTAAGTAGCCCTCCTCGCTTTGACTCTTTTGTCATTCTGAACTCGTTTCAGAATCCATTTATGGGTCAGCGTGGAGAGTTGGGATTAACCTCAATGGTTCGTGTCAACGTGCCAATGGATTCTCGGGTCAAGCCCGAGAATGACAAAGAAAAAGAGAGTCATGACAACAAACCCAACCGTCATTCTGAGTGGGCAACGCCCCGAAGAATCCATGGATCCTTCGGTCGTATAAACTCCCTCAGGATGACAAGAGGGGGGAAATCAGGACGACAAAAAAATGGGAAACAGGATGACAAAAGAGAGACCACCCAAGGGGTGTTTTTATTTAAAAACTTTTATCCTTGACGGGCGGTTTTGGCCTGTAAAGTATGCCATATTTTTAGGCCCTGTTCTTCTTTTTTGCTTAAACAACGGGCTCTTTTAAAGGCGACCGCACAGGCAGGCACCCCCAAATAATCCACTGTGTTCAACTTTTTCGGTGTCCCGAAGCAAGTTAAAGCATGAATCACCGCCCCCAATGAGCATAAAATAAAGATTCTGTTTAAATCTTGGTGTAATTCAATTTTCCGCATAAGGCTGTGTGTTTTTTTTAAACGTGCTGATGTATCCATAAAAAATCCTTTTTTAAAAGTGGCGATATTATACCAAAAATTCCCCGAAAAGTCAATAAAATAAAGGAAAGCCGATATTTTCCTTGCAAAAATCAGATAAAAACGTTAAAATTTGAACGTTCTATTTATTAAAGGAAAAGCCTTATGATTTTACTGAAAAACGTTTTTTTATTTGACAAACCCCAAGATATTTTAATTAAAGGCAAAAAGATTGAAAAAATCGCCGATAAAATTGATGTGGCGGTTGATGAAGTCATGGATGCCACCGACAAAGCCATTCTTCCGTCTTTTTGTAATACGCACACGCATGCGTCTATGATGTTCTTACGGGGCATTGGCGAAGACCAAAATTTATTTGATTGGCTGAATAAAGAAATTTGGCCCCGAGAAGCCAAGTTGAAGCCTGAACATTTTTATCCCCTGTCCCGCTATGCGATTTTGGAAATGATTAAAACGGGAACCACTTGCTTTACCGATATGTATTTTGAGGTCCCCGAAACCATTAAAGCCGTCAATGAAATGGGTATTCGGGCGGTGCTTCCTTACCCCGGCATGGATTTTTTGGATGAAGCCGAGGCTGAACGCCGTATCCAACGGGCAACCGAGTTTTTAAAGACGCCTTCCCCCAATGCGCGGATTCAAAAATCCCTATACTGCCACGCGATTTATACCTGTTCCGAAAAGTTGATAAAGGGCTTTTATGCGCTTTCTCAACAATATCATTCGGGAATTCAAATTCATGTGGCCGAAACACAAAAAGAAGTGGATGATTGTGTGGCAAAATTCGGCTGTCGCCCCGTGGAATTATTGTATAAATGGGGGGTGATGGGCCCGCAAACCTTGTTTGCGCACTGCGTCCATTGTGATGATCATGACCTAAACTTGATTAAAAAGACAGGCACAATCATTTCCCACTGCCCGACATCCAATTTAAAATTAGGCTCAGGTCAAATGGATTTACAAAAGTATCTGGACCTGGGGCTGCCTGTGTCTTTGGGGACGGACAGCGTGTCTTCAAACAATTCTTTGTCTATGATGAGCGAAATGAAAATCGCCGCCCTGTCGGCCAAGCATAAATCCAACTCAGTGCTGGCTGCCAAAGTCAATGATATTTATCATCTGGCGACCAAAAACGGATTTAATTCTTTCGGTATCAACGCGGGTGAAATTAAAGAAGGTCAATTGGCTGACTTTATCTTGGTGGATATGAATAATCAATTCTTATTACCGAACAATAACTTGATTTCTAATATGATTTATGCCGCGGACAGTTCTTGTATTACGGATGTCTTTTGTGATGGTAAGCCCGTGATGCGCAATAAAGTTATCCCGAATGAGGCAGAAATTATCCAAGACTTTAAATCCGTCTGTACAAAATTACTGGGTTGATTTTTTGTATCAGGTTTTATAAAATAGTTCATAACAAGGAGCATAGCATGACTTTAGATTTACAATCTGCCACAGTAGAAAACGTTATCCGTGAATTACAAAATAAAAACTATGATTCATTGGAAAATTATACACTCCCTGATTTGGAAAAAATAGCGGCGGCCTTTCGTGAAAAGACACCCGATTTTCAGGCCCCGACCGTTCATGTCATTTGTATCAAGTGGGGGACATATTATGGGCCGGCGGATGTGAATCATCTGTATCGTTCTATTTGTCGTTATACCCTGTTTCATCATGTGGAATTTTATTGCTTTACGGATAACGGGGCGGGATTAGATCCCGAAATTCATATCAAACCCTTACCGCAATTACAGGTGGCCCCAGAAGATAATCGTTATTCTTACCGCAAAGAAGCGGCGCTGTGTGATGATACCTTGGGGGGATTGACGGGTAAGCGAGTGTTCTTTTTTGATTTAGATTCTTTGATTGTGGGACCTTTGGATGCTTTTTGGGCTTATCCGAAAGACGATAAGTTCTATATCATCAACGATTGGAAACATCGTAAAGGCAAAAAAGCCAATCAGGTGGGGCAGGCCAGTTGCTATTCTTTTGTGGTGGGGACTTTGGGCTTTGTCAAATCCTTTTTTGAAGCGCACCCAAAAGAAATGGTTGAACGCTTTTATACCGCCAGTCAAGAATACCTTTCTTATAAAGTGATTGAAAAATTCGGGGCGTTAAATTTTTGGCCGGATAATTGGTTTAAAAGTTATCGTTTCCATTGTATGCCGATGGGCGTTTTTCGTTGGTTCTTTACGCCGAAATTGCCTAAAATCAAAGGGCTGAAAATGGTGGCTTTTCATGGCCAACCCGGTATTGAAGAAGCCATTCAAGGCATCTGGTCGGCCAATCCTAAAGATCCCAAATATCCGCGAGGCTATAAAAAAATCTATAAGCATGTAAAACCCGCCCCTTGGATTCAAGATTATTGGAAATAATTTAGGCGGAAATTATTTTTGCGATAATTTCTTTTGTGGTGGGACTTAAAGAACTTTTCTGTATTTTATTAAGCGCTTTTTCAGCGCTGGTCCGTAAATGCAGGCTCATTTTTTTCCAAGACCTGAAACTTTCGGCTAATTGTGAGGCCATCATCGGATTGATTTGATCCAAACTGATGATTTGGTCCGCAATGAAAGCATACCCTTCTTTTGTGTGAAAGGCGACTGTATTGACCGAAAAAGCCCCCAACAATGCCCGTATCCGATTGGGATTTTTTATATCAAAATCGGGGTGGGTCATCAATTTTTTCACGGTATTCACGGTTTCTTCAATAGGGGTCAAAGCCTGAACCGTGAACCATTTATTCAAAGCCAGAGAATCGTCCTTATAGCGGGCATAAAAATCATTTAATGCTTCTTGGGCTTGTGGCATTTGATGATGAACCAAAACCGTCAAAGCCCCGATTAAATCGGTAAAATTATTGGCGTTTTTATATTGATTAAAAGCCAACTCTGATTGATTTGTCCAAGCAATATAGCCCAACAAAATGTTCTTTAAAGCACGCTTTCCCATGGCTTCTTGGCTGAGTTCAAAAGTTTTCGTTTCATTTAATTGGTGATAGAGTTGCACCAGTTGTTCTTGATATTTATCGGCAAAATGTTTTTTTACCAAATGACGAATAGATTGTAATTGATCCACATCCACATTTTGACTTAAGTTGATAATTTCATTGTCTGTGGGCAAAGTCAGGGCATAAGATTTAAACATCGGATCCACATCTTGGGTTAAATAAGTCCCCAAAATTTGGATGAGTGTTTCGTCTATTTCTTCTTTGGGATTGTTGAGCATTTTGACAAAACTGTCCAACATATACTGATGTCCGATTTCATAACGATTAAACAGGTTTGAATCTGATGTCATTAAATGGATTCTTTCCTGCGGGGTATAAGAAATATCAATATCCACCACGGCCGAAAAATCCCGATTGATAGAGAGTACGGGTTTTTCAATCACGTCAAAGGTCCATGTTTTTTCGTGTTCATCCAAAATCAAAGTCCCGTTGAGTAAATCCTTCCCATCACTGCCCACCAAACCATATTGCAAAGGAATCAGGAAAGGCTTGTTCGTCAAAGGGTGCGTTTGGGTCATGTGAACGGTAAAGGTGTGGTCTTGATAGTTCGTCTGAATTTGAACCTTTGGACGCTTGGGCAGTTGATACCACAACATAAACTGGGTTAAATCATAACCGCTGGCCTCTTCAATCGCCCGAATAAAATCGGTAATTTCCACTGCTTCCCCATCATGACGGGTAAAGTAAAGCGCGACCCCTTTCATAAAGTTTTGCGGGCCCACAATTTGGCGCATCATCCGAATAACTTCGGCGCCTTTTTCGTAAATTGTCGTGGTATAAAAATTTTCAACAGATTCGGCTTCTTCCAATAAAATGGCGTGTGCCAAAGGTCCGTCATCTTCAGGATATTGATAATGCCTTAAATTCAACACGCTGTTGATACGTTCGCAAGGTCTGGAATGTAAATCATAGGAAAATTCGGCCGTGCGATAGACGGTTAAACTTTCCTTTAAGGACAGGTTAAACCAGTTTTTCAAAGTCACCCGATCGCCGCTGTAATTATGGAAATATTCATGTCCGACACAACCTTCTATGTCAATATAGTTTTTATCTGTTGTTGTCATCGGGTCGGCCAAAAGCAGAGAATCATTAAAGATATTTAAGGATTTATTTTCCATGGCCCCAAAGTTAAAATGGGAAACCGCCACAATGGAAAAACGGTTCAAATCGTATTCCAACCCAAAGGTGTCTTCATCCCATTTCATGGCGCGTTTTAGGGCCCCTAAGGCATAGGATAGACGGTCTTTTTTCCCGACTTCACAATATAAATGTAAATCCACTTTTTTACCCGATTTGGTGATATAGGTATCCTGTAATTCATCCAATTTTCCGGCCACCAAAGCGAACAGATAACTCGGCTTTTTAAACGGGTCGTCAAAGGTAATTTCGTCATCCGATTCCTGAATAATGTTTCCATTACTTAAACGGACGGGATAATCTTTTTTGTTGGCTTTGATTTTGACAATATAATGACTCATCACGTCAGGGTGATCAGGATAATAGGTGATATGACGAAAACCTTCAGGTTCGTTTTGTGTGGTGAGGAGTCCGTTGGACACATAAAGGCCAAACAGAGTCGTATTTTTATCCGGATGAATGGCCACCGTTGTCTTTAGGGTGAATTTTTCTGCTGGGACTTTGAAAAACAGGCCGTCTTCCATAAGACGATAGTCAGGGACAGAAATAGATTTTAATTCTAAATTTTCACCATTTAAAAAAATCTCTTCTCCCACTTTGGCATTTTCAAAATCCAATTCGCTTTCCACTACCGTGGTTTGAGGATTTAACATAAACGTCAGACGTGTTTCAGGAAGATTAAAAGTCGGTTTTTGATAGTTTTTTCTCAGTAAAGTCATTTTTTGGCCTTTTTTTTTAACTCGGCGCGCCAATAATATTCTTTTTCAATGTTTTGGGGAATCCCTTCAAAGCCCCCATGGTAAATAGAAATCAGACTTTTGATGGCATTTACCACACCTTGTTGAGCGGCTTCTGTGTAAAGACGCACAATCGTTTCCATATTCGGTGTGCCAAAGTATCCCCGTTCCATCCATACCCCCAGGGCGTATTTGGCTTGGGGTAAAGTGCGGGCCGCCCGGCGCATATACTCTTTGGCTTTTTCTTGGTTTTGCGGCACTCTATCCCCCGCATCATAAAACAAAGCCAACAGATATTGTGCTTCGGCCACATCATACTGCGCCGCTTGTTCGTAATAGGCGACAGCCTTGGGATAGTTTTGTTCAATACCCCGGGCCCCATGATGATAGACACGGGCCAAATAAAGGGCGCTGAGCATTTTGACTTCCGGGCGGGCACTTTTTTGTGCGACTTGTAAATGGGCCACGGCTTGCGGGGCGTTGGTTTTTAATAAGTCCAATCCGATCATTAAATGTGATTCAATTTGGGTTTGATAAGCATGATTTAAAAAACTGCCCGTCAAAATCAGAAACAAAGCGCAACAGGTAATCAAGATAAATTTTTTAACAGGGCCGAGAACGTTTTTTTTCATGATTTTTCCTTTACAAAAGTTCTTTCTTGATATACACTAACTTTATAAAAAAAACAAGAGGTTTTTGATGTTATGGCAAAATTTACAGGGTAAAAAAGTGGGCCTGTGGGGCATGGGACGGGAAGGTCAGATCAGCCAAAAATTTTTGAAAAAACATTTGCCCGATCTTGATTTGATTGAAATTACGGAACAAAATCTGGCGGATATCTTGTCTTGTCAGGTGATTGTGAAATCCCCGGGGGTGTGTTTGTATCGCCCCGAAATAGCGGCGGCCAAAAAGCAAGGCATCCAATTTACCTCTGGGACAAATTTATTTATGGCAAATCACAACCCCCGTACCAAAGTGATTTGTATCACGGGCACCAAAGGCAAAAGTACCACTTGCGCTTTACTGGCGCATACCTTAAAAGCCTATGGGTTCAAGGTGGGGTTAGGGGGTAATATCGGTGTGCCTTTGTTGGAATTTGCAGATGAAGATTTGGATATCGTGGTGGCCGAAACCTCCAGTTATCAGTGTGCGGATTTTGTGGGGCGGCCGGATGTGGGTGTCTTGATGGCTTTGTATTCGGCACATTTGCCGTGGCATGGGAGTTTGACGCGCTATCATGCGGATAAGATGAATATGATCAATCAGGCCAAAGAAAAAGTGGATATTCGGGATGTTCCGATAACAGTCAGAGACGGCTTTTTCTTTGATAAAGAGGCTTTGTTTTCGGTTAAAGCCTTGCCCCTTTTTGGGGAACATAATCAAAAAAATGCCTGCGTCGTTTTGCGGGTTTTGCAACTCTTGGGCTTGGATTTAAGACAGGCCGAATCCGCCTTTAAAACATTTATTCCGTTGAAACATCGCCTGCAACCGTGCGGGGAAGTCGGGGGCGTGCTTTATATCAACGACAGTATTGCCACTCTTCCTGAACCCGTTATGGCGGCTTTGGATACTTTTGCGGGGCGCCCGATTACTTTGATTGTCGGGGGCTGGGACGGGGGATATGATTATAGAGTTTTGAATCAGATGATTTTAGATAGGAAAATTCGGGCGATTGCTTTACCCACCACGGGGGATAAGATTACCACTTCCTATCATGTGGAGAATATGGCCCAAGCGGTCCAACTGGCGCAAAAACTGACACCTGCATCAGGGGTCGTGTTGATGAGCCCCGGGGCGCCCAGTTATAACCTGTATCATAATTTTGAAGAGCGGGGCGAAGATTTTATGAATTTGGTGAAACAGTTGAAAGGATAAGTATGGTTTTAAAAGTCCGTTTTTTACAAGATAAAGATGTTCCGGCTACTTCTTTGACGGATTGGGCAAAGTTAGGGGAGAACAGGCCCACACAAAGATTGTTTTTACCGGCTTGGGCCAAATTAGGGGGAAATCAAAAGCCCCAAAGGTTGGTTTTACCTGATATGCCTTCTGTCATGGTGCATCCGCAAGGGGGCAGGCCGGGGCAAATCAGTTATCATGGTCTAAAGTTAGATTTATCTTCGGACAATACGTTTGAATATGGGGCTTGGCCGCAAAAGAAAGTTTTACCCGTGTGGCAGGATATTTTGAATCAAGCCTTGGCAAGCGGGCAGTTGCGTTCTAACAGTTGCCATTATTATACATTAAATGGTCAAGCGTGTCATGAGTATTTATTTAAAGGCAAGTTATATGTCTTTGTGAAAAATAAATCTGTTTGGATGGAAGTGTTGCCTGTTCGGTGGCAATTGGACGAAAAACAACAACGCGCTTATACTACTCAGGTTGTGATTGCCGATTCTCAACAATCTTCAAAATTTTTGGGCTTGGTGGGGCAACAAATTATTCAATCCAATAAATACTTGCGTGAGATGGCCCCGCATCGTCCATCTGTGCAAACTCAGCAAAAACGGATTTTAAAATCTACATTGCTTCATACATTAAGAACCTTGCGTGATATGGAAAAACAAGAAGGCCACATTTCACCCGAAATTCAACAAGCCTATGCTCTTTTCACAAAAAAAGCACAACATAAAAGGAGTTAAAAATGAAGAAAAAACATAAATTAAAAACCTATTTATTGACGGGCATTTTGGTTATGGCACCCGTGGTGATTACGGCCTATTTGGCGGTGGAATTGTTTCACTTGATGGATGGCTGGGCCAAGTACTTGATACCCGCAAAGTATGCCCCTTACTTACCCTATGGTATTCCGGGGTTAGGGATTATTCTGCTCTTACTGTTTTTGATATTGGTGGGGGTTTTGGCCACAAACGTGATGGGGCGCTGGGTGATTCGGTTGGGTCGCCATATTATTGAAAAAGTCCCC
Organism: Alphaproteobacteria bacterium; assembly: GCA_045598925.1. Taxonomy (GTDB): domain Bacteria; phylum Pseudomonadota; class Alphaproteobacteria; order CAAHEQ01; family UBA3637; genus UBA3637. Next base: position 9,030 of record JAZRVC010000040.1, read on the forward strand.
GTGGTGTCCAGCATTTATGGGGCATTAAAGAAAGTCTTTGAAACCCTGATGGGCAACGGGGGCACACAAGCGTTTCGTAAAGCGGTGTTGGTGCAATATCCCCAAAAGGGGGCTTGGACAATTGCTTTTGTAACTTCTACATTGCCGAAAGCACTGCAAAAAAAATTGCCCCGCGGGATGATGGTGGTTTATATTCCCACAACGCCGAACCCGACTTCGGGCTATATGGTCTTTGTCCGTAAACAAGATATTAAAGAGTTGGATATGCCGGTGGAGGAAGCCTTTAAAATGGTCCTTTCTATGGGTATTTTAAATCCGAATAAAAAATAAGGAAAAAGGCACCCCTTGGGTGGTCTCTCTCGTCATCCTGAGCGGATGCGAAGGATCCATGGATTCTTCGGGGCGTTGCCCCTTCAGAATGACGGGGGTTGGGGATAAAAGGCACCCCTTGGGTGGTGAATCCAAGGGGCGTTTTCCTGTCCAAAATGTTAAAAACAACAGGAAAAAGCGTTTATGACCCTCTTTTTTTATTGTCATGCCTTGAGCGTTAGCGAAATAAGGCATCTTGTTGAGATTCCTTATTTCCTCACTGTCGTCCGTCAAGGAATGACATTCTCTTTTCTGTCATTCTCGGGCTTGACCCGAGAATCCATTGGCACGTTGACACGAACCATTAAAATTCGTCTCAACTCTCCACGCTGACCCATAAATGGATTCTGAAACGAGTTCAGAATGACAAGAGAGTCAAAGCAAGACTACCTCACACACAGAGCATAGTTGGAGTGGTAGCGATTGGCGTCGCTCACGATACCTTCGTCAAGGTCCACGACGAACGCGTAGGAGGAAGAATTTGGCTTCATCTCGCTTGTCCACCAATATTTACCGGATAAAGCACTTTGATAATTGGATAAATCAAACCCACCTTTACATTCCGGTGTACCTTTACCAGAAGCATAACAATAACCGCCGGATTCAAAATCACTTCCCAATTTACTTCTATCCACCAACGATTCGGCCAAAGTCGGCATGTGCATGCCATGTGCCGCACAGAAGTTCTTGGCGTTCCACCAATTCATACCGGTCGTCGGCGTGGATATAATCCCTTCTATGCCCTTTCCATTCTCCTTTGTTAAGGTTGTATAATCGGAACTGGATATAGGTGTACAAGTTCCCTTTTCTGATGGGCCACTGGAGCCACTTACACTCGCATACTTACAATAATTAGCCCCTTTTTCAGACCCATTATTACAATCTTTATTGGTGGTACACCCTGTTTCACCTGTAAGAGTTTTACAACTGCCCCCTGTGGCGCATGTTGGGAGCCATACACCTGTGGCACATTCACAACGACCACGGACACATGTGGCACCCCCTGGACAAGCGTTAGTGCTATCACATTCAATGCCCATACTGGGGGGTGGTAAGACGCCCTTACTTAAATCCGCATTATAGGTGAAAGTGGTGCATTCGGAATCTATATTTACATTGCCGTTTTCGGGGATGGTGCCGTGGATTTGTTCACATACATCAGGGGCAACCCCGGAAACCGTCAAACTAAACGCGTCTGACCCCGCCGTATAAGAAACGGTTGTATCAAAGGTGGCGCCCGCCACTTTATTGCCTGAAAATTCCCCTAAATTCGGGGTGGCATTACTATTGCGTTGGATTTGGGCGGAAACCGTCATCGCACGCATACTTGCCCCGTTTAAAATTTCATTGGCTTTATATTTATTCATGGCCATTTTATACCCCGCGATACCGCCGATGGATAGCAATCCGATAATGGCCAGCACCCCCAGCATTTCAACCATACTACGACCACCTTCTGTCGTCATTCTGAAGGCGTTAGCCGAAGAATCCATGGATCCTTCGCGTCCGCTCAGGATGACTGAGGGTGAAGTATGCCCGCTCAGGATGACTGAGGGTGAGGTATGGCCGCCAAAAATGACGGGGGAAAGATTTGATTGACCTTGTTCTTGATTTATCACATTTTTATACATATTTTACTCCCGTAAAAAAAATCACTGTGATGCGAGTGATCGGAAGTTAAGACCTATATCATACGAACGATAGAGCGGCGTATTTGCCAAGGGTGGCTTATTCCGCCACCTTCCGATCCAATGACCGGATAAGTGAATCTAGGCCACACGGGCCTTCGTATGCATATACTTGAGGGTCTTACTCCCCAGTAAGGTGGCATCACAAACAACACCTCACTGATTGCACATTAGCAAACTTTATTTTTTTTGTCAAACATCTTTTTGTTGAGGGTGCGCCAAAAAATCTTTTAATGCTTCCACATGGCGCGACAGCAACGCTTTTTTATAAACCGAAGCATAGGGTTGCCCGCGGTACAGCCCTATCATATGGGGAATAATGCGGGTGAGTTGCCTGTGATTTTTTTCCATATAGGGAATCATGATGTTTAAAATTTCTTCGCGCGACAAAATGGGGTGCGGGTCATTATAAAACATTTCATCCACCATCCTGAGTTCATAGGGGTTGCCATACGCCCACCGCCCAATCATCACACCATCCACGTGCTTTAAGTGTTCGGCCGCTTCGTAAAGTGCCAACACGTTACCGTTGATGGAAATCTTCATATCGGGGAAGCATTTCTTCAGTTTATAGACCAGTTCGTAATTCAAGGGCAAACGCAACCTGTTTTCTTTCGGGCGCCAGTTGAGTTTGGCTTTTCGAGCATGGACAATCAGATGAGAACAGCCCGCTTTTTGGACCAAGTCTGCCAAGTGAAACAGTTCATCAAACCCGTCCCCGGCTACATCCGACAGGCTGATGCGCGTTTTGACCGACACAGGCAAGGGACTGGCCGCTTTCATACTGGCCACACAATCGGCAATCAAATCAGGCGTCTTCATTAAAATCGCCCCGAACTTACCCGATTGCACACGTGAACTGGGACATCCCGCGTTGATGTTTATCCCTTCATAGCCCCACTCATGCGCCAGCTTAGCACACTGGGCCATTAGGGTCGGCTCACTGCCCCCCACTTGTAAAATCAAAGGGTGTTCTTCGGGATTATAGTTT
>JAZRVC010000041.1:0-18894 GCA_045598925.1 Alphaproteobacteria bacterium
ATGTTGTGAAGCAGGATTATCGTGCCGTGATGCCACCTGTCAATGTAAAACATTATCCACCCAATATGAAGGCGAATGTAATGAAGCCTGTGGTTGCGATTCCACCGAACTGATTTGCAGAAATCATCAATGTGTTTGTCCTTTGGATAAACCAGTTTGGGATCCCGACAATCAAAAATGCGTGGAATGTAGAGCAAAAACAGATTGTTTAGCTGAAGAATATTGTGAAACAACCACAAATACCTGTGAACCTTGCGGAACACCTGTTGAAAAATGCAGTATCCCCGAAGATATAACAGATGAAAGACAATGCGTGGTTGAAAAGAAAAAGGTTTGCGTGGCTCCCACACCGCTGTGTGATCCAACCACCGAAACCTGTGTGGAATGCTTGGCAAATACGGATTGTACCGACCCAAGCAAGCCTGTGTGCGATTTAATTACACACACCTGTGTGAAATGTACAGCAACCACAGATTGTAATGGGGATGAATACTGTGATACAACAACCAAGACCTGTGAACCTTATTGTACGGACGCGGATTCCGTCTATGACCCGGTTCAAAGAACGTGCGTGTGTAAGTCGGATAGTCCGGGCGAAGGACAGGCCTGTACCACACCCAACCATTGTTGTGCGGGGGAATTGGTCTGTAAAGAAGGGGTATGCGCCAAGAAAGAATGTCCGACGACTTCACCGATCGGGTTTGACCCGAATACTTGTGAATGTCCGGAAGGGCAAGCCGCAGAACCTATCTATACCGGGGAATTAAAGTGCTTTCCGATTTGTACCCCGGCCTTAAGAAGGGAAAAAGCGGACGTGGTCTTCTTGTTTGATAACAGTTCCAGTTTAACAACAAAAATCAACGGAACAACGATTTTATCCCAAATCAAAACCGCAATTAAAACGACCGAAATTCCGAATGAGGCCAAATACGCGGTTTATAAAACAGCCTCAGGGGTTGAATATAAAAATACGACCTTTAAAGATTGGGGTGGAAATGGACAATTGAAGAATGTCGCGGATAAACTGAATGGAGCCGATGGCAGTTCTGATTTCCACAGAGCCTTAGAGACTATTGCTGAAGACATTTGTGATAGCAATCAAAAACTGTTGCTTTTGATGTACACAGATGGTCGCATTAACAATGGCGATTTGGATAAGAAAAACGGCAGTTATAAAAACGCCACATGGAATACAGTCAAGAGCGCCTGTAAAAGCGGGTCTGAAATGTATATTATGACATGGAAAGAAAAAGATCTGACTTATAATTGGGGACCCACCAAACGATTTGAAATAGGGGATGTCAAAGGCATGAATGATGCCATCGCCGCCTATTTTGAAAGAACATATTGTGTGGAACAATAAGGAAAGGCCATAAAATGAAAGGAGAGTTTTGAAACTCTCCTTTTTTTATTTTGTTTTTTTCATTTGCTCTTTTAAACGAAAGTATTCTTTTAAAATATCACACGGTCGGCGCACAGAGCCCACAAATTTTAATTGTTCGGAGGTAATCGCCCTTTCTTTTTTCATTTGCTTTAATAGTTTTAAAAAGCCATCCCAATAATGACAATAATTTAAAAAGATAATCGGTACCGCTGACCAATCCCCGATTTTAAAATGGACACCGAAAGTGGCGATTTCATCCAAAGTTCCCCAACCGCCTGGGGCAATCAGCAAAGCATCCGCTTTTTTCAACTGAACAATCTTTCGTTCCTGTAAATCATCCAATACAACCAATTCATCATGGGCATAGATAGACGGATCCGCACATTGTCTTTTTAAAAGCAGAGGCGTCGTCACACCGAAAACTTTGCCACCGACACTGCGGGCTCCCCGATAGCCTGCGCCCATCATCCCGTCATCCCCAACCCCATAGACATAGGTAATACCGTTTTGAGCCAACAATTTTCCCGTATTAAAAACCGTCTTTAAGCATTTAACGGAAATGTTCTTACTGGAACTACCGAATAAGGCCATCGCTTTGGGAAAACCTTGACGCTTTTTATTCACCATGAAGAATATACTCCCTTGGATAAACGGACCCTTCCGGGGCTTGGGGCTTTGTGATACGACCACAGCCCGATAAAACAATAAGTAAAACAATAAAAAATAATTTCTTCATAGGTTTAGACTATCTTGATTTTTTATGATTGTCAAGAAAATTAAACGTTTTTTCTTGCGCTTTAAAAAAAACAGTGATAAACTGTCCATAAAAGAGGAGACCCAATGATGAAATTCTTAAAAACTTTATCCGTTATGTTGGCGCTTGGCTGTTCTGTCGTGGCGCTTGCCCACACCCAAACAATGGATTGTGAATCCGCCCTGTTGAACGCGGAAAAAAGCAGACAAGATTCTGTCTATGCCCTGTGTGCTTTTGATGATGAAGATACCGCCCTAAATACTTGGGCATCTTGGGCCAGGGAAAATCAAGCCTATCAAGCCCTGTTTGAAGTGTACAAAAGGCACCCGAATTCTTGGATGGCGGATGATTTATTGGAAGAACTGGTGCAAAATAAAAATGCTTCGGCTTTAGTGGTACAAGGCAGTAAAATCTACGCTCAACAAAACTATCCCGAGGCCATTGCGTTGTATTCCGAGGCACTGACTTCCCCGATGCTCAACACAGAAGAAAAAGGCTTGATTGCCCAAAATATCGGCCTGTTATATTTAAATCCGCAAAGCACCTATTACAACGCTAAAAAAGGCCTTCCTCTCATTCAAAAAGCCACCCAGCAACGGTCGGCTTTGGCCAACAACATCATGGGGATTTATACTTTATTCGGGTTGGAAGAAACCCCTGTGGATGAAAAAGAAGCGTTCTTTCATCTGTGGCGGGCGGTTCTCTTGGATTGCCCTGCGGCTCAGGAAAATTTAGGGGTCTATTACCTGCTCCACAATAAACAAATCTCCAAAGAAGAGGCTTGGGAAGAAATGAAGGATAAAATTTTTTCCTGTCAATTACCCAACTCTCCCGTTCTGACGGACGGCAAACAGCCAACCATCCAATCGTCTGACTGTGATTGCAAACAAGTGCAAGAACGTTTAGCCTTGATCAATAACGCGGACGAATACAAATTCATCTTTAAGGAAAAAGACCAAAATATTTTGGAAAATAAAGCGGGCCAAAGATTCTATGTCCAACAGGGAACAGTGTTGCCCGATGGCAACAGCGTTCAAGAAATCCGAAAGAACGTGGTGATTTTAAGCAATCCTAAAAAGGTTTTATACCTGATGCCGACATCAGATTGTATTCAATTTTGTCAAAATACAGCACCGAAAAAGACAGACGTAAAAAAAACGACAATCAAGCCTTATCATTTGGGATTTTCCAAAAAAGAATGCAGCGATATTCTGTACTATGCCGAACAACTGGTGGATACAAAACTGCCCTTTGTCGGCAAAAAAGAATGCTCCTATTCGGATAAGTTGGATATTGCCAATAATTTATTATTAAACGAATAAAAATTACAGGGAAAGCCTTGACTTTTGTATGAAAAAAGCCTATGTCTAGAACATATTATGTTATAGACAAAAGGAAAACAGTATGCTTTTAAAATCCCTCTTTTCTTCGGCCAACGAAAGATACCTTAAGAAATTTAAAAAAACCATTAAAAAAATCAATGACTTGGAAAGTTCTTTTCAATCCCTGACAGATGCTCAATTGACGGCCAAAACAACCGAATATCGCGAAAGACTGAAAAAAGGGGAAACGCTGGAATCACTGTTGCCTGAAGCCTTTGCCACCGTTCGGGAAGCCGCCAAACGTGTATTGGGCCTGCGTCCCTTTGATGTCCAATTATTGGGCGGTATGGTTTTATTTGACAATAAAATTGCCGAAATGAAAACAGGGGAAGGAAAAACCTTGGTCGCAACCCTGCCCGTGTACTTGAACGCTTTGACAGGAAAAGGCGTCCATGTGGTGACAGTCAATGAATACCTGGCCAAACGGGATAGCGAATGGATGGGAAAAATTTACAGATTCTTAGGACTGACTGTCGGATGCCTGAATAACCAAATGGGGGCCGCCGAAAAAAGAAAAGCCTATCAATGTGATATTACCTATGCCACCAACAACGAATTGGGCTTTGACTATTTGCGCGACAATATGGCGCTTTCCAAAGAAAGTATGGTGCAACGTCCTTTTTACTATGCGATTGTGGATGAAGTGGATTCTATTTTAATTGATGAAGCCCGAACCCCGCTGATTATTTCGGGACGTGCCGAAGATTCTTCTGCCACCTATCAAAAAATGGACGCGTTGATGAGTTCTATCCGTCCCGAACATTATGAAAAAGATGAAAAGCACAAAAATGTGACTTTAACCGAATTGGGTTCCGAATTTATGGAAAACCTGATGCAAGAAAGCGGTATGATTGTGGGCAGTCTGTATGATGCCAACAACATTGAATATGTGCATTATATGGAACAGGCTTTACGGGCGCATACCCTTTTTACCAAAGACGTGGATTATATCGTCAAAGACGGTAAAGTCATGATTATTGATGAATTTACGGGACGCATTATGAACGGACGGCGCTATTCAGACGGTCTGCATCAAGCCATTGAAGCCAAAGAAGGTGTGATGATTCAAGCCGAAAACCAAACGCTGGCCTCTATCACGTTCCAAAACTATTTCCGTTTGTATCCGAAATTGGCGGGTATGACGGGAACAGCCATGACGGAAGCCGCCGAATTTGATGATATTTACAAGTTGGAAGTCATTGAAATTCCCACCAACAAACCTTTGGCCAGAAAAGATGAACAAGACTTGATTTACCGCACAGCCAAGGAAAAATATGCGGCGATTGTTGAGGAAATCAAAGCCGCCCATAAGCGTAATCAACCGATTTTGGTGGGAACAACCAGCATTGAAAAATCGGAAATTTTGGCGGATATTTTGCAAAAACAAACGGATTTAAAATTCAATGTCTTAAATGCGCGTCATCACGAAAGTGAAGCCCAAATTATTGCGCAAGCGGGCGTGCCCGGGGCCATTACTATTGCGACCAACATGGCGGGGCGCGGTACAGATATTCAGTTGGGCGGCAATTTTGAAATGCGCCTGGCAAATGAATTAGAAAAGAACCCCGAGGCCGATAAAGAAAAATTGGAAAAAGAAATCAAGGCCGACATTGCCAAAAACAAAAAGATTGCTTTAGAGGCCGGCGGATTGTATGTCTTGGGTTCTGAACGCCACGAAAGTCGCCGCATTGACAACCAACTGCGCGGTCGTTCAGGCCGTCAGGGCGACCCGGGTTTAAGTAAATTCTATGTATCCTTAGAGGATGACCTGATGCGAATTTTCGGTTCGGAACGTATCGGTAGCATCTTAAAAACGATGGGATTAAAAGAAGGACAATCTATTGAACATCCTTGGATCAGTAAAGCGATTGCCAAAGCACAACAAAAAGTAGAAGCCTATCACTTTGATGTGCGTAAAAACCTGCTTAAATATGATGATGTGATGAACGACCAACGTAAAATCATTTACGAACAACGGCGGGAATTATTAGAATCCGACAACGTCCGTGATATTTTGTTGGATATGCAAAAAGATTGCTTTGAAAACCTGATTTATTCCTATGCGCCGGATAGGTCGGCCCCGGAAGATTGGGATGCCACGGCTTTGCATGACGAACTGTATAAACTCACGGGGATTGATGCGCCCTTTGATTCGTGGAAGGCCGAAGCCGGTATTACCGCCCAAGATTTAGTGGAAAGAGTGGTTAAAATCGGTAAAGAAACTTGGGAACGGAAAATGGCGCCACTGCCCAAAGAGGCCCAAACGGATATTGAACGATCTTTGTTGGTTCAAAGTGTGGATCAAACATGGAAGGAACACCTGAAAAGTTTGGACTTTATGAAGGCATCCATCGGCCTCAGGGCTTATGCGCAAAAAAATCCTTTATTTGAATATAAGCACGAAGCATTTGTTTTGTTCCAAGGGATGTTGGATAAGTTGCGCGAACGGGTGGCGAAAATCTTGGGGTTTGCTGAATTAAAAATTCAAGCCAGAACACAAGTTCCGCCCGAAGAAGAACCCCTAGAGGAAGAAAAAGCCGACCAGCCTGATTTTGCCAATCAAGACATTTCACGCAATGCACCGTGTCCTTGCGGATCGGGGAAAAAATATAAGCATTGTTGCGGTAAGTTAGATTGAAAAATTTTGGGACGCAAAGCGCCAATTTAAAAGGTTTTCCATAACACCCGTCAAATAGTCTTTGCGCAAATTTTGCCAATCCAGATAATAGGCGTGCTCCCACAAATCTATCCCCAGTAAAGGCGTTAAAACAGCGTTCGTTAAAGGTGTTTGCGCGTTTGGGGTCGTCATTACTTTCAAGTCTTTTCCCTCATGAACCAACCATAGCCAACCACTGGCAAACTGATTGAGTCCGGCTTGCAACATTTCTTTTTTCAAATTCACCATACTGCCAAACTGACGAAAGATACAGTCTAATAAAGCATCAGACGGATAGTGGTCGGCTTCTTGATTGCTCAGGCTTTTCCAATAAAAGTCATGATTCCACACTTGGGCGGCTTGATTTAAAATTTTTGAAAAGGCATTTTCACTGGCCGCCGATAGGATAAGGGTTTTTAAATCCATCTGATCCATCGGGGAATTTTTAATCAATTCGTTGGTTTTGGCAACATACCCCGCATGGTGTTTATCATAGTGAAATTGAACTGTTTCGGAGCTGATAACGGGATTCAGGGCCGCATAATCATAAGGCAGAGGTGTCAGTTGAATCATGTGATTTTTCCTTTCCTATTATACATGGGCGTTCAACTTTTTTATTGCAATAGGGGAAAAAATTTGCTATGATAGAGGGCACGAAAGCGGCCGTGGCGGAATGGTAGACGCTCAAGCTTGAGGTGCTTGTGGATGAGAGTCCGTGGAAGTTCGAGTCTTCTCGGCCGCACCAAATGTGGAAGGAAACAAATAAATGGCCTCGGATGTAACCTTAAATGAAGATTTTGTTGATAACTATGGTCGTTATATAGTTATCGGGGTTGCTGGTCTGTTGCTCCTTATGCGTGCTTGCTGCACAAATCAAACGAATCAAAACAACAAACCTACTCAGGTTCGAAAGTGGAATACACAACATCATTCAATAACACAACAAGTTCTCAAAACACATATAAATATAACCAAATAGTCAAACTTTTTCCTTGCGTTTTAGCAAAAAGCGTTTTATATTTGGAAATATGTTTTCTTTCTTATGGCCTTTTGTTGCGTTGGTTTTACCTTTGCCGTTCATCATACGGCATTTGTTAAAGCCTGTTTCAACACGGCAAAAAGAACAAAATGAATATGCCATTTATGTCCCTTTTTTTCACAGATTACAGGCCATTAAACCCGCCAAAGTAGAAAAAAACATTCAAACATCAGGCAAACTCCCTTTGATTTTGGGGTGGCTATTTTTGGTATTAGCCTGTATGCGTCCCACTTGGGTGGGCGAACCCGTGCCCCTAAATCAAGCCGCCCATAATATCATTTTAACGATGGATGTCTCCGGCTCTATGAACGAACAAGATTTCAGCGTCAATCTGAAACCGATGACACGATTGGAAATGCTGAAAAACATTTCTCAAGACTTTGTCAAAACCAGAAAAGGCGATAATTTGGGCTTGGTCATTTTTGGGTCCGAAGCCTATACTTATGCTCCCCTGTCCCCTGATACAAAGACTTTAAAAGAGTTGATTGGCGAAATCGGGGTGGGAATTGCGGGGACTCAAACGGCTTTGGCCGAAGCCTTGGCTCTGGCGATTCAAACGGGACGCACCGTGCCCGCGGATAAGCAAATCGTTATTTTAATGTCGGACGGTTTTAATAATGCGGGACGGGTCAATGTCAAAGAAGCCATTGAACTGGCCAAAAATCAAAAAGTGAAAGTTTATACGGTGGGGATTGGTTCAGACGCCCAAATGGTTCAAAACTTTTTCGGCAACTTTCAAATCAACCCTGCTCTGGATTTAGATGAAGCCACGCTATCCGCCATTGCCCAAGAAACAGGTGGCCGATATTTTCGCGCCAAGACCAGTGCCGAAATGAAAGAAATTTATGACGCTATCAATCAATTAGAGCCCGTCATGAAGCCCACGGAATTTATTCGCCCGCAAAAAGGGTTATTTTACCTGCCTTTAGCCATCGCCCTGTTCTTTTTCGGATGCTGTTTTTGGTGTCAAAGGAGACAAAAATGATTTTTTTAAGACCTTGGTGGTTGTGCGCTTTGTTGATTCCTTTGCTGTTTTTCAGTTTCAAAAAAACAAGACAAGGCAAAAATCCATGGCAAAAGATTATTGATAAAAAACTGTTAAATGCTTTGACAATTCAAAAGAAAATACCGATTGTCCCGCAAACCTTGTCCAAGTTGATTTTTGTTTTATGGAGTCTGTGCTGTATTGCTTTATCGGGGCCCGCGTGGGATAAAATCCCTGTCCCCAGCGTGCAAATGAAAACAAACACGGTCTTGGTATTAGATTTAAATCAATCTTTAACCCCGTCCCAAATACAACAAATTCATATTAAACTATACGATATCCTTACTTTATTAAAAGAAGACAGAGTCGGGCTGGTCTTATTCGGCCAAAATCAAGGATACACCGCCATGCCCCTCACCCCCGATATTCAACTGATTCAAAATCTGATTCCTTCGCTGTTGCCGTCTGTTTTACCCGAAAACGCCCTGAACTTAAAAGCAGGGATTCAAGAAGCGGAAAAAATCCTGACACAAACAGGCAGTCAGGGGCGGATTTTAGTGATAAGCAATCAACCCTTGCCCCAAAGTAAATTTCCCATTTTTACTTTTAATCCCCAAAAAGATTCTTTAACACAATTGGCGGGGACTTTGCAAAGCAAAGGCACCTTTAATTCTGCGCCCTTACAAGGAAATGACACCACAGATATATGGTATGATCGGGGCATTTGGTTGGCTTTATTGGCCTTAATTCCAGCATGTCTTTTATTTAGGAAAAATGTGATTTTTCTGTGGCTGATTTGGGGATTTGTTTTACCTTCTGAAGCGGGATGGTTCCAACGGGACGATCAAGAAAAATATACCCTCAACCAAAAAGGAATCCAAACCTATCGGGACAAGGATTATCCTTTGGCGGAAGACTACTTTAAACAGGCAAATCACCCCTATAATCTGGGAAATGCTTTGGCCTATCAGGGAAAAATACAGGAAGCGATTGCGGCCTATCAGGAAGCATTGAAGCGCAACCCAGAAGATGAAGATGCGCAATTCAATAAAGAGTATTTGGAAAAACAACTGCCCAAAAATGAGGCGCAATCAAATCAAGACCAAAAGCAAAACACCCAACAACAGAAACCCCAATCTGAACCCGAAAATCAACCGCAAACTCAAGAAAACAATCAACCTCAAGAGCAAGACGCGAACGATTCAAAAGAAGAAAAGCAAGAATCTCAACAACCCGACTCAGATCAACCGCCCCAAGAAGAAGCCCCAAACCCCATAGAACAAATCCAACCGCAAGAACAAACCGAAGAGCCTTTTAATCAAGAAGAACAACAAATTTTAAATCGGTTGAATCACGATCCCGCCCGAGTACTCAGGTATCGCATCAATTTACAACATCAAAAAAGGTTTATGCCATGAAAAAAATGTTATTTTGCTTTGTGTGTTTTTGGACTCTTTCCTGTGGCGCTGTGACGGCCAAACTCAATCATTCGGTTGTGCAACCCGGCGAAAGTGTTGAATTGATTTTTTCGGATAACAAACCCATTGACGCCATTGATTTATCCCCCCTCAACAAAAACTTTATGTTGGGCGGGCAAAGTCAAGGACAATCCAGCCAATACATCAACGGGGTAGGCTCTACCACCTATCAAAAGAGTATTATTCTCTTTCCGTTAAAAGAAGGAACAATTCAAATTCCCGCACTGACAGTGGGATCGGAACAAACCGCCCCTTTAACCTTAACGATTCAAAAAGAAGGGAAAAACGCCCCGTCCTCTGATTTACATTTACCCAAACTGACCGCTCAACTTTCCAACAACGCGCCCTATATCGGACAAAGTTTTTTCTATATCTTGCGCCTGTCGGATCAGGAAGAATTAGCCGAAGCCGAATTACTGCCCAACTTCCCCGAAGGGTTAAAACTCACCAGTATTGAGCCCGATACGGAAAAAGTAGAAAACGGGAAAGTCTTTTTAGAAAGACGCTATCTGATGAAAACAGAAAAAGCGGGACTAATGGAAATTTTACCCGCTTTGCTCAACGGGATGGTCCTTTACAAAAAGAATCAAAAATTTCACGCCCAAGGAATTTTCAGTATTTTAAATGCCTCGGAAATTATGGATGCTTTTTCCACAGGCACAAAGCCGATTCAAATTATCAGTAATCCCGTGTCGTTAGAGGTCAAAGAAAAACCAAGCGATTGGGAAGGGTGGTGGCTGCCCACAACGGGGGCCGATTTAAAGGTCGCCTATCAAATCCCGGAAAATTTAAAGGCGGGTGATACTTTTAAAGCGACCTTTACCCTCACCGCCCAAGATGTGGATAGCCATGACTTACCTGTGCCTAAACTCGCTAACCACCCACAGTTCAGATATTATCCCCAACCCGAAGAACGGGCGCTGTCGCCCGTGAATCAAGGGCATTTTCAAGGAAGCGTCCAAATAACCTATGAGATTATGCCGTTAGAGGAAGGCAATCTGATTTTGCCCGAAGTCAGTATTCCTTGGTTTAATACCCGTCTGGGGAAAAAAGAAATCGCCAAAACCCAAGCCCTGCCCTTAAATGTGCAAGCAGGACAGATTGAAACCTTTTTAAAACCCCAAGAAACACCGGCTATTCAACCAACCCCCGAAATACCTGAACCGCAAAACGCCCCCGTCAAAAGTGCGCGGTGGCCCTATTTCTTGATTGCCGCGGTGGGGGGGATTGGGCTGATTCTTTTCTTGATTTTAAAAGTGCACAAAAGAAAAAAGGCGGCAACCAAAAAAGAAAAGCCTATCCCTGATTTCTACCCTTTTTAATAAAAAAGACTTGACTTTTGCCAAAAAATAGTGTAAAAATATGCCAACTTATACCAAAAGAAAGGAAAAACAACTATGACAAAGAAATGCATGATTAGCGAAAAAGGCGTTTTATCTGGCAACAACAACAGTTATTCCAAACGTAAAACACGTCGTCGTTTTATGCCTAATTTACAAACTGTGGCTATTTACAGCGAAGTGTTAGGAACAACGGTGGATATTCGTATTACATCCAGCGGATTGCGCACCATTGAAAAGAACGGCGGATTGGATTTGTATTTGTTAAATACACCTGTTTCCAAATTGTCCGCTGAATCCAAAAAATTGCGTGAACGCATTGCGGCCGCTAAAGCCAAAAAAGCGGAATAATCAATTCCAAAGATTTCAAAACTCCCCAAAGTCAGGGGAATTTTTTTATTGACAAACTGGAAATCTGTGATATACTGGAAACACAGAAAAAGGAGTATATCATGACCGACAAATTCACCAAAACAACCTTAGCAAATGGTTTAACACAAATTATTTCCTATTATCCTGACGGTAAAAAGATTCAAAATAAATACGCCGTCAATAAAACAGGGAATATAGAGGGTGAGTTTGTTTCCTATCACGGCAACGGACAACTGGAATGCCACTGCACTTATCACAATGGAAAACTGAATGGGCTGTGTGAGTTTTTTAATGAAGCAGGAAAATTGGAAATGCGCTATACCAGTATTGAAAATGTCTTGGTCGGGGTGTGCGAAATCTATGATAAAAAAGGCAATTTGCTTTATAAAGAAATGTATAAAGACGGGAAAGTAGTTGAAAACAAATTAAATCCCGAAAGAAAATCTGTCTGTAAGATATTGGACACAATCAATGAATTACAAAAACCCACACGCGATAGAAAGAAATTAAAAGAATATTTTGCGAAAAAATACCGGGAAATGAAACGTCAAAAATAACCCGATAAAGAAATAGGATTCGTGAGATTACTTTTTTTCTTGACAGTGTTTGATTTTTTTTGTATAATCCCAACATACCTTATGCCTCCATGGCGGAATTGGTAGACGCGATAGACTCAAAATCTATTGGTAGCAATACTGTGTCAGTTCGAGTCTGACTGGAGGTACCAGACCATACACCCCTTCGAAAATAATAGCTTATCGAAGGGTTTAATTATTGAAAACGTTAGCTTTTTTCCATTTACCTCTGAGTTCGATAATAACAATTTCAAAATTTCATGCTTTTTTGAAATTATCGAACTCTGAAAGTAACTTTTTGCATGTAATGCTATGTCTGATATTTTCTCAAGAGTGCTGTCTAACTCCTTGTTATAGTTAGCATATTTATCAATCTGAGCTTGTATTGATGCGATTTCTTTATCTGTATCAGAGGTCATGTTCTTATAAGTGGCCTCATCTATCTTGCTATCCAACCATGCGACCAATAATTTCTTCTTCCGATCTTCAACTAACTGTAATTGCTCCGTCAGCTTTTTCTTATAGAGTGAATTAGCTTGAGAATCTTCTTTCAGCTTCTCTTTTACAACAGCTTGGATGTTCTTTATCATAGCTGGAGTAAAGTTCATTTGTCCAAACAGCTGATCTTCAAATTGCTGTAATATCTCTTCTTCTGATACTAATTCCTGATGACAGGTTTTATTCTTATTATTGCATTTAAGGTATCTAAAGACCAAACCACTCTTTTTTGTGTGCTGTTCTGTGGTCATAAGCTTTCCACAATGAGCACAACGAACTAAACCTCTTAAGACAAAGTTCTGTTCTCTGTACCATGGTTTTGATGGAACTTGTTTACGACCATTTAAGACATCTTGTACTTGATTAAAGAGCTCTTCTGATATAAGTGGTGTATGTCTGTGTGGTAAATATGATACGTTATATTGCTTGCTCTTCCTATGGATTCTCATCATTCCATAATAAAATGGATTTCTGAGCATATCATGGATTTGACCTCTTCCTATGGTATGAGTACATTTTCTTCTTCTGGATTTAAGACCAAATTTATGAGCTATTGCTTCTAAATCTTGTAAGGAATAGTTGCCTGTTGCGTATTCTTTAAAGAGCATTTGTACGATAGGTCCTCTCTCTGGATCAATAACTACATCACTTTTACCATCCTCTGTAGTGATGTTCATGTATCCAATAGGAGCAAATGCTAACCATTGACCTTCTTTTCTTTTAAATTCCTGTGTTCTTTTAACATTATCTCTAAGAGCTCCTACGTACATTTTAGCTCCTAATATACCAAAATCCCATCTGGATATTTCAGAAGAGTTACTATCCTTATCCAGTACAAGACCTTCCTTATAAAAGTGGAGCTCAATTCTGGCTGTTAATCTTAATTGATCCAATGTAGCACATTCATTATATCCACGCTGTAATCGGTCTATGCAATAAACTGTAATAGCTGTTTTATGATTTTGAGCTTTAACGTAATTAATCATCTCATAAAACAGTTTTCTTTCACCGTTAGTAGAGCTTTCTGGAATTTCAAATATCTTTAATACGCGTAGGTTCTTCTTTTCACAGTACTCTTTCATCTTTTGTATCTGAGCTGGAATTGATGCTCCATTGACGAATTGATCTTTGGTACTCACTCGAGCAAATATTATTGCTTGTTTACATTTTTCTTCTGGGTCATAAAGTAAGGTCATGTTCATTCATCCTTTCATAAGCATTATTCTACACTGTTTTAAGGCCAAAGCAGACAGTTATTGAACACTCCCTGCACTTTTTTCTTCTGAAGTACGGTCTGGAAGCAATAGCATGAAGAACTGAACGAGCTTTTCGGTCATTAAATTAAGTTCTGCATCTGTAAAGCTTATATCTGGATAGAGCTCTTGAATTTGTTTTTTGAGTTCAGTAAAGTCTTTATTCATGTAAATTCTCCTTTTGTTATTACATAAATAAGAACATTCAATGGAGTCTTTTTCTACAGAAGTATTGTTCTGTTTCTAACTTAAAAGATACTGACATTGATGACGTGATTTATTCAGTTTAAAAGGTTAATTTATTTTTTATCTCACTGTTGAATAAAGAAAAAATTCGTATATGATGACAAAAAACATAGACTTTTAAATTAAATTGTGCTAATGTTTTTGTAAGGTTTAATTTTAATCAAAGGAGTTTTTCCATGAGAAGTTTAACAAAATCTGGTATTCGTGAATTGACAGCTAAATATCGTTCCATCCTTAAGAAATGTGCGATATTAAATGCAATGGTGCTGATGTCTGGGGCAATCGGATGTTTAACAACAACACCTGCCAATGCTAGTGATACTACCATAATTGCAGAAGGTAGAAATGTTACAGTTAAAGAAAATACAGATAATACGGGACGTATGTATTTATTAGCTGCACCAGGTTATTCTATTGAATTTGAAACACCTATTTATAATAAGGGCGAACTTTGGATAGGTAGAAATAATTCCTATTACACCGGCAATGTTATTTTACGCGATGTTAATGGTAGTGGCTGGATATATGTTGATAGTGGTAATTTAGAGTTTCGTGGCAGTGTTGACCAAATTATTGATCTTAATAACGATAATGCATCAATAACAATAGCAGAGGGTGGAACTTTGCATAGAACTATTGATAATACGCATGGTACTGTATATATATCAAACGGTACGATAAGAGCAGATATTCGTGGAGGAGGATCTAGCAAAAAAATTTATGTTAAGGAAAATAAATCGGCAGCTATTGATGGAAAAGTTTACTTAGATAATCTAACTATGGAAAATAATTCCTTTTTGGACCTACGCAATAATGGAAATAAACAAACATTAACCATTGGGCATGGTTTAAAAACTAATGGCACAGCATATTTGTCCTTTGATATCATGGGCAATAGTTGGTCTGATCAAATAAATGATCAAATAAATATTACCGGTAACAATCCATCGGATACGGGTACTTTTACTTTAAAAGATATGGATATTTTTATTTTTGATAAAGATGAATTTACAAGAAAAATCACTTTATTTACAAACGAAAATAATTATACAATTAATGATTATTTGGGTAGAGCGAAAACTACTACTGGTGGTTATAGTGATTATTATTATAGAATAGTTCAAGATCCTAACAATAAAAGTGACTTAATTCTTACCAAAACAAAACAACCTTGGACATTCAGACAAGTAATAGATGCCGATACAAAATTAATGGATCCATCTGATGAACCATATGTCGTTGTAAATCAGTATTTCGTAAATGGGGAAATGATGTTAGACTGGCATATCGGGAATTTAGAAAGATATCCTAACACAACCGGAAGAACATTCACATTTCAAGGGACAAATACAGCAACCGATATAATAAATGCTCAAAACAAGTATTCTGCTTTATACATATCTGGCAATGATACAATCGCATTGAATAATGTTACTATGAAAAATTTTAATAGCTCAAGCAGAGGTGGTGCGATTAGTAATACTGGTATATTTGATGTTTCGACAGCCGATTTTATTTCAAATACTGCGAAATCCTGGGGAGGGGCAATTTGGAACAGTTGGGCTACAATTACCAGTATAACAGGTAATTTTATAAATAACTTTAGCCAAGCTGATGGTGGTGCAATTTTTAACGTTGGCAGTGGTAGTATAGCTAACATTAAAACCTCTGATGCAAAACCAAATATTGTATTCAGTGGTAACTATGTGATAACAGGAGCATACGGTGCAGGTGGTGCAATTAATAATTATAGTGAAGATAGTATAGTTGGTTTATATGCAAACAATGGACATAGTATAACTTTTGTGGGAAAAAGCAATGTTGCAAAAGCAAAAGATGTTGATGGTATTTATAACGGAGGCATATTAAATATCAATGGTGACGAAAATGCTGAACATAAAACAACAGGTACGGTAAATCTTTATAATGTAAATGGTCCAGGTACAACAAATATCTATGGCGGTATCACTAAAATTGCTGATGCAGCTAGTTTTACTCAAAATAATTTAACAATCTCAAGTGGTGCAAAACTTGAATCAAAAGCAGATAATTTACGTATCTCAACTTCGTTAACAAATAATGGAACACTTGCAACTTATGGTAATTTGAACAATTTAACTAAATTAAATAATACGAACGGAACTGTTCAAATTGCAACAAACAAGGCGTTGAATGTTACAAATGATTATACTCTTGGCGGAACTTTAGACTTGAATGGTCAAACATTAAATATGCAAGATCAAAAAACAACTGCTTTTTCGACTTTGAAGGTTAATACATTAAAGGGTACTGGTAATTTATGGATTGATGCTGCGTTAGGATCTAATCAATCTGACAAAATTGTCTATAATACAAAGGCTGATAATGCAGTAATCAACATTACAAATATTAATGTAAAAGAAGGTTCTACAGCAGCAGCTGGAACTTTAAATGTTTTGGTAAAAGAAGCTCCAAAATTAAGTGTTAGTGGAAATCGTCTTTTAGCCTCAAACAATGTGAATACTAATGAAATATTAAACGTTGGTGGAGATGATACAGATAAGACCACGACTATAGCCGGTGATTCTCTTTATACCTTTGAAAAAGGGGAAACTGATGGAACATTAAAAGTTACAAAACAAGAGATAACTTCTTCAAGTGTTGGAGCTTTGAGTAATGAAATCGAGGTTTCTGGCAGTAGTGTATATGTTGATACATACTCTCTTGTTGCGGATGAACCATGGACGGAGGAAATAATATCAAATTGTAAACTTTACACTGTTTTCATGAACGGTTATAATTTAATAGGTGGTGGTAATAATAATGGTGCAGTAATTTCATACCAAGAAGGACGTGGAGACGAAGTAATAATAAATGGTGGTGGCGGTACAATCCGTGATTTAAATACTGCTTTCATCAACAATGGTGTATTAACTTTAAATAATGTTATCTTTAGTGGAAATAAAATAGATGTTTTAAATAGGGATACAGGTATTTTGAATTTGATGGGTGAAAATACCTTTGGTTCTAAACTTACAGGAACAGGAAAAACAACAAATACAGGAACTTTAAATATTTCTGCTGATAATTTGGATTTAGTTTTAACAAATAATGGAACCTTAAATTTAACAGAAGGTACTTTAACAAGAAAAGTTTTAGGTGAAGGTAAAATTAACTTCCTTAATGGTACAGCTTTAACATCTCCATTAGATAAAACATTTATCGGTGATAATAAAGTCAATTTTGCTGGAAATAACATTATTAATTTAATAGTTGGTAATGGGTTGACAGATGGTGAATATGCCTTTATTTCTGGTTCCATAGAAGGAAAAGAGAATACAACAATCTCTGACAATACTCTCTATGATTTAGCTTGGTCTGAAACAAATGATGGTTCAATTACTTTGGCTAAGAAATCCACGTCTGAAGTGGTGGCGAATTTGGCAAAAGAAGGTGTGAATGCTCAACAGGCTGCAACAATTTCTGCCTTTGCTGATTCAAAAGCTGGAAATCCTGTTTTGAGTGCTATTACAGAAGCTGTCCAAAGTGGTGATGTCAAGGCAGCAGCAAAGTTAGCTGAAGAAGTAGCTCCAACAACATCACAAACAGTGATGGGTGTAGCTCAAAGTGTTAATAGCATTTTAAGCAACATTGCTGGTAATCGTATGGCTGCTGTTGGTCGCAATGGCGGTGATGCCTTTGTTGGTGGTGCTATGTGGGTTCAAGGTTTAATGAATCATACAAAGCAAGATTCAACATCTAACGCTGCTGGATTCTCTGCCGATACAAACGGTATTTCCTTTGGTATTGATGGCAAAGTCAATGAAAACTTGATGGTTGGGTTTGGATATGGATACTCTAATACAGATGCAGACTCAGGACAACGTGATATTGATGTGGAAGGTCATAATTTCTTTGCCTATTCCGAATATAAACCAAATAATTGGTATATCAACGGTATGTTCAACTATGGTTTCAGTCAATATGAAGAACAAAAGGTCGCCGGATTAAAGGGTAAGTATGATGTAAATACTTATGCTGCTAATGTGATGACCGGTTATGATTTTGATAATGGTTTAACACCGGAAGTCGGACTTCGTTATTTGTTGGCGGATCAAGAATCATACAATGATGGGGCTCAACGGATTAAATCCGATAAAACAGACGTCTTAACCGGTGTTGCAGGAATTAAGTATCAAACAAATATGAAGGCAAAAGATTGGACATTTACACCAAATCTTCGCTTATCCGCAACATACGATATGATGAGTGATAATTCCAAAGCAAATGTCAGTGTGATTGGTGGTGGCAACTATCAAATCACAGGAAAACGTTTGGAACGCTTTGGTGTTGAAACAGGTATTGGTGTTGAGGCAACCTATGGTGATTGGAACTTGTCATTAGATTACAATGGCGGATTCCGTAAAGACTTCCAATCTCATACAGGAATGTTGAAAGCTAAATACAACTTCTAATCAAGTTGAATCAAAATTCCCCACTGTTTCATTTCGGTGGGGATATTTTTTATAAAATTTTGCACTTTTGACTGTTTTTTTGGTTAAAAGTGCATTTTTTTAAACTTTTTTGCATTTTTTTTGGCGGGGGGCCGGTCCGCAAACACAAAAAAAACAGGGTAGAATCTACTTGTTAAACAAATAATGAAAGGGAAATACAATGATTAACGCAAACGAATTTAAAAATTACTTAATTCAAAAAGGATACAGTGAATTTTCAAAAAACGGTCGTAGAAGCACTGTTTATGATTATACATTCAGAGTACAACGTGTCTGTCGGGCAGAACAGCTTTCAATCAAAGCATTAGCTGATAAGATTGAAACGATTTTACCAAACTATACAGCAAACGGTATTAAATGGGATCTGGGCCGGTTGTCTCATGAATCTGTTATTAATGCTTTAAAAGCCTTTAATCGCTTTACTAAGACTCAAGCTGTT
>JAZRVC010000042.1:0-29302 GCA_045598925.1 Alphaproteobacteria bacterium
ATTCTTATTTTTAGTTTTATTTAACATAATTTTGCTCCTTTTCATCAACTAAAAAATGTCGCTTGGTGAGAGCGACTGGAAGTTTAAGAGCTATTGTTCAGAATAGTGCGGCCTATTGACCGATAACGGTTTATTTGAACCGCCTTCCAGCCAAACGACCAGAAGGTTGGTTTTTTGCGCCGATGGTTGTCGGCAACTGAACAAGAGGCTCTTAACCCTCTGGGCGGACACCATCCCGCCACGAAATGACTTTAGCGGAAATTTTTAAAATGTGCAATAAAAAAATCAGCCCCGAAAACGGGGCCGATTAAAACTAAACCGTGCGAGAAGGGAAGTATTGACACAACGGAACGCCTTTAAAATTCCGCCCGCAATAGCGCACCCCTTCTTGACATTTTCCCGTTTTCGCACACGGGGGTGCCAAACATTTCAATACTTCATCATTATGAATTTTGCTTTCCAAAGAATGCCTCAGTTGCACAGACATTTGATAGATTTCCTCTTGCGCACACCAACACGAACGCTTGGCTTGTTCGTGGAACAGCGCATTCATATCGTATGTCTTTTTGGTCGCCACCATCGCACCATAGGGGGCAATCGTGGTCGCCAAACTATCCCCGATTTCTTTTCTTAAATCCAACCAGTCTTGCATAAAGTCTTTGGCCTGCTCGGATAAATTTGCTTTCTTAAGCAAAGGCGGCAAATAAAAATGCCCCGTAAAGGAAGGCTTACCCCTTTTTACCGAACGATGTCTTTGGTCTTGCCCATAGGTCGCACAGGACATCACGGCTTCGGTTTGAACAATTTGTTGCGTGTTATCCATTGTTTCAGGCGAAAAATAAAGCGTATCCAAACTATCCACACTGTTGGGCGGCACAATATTGTTATCAATCACAGCGTTCGTCACCATCACAGTCGGCGCAGACACCACCCGCGCTTCTTGTGGAATAAATGAAGGTGCAATATCCCTTTTATTTTGCTTTTCTTTATCAAACATATAAGCCAATTCCGGATGCACCTTTAACACTTCATCCACCATTTTTTGGGTCAGCAAGCGCATTTCAGGGCTCCACGCCGTGCGATAAAGCGCCATTAAGGACGCTGTATTGATGGTATAATCCATCGCCGTCGGCGCACATTGGGAAATAAACATACGGAGTTGCTCTTGCACAAACTTAGGCGCATTTTGTTCAACATACTTTTCCCCGACATAAGGCCGTTCCGCTTGAATGGCTTTCACGGCTTCGGCTGTCAAACGGGGCAGATTTTCTTGATAAATCTGGCACCCTTTTTTAATCCACGCCATGACCTTGGTTAAATCTTTATCAGGATAGCATTCGTGCAAAGACTGTTCAATTGCCGAAAAATCAGGGGCTTCATACATCTTGGAAAAACGACCGGAGCGTTGGTCGGTGTTATAATAGGGGCTGGTCAAATGCAAACCAAACACCGCCAATGACACAGGAATATCCGACAAGTGAAACGTAAAGAAATTGTGTTCCAAAGTCGTGTGATGTCCTGTATCCACCAAACGTTCTTTCACATTGATTTTCTTATCCAACAAAGAATCGTCCGTTGTATAGCACACCCGCGCCGCATGGCTGGCCGCTGTTTCGGGGTCCTTTTTCATTTCATTATAAAGTTCTACTTTCATTTTAAAAGCTCCTTTCTGATACGTTCTGCGATATCTGGGGCGGGATTCAACGGATGAACCGCCGCCACTTCTTTTCCCCCTAAAGGATTGGCATAGCCCGATTGGTATAAACTTTGATGAAATCTGGCATGCTTTTGACCGATCATTTCTTTTGGCGCAAAAATAAACACACTGACCCCCGCTGCGCAACATTCCGAACACATGGACATGGAATCCCCCGTGACCACAATCTTATCCGCCCAACTCAAAAGTCCGAAATAAGGGTTTTCCGATTTATCCCCAAAGGTATAGAAAAATTTAGGTTCGGGTAATTCTTTTTTAAGGAGAGCCACCACTTCCTTGGGTGTCCGCCGAGAAGTCGTAATCAACAAAGACCCCGCTTTTAACTCTTTCACACCTTCCACTAATTTTTGGGCGGCCTGTACCGTAAAAGGATGATCCTTCGTCGCGCCCCCGACAATCACACTCACACGGGGGGCGGGATATTGGGCCAACACTTTTTCCCAATGCTTTTTTTCGGCCTTTAATTTTTGCGCTGTAATCCGATGAGGCGACCCCACCACTTGCATCACATTTTTGGCATTTCCACGATAATTATCGTGCATGGGTAGGACAACCAAATCCGCTTGCTTATCGGACAATTTCCCCGCACTCATAATTTGCACTATTTTCGTTTTGCCCTTAGAGAGTTTTTTAATTTTCCGTGCCACAGGAAACGAACGCCGCCCCGCACTTAAAACTACCTCAGGCCAAGGCGCCACCAACTTTTCTTGTGAAGACTTATCAATCCCCAAAAAACTCGCTCCTTGCAAAAAATTGGGGAGTTTCACCCATTTCGTATAGCGAATATCTTTGCGTTCATAGGGTTCACCTAAAGCCTCAACAATCCCCAACAGTTGATTGACATTTCCCGCCCGATCATCCGCCAAAATCCAAATCATTTAAAATCCTTTCAAAACCACCTGTTTCGTGGCGGCCTTTTTTTGTAATTGTTGAATCCCTTTTTGGACAATCTCATCCGATTGCTTTGTTGAAATTTCTTTGTCGCAGGCGGATGTTTGAAAATACTGACAAGGGCGCGCGATATAGGCCACATTTTCCGATTTATCTTGCACAACCAAAGTGCGTACTTGGCCATCCATTTGTTCTTTTTCAACGTAAACCGTCAAGGGCTTTCCCTGTTGTTCAATCCGATACCAACTGGACAAGACATAAGGGGGAACAGTTAAAGTTTGAAAACGAAAATCGGCTTCATCTAAAGGATTGTGATAGGCGCATCCCGATAAAAGTAAAAAAAGAAAACCAACATATCTTTTCATGATTTGGATTATAGCAAACCAAAGACGAATTGACAAGTAAAAAAACACTTCCTTTTTAATAAAAGAAAGGGGGTGAATAAAAATGGCAAACAATAAAAATTGTGGCTGTGGTTGCGGATGTGGCACCACCAAAAAAGGCCCGAAAAAATAAAAACAAAGGGCACTCTGATTGGGGTGCCCGCTTTAAAAAAACCCCACTCATCAGCGGGGCTTTTTTCTTATTTAATCTTCTTTTCAACAAACTCTTCATGTTTGCGTGTTTTGGGATTATATTTACGACGTTTAATCTTTTCCGTATGTGTTCTGGGGTTCTTTTTCGCCGTATAGAAATAGCCCTCTGGGCCTTCTAATTTAATTTTAATTGCAACTTTTTTTGCCATTTTACTTACCTTTCATGAAAAATAGGATAGTCGGGATTATAATGCCTTTTCAAGGAAAAGTCAAGAAAAAAACTTTATGCATCCGTTATTCTTTTTTGAAAAGACTTTAAATCTTCCCACGCTTGACGTTTATGGGCGGGATTTTTGATTAAATCTGCCGCCGAAAAAGTCGCATAGACAGGATAATTTTGATAAGTGCAATGGCCGGAGCGCACCGCCGACAACGTCTTCCCCGGAATTAAAGAGCGCAATGTTTCTGCCCCAAATACAAACAAATAGGTGGGACACACTTGCGCCAAGGTTTTATCCAAAATCCCCAAACATTCTTTGACTTCAACAGATGTCAATAAACGATTCCCGGGCGGGCGCCAAGGACTTAAATAAGTCAGATAACTGTTTGTTTCCAAATCCAATCCCACAGAAGCCAACATTTTTTTCAGCATCTCCCCTTCGGGTCCCACCAAACAATCACCCGTCCTGTCTTCTTGGGCATTGGGGGCATTCAAAATACACAATACTTTGGCAGGCCGAACTCCTATCCCTTGCAAAGGATGCATGGCTGTTTTACTTAAAGCCGATTGAGATGAAACCGACAAAGGTTCTTTTTTCTTCACCCCTGTTTGCACGGCATCCAAAAACAGATGTTTGTTTTCTGAACAAAAACTGTCTATGCCCATTTGGGTCAACCAAAATAATTTTTGAAAAATTGTCATTTCCACTTGCTCTTTTTATGAAAGAAAGATACCATATTTTTATTCAAAAGGAAAGAAAATTATGAAAAAAAGGCTCTCTCTCTACGTGGCGGTTGTTTTACTGACAGGGATTGGATATTTCGCATCACAATACTATCAAATGTATCAGGAACAAACCCGGTGGGAAAATTTATGGAAAGCCAAACGTCCCCTGCCACCGAATCTGGATATGCGTTCTTATCTGACGGGCACCTTTGCGCGTCAAAAAGGAAACGCTGCGTTGGCCTTAAACTCCTTTTTAAAAGCGTTGGAAAAAGATCCCCAAAATGAAAGTCTGATTCAGGATGTCTATCTATTGGCCATGACCCAAGGAAAAGCACAAAGTTTTTTGCCTTATCTGGATTCTTTTTTGCCCCATAGCAAACCCGATATGATGGCCGATTATCTGAAAGTCGCTCTTTTATTTCAACAGGGGAAAATGGATCAGGCGCTTCAATTATTATCCCACAAAAAAGAACATAAAATTGATGCACTTTTGATTCCCCTGATCCACAGTTGGATTTATGCCAAACAAGGCAAACGCGCCCAAGCCCTTCAAGAACTGAATGAACTCAATAAAAACGCCCTGTTTGCCAAAGGATATCACACCTTTTTATTTGGGGCCTATTTTAATGATAAGACGCTGATAGAAAAAGGGATACAGCAAATACAGGGCAAAAGGCTCCCCGCTGTCGGCTTTTTCCCCCTCATGCAAAAGTATGTTTCCAAAGACGCTGATTTATTTCAACAATATGATAAGATGATAAAAAATTATCCGGTTAGCGCAGAACTGGTGCAACAATTCGGGCAAACAAATTTAACTTTTGAAACAGGGTTGGCCGAAACCTTTTATTTTGTGTCCGCGGATGAAGGAAATAAACAACTCACCAAAGAAGAAGCCCTATTTTTAAACAGTGTGGCTTTGCTTTTGGATGAGCAAAAAACCCTGGCAATTATCTGGGGCGCGGAACTCAGCCAAAGTTTGGATTTAAACCAAATCAGTTTGGATTATTATGACAGAATTGCCAACAAAAATGCCACGCTCCTATTTAAACAAGCGCAACTGTTGACACTCGCCAATCAATCGGATAAGGCAATGACAATTTTAACAAAACTCCGTCCGACAAACAAAGACAACATCCCCTTGCTCACCTTGATGGCGCAAATTTACACCGAAACGCATCAAGAAAAAAAAGCATTAGAAATTTTAAATTTTATCTTAAATCAAACAAATCAAAAATTAGACGCCAAAGCCTTGGCGAAAACACATCTGATGCGCGCCAACATCAACTATACCTTGGGCCATACACAGGATCTGTTGTTTGATTTAGAAAAAGCCCATCTTCTTTTGCCGAACGAGGCAATGGTGCAAAATGATTTAGGCTATCACAAACTGTTGAACGGACAGATTGAAGACGGCTTTCAACTGGTGCAAACGGCCTATCAACAAAACCCGAAGAGCCCCTATATTTTAGACAGCCTTGCTTTTGCCTATATGCAAAAAAATCAATTTGAAAAAGCGCATCCGTATGCCGAACAAGCGTTGGAACTGATGCCGCAAAGCGCCCTGATCAATATGCGTTTAGGCGATATTTATCAAGCCTTGGGTCGCCATCGTGAAGCCCTGTTTCAATATCAAAAGGCCATAGATTTAAACACGGATTTAACCCCTGATCTTTACATAAAAATCAAAGACGAACTTAAAAAATCTAAAAGAAATTAAACCCGCCGGAAGATCCTACTTCTTCATCTTTTTTTTGTTCTTTGGATAGTTCCGACACCGCTTTATTTAATTCTTCTTCATTGGCATTTGCCAAAATCTTGGACAGAGCCTCTTGCGCCAAACTGTTCAAAATCGGATTTTGGGCGGCTTGCACTTTTTCCATCCAAGAATAGCATTTGGCCGTATCAGGCGCAACGCCTATCCCTTCACACAGCATTTGGGCCATTTGATATTGGGCATACACATCCCCCGCCTTGGCCCCTTTTTGATACCATTTAAAGGCCTCAGGCGCATTATTCATACGATATTTCAATAAATCCCCGAAATAGCCATAGGCATCTTTTTTGCCTTCTTTATAGGCTTGTTCCACTTTCAAAATCAATTCGTTGGCATTGCCCAAACCGATGGCTTTATCAATCACAACATTTGTCAGATTATAGCGTTCGGGATTGCGTGGAATAAAGCCGAAAGTAATAAATAAATCCTGTAATGTCTTGGGATCATTAAAACCGTCAATCGCGGGAATTTTGGTGGTTTTTTTGACTTCCTTAGAAACCGACTTATCCGCCGGAACCGGTGCCCATTTTGAAAGAGATTGTTGAATCGCCCCCAATTCTTTTTTCTTCATTTTCTTTTCCAACTCATCCCGTTTGGCTTTGGCTTTTTCCCCGACTTCGTCAAAATTATACGCCGCAATAATGCTATACCACCCATAGGCATTGGCTTTATTTTGATATTGTTTGTGGGTAAGATATAAATCAGCCAATTCAATTTGCGCCAATACATACCCTTGCCGAGCGGCCCGTGTCATCCAGGTAAAACCGTTTTTGTAATCCAAGGGCACACCTTCGCCTTCTAAATACATCTTGGCCAAGCGATACTGTGCTTTCATCTGCCCCGCCAAAGCCGCAATAAGGTAATAGCCATAGGCATCTTTTAAATTAAAATACGACTTATTCGGATTAGAATAAAATTCCCCTAATTGATAAGCAGCCTCAGCATCCCCCGCTAGAGTGGCCACTTTTAAGGCGTCCAACCCTGAATCCGTTTCCCCTGATTCCAACAACAATTTTCCCAATTGAGCGGTCGCGGGAAAATAAAACCCTGAATCGGCCGCTTTAAAATAGGCCAACGCCCGATTTTTATCTTGCGCAACCCCCCACCCGTTCAGGTACATCTGTCCCAAATAATAGGTGGCAATCGGATCGCCCTCTTCCTGTAAATAAGTCAATTCCATTAAAGCCGTGGGATACATTTCATTTTCATAAGCCAAAATCCCGTCATTCAATCCGGCCATTGCCGACAACGAAAGACTACTCACCAGACAAAAAAGCGCTTTATTTTTCATAGACCCACCTTTCATTCAAGAAAAAATTTAGCATAGAAAAACCCGAATTGCAAGGAATTATTTCAAATAAGCCAAGGGGTTCACGGGCTTGGTTTTATAACGAACTTCAAAATGCAACTGGGGTGTTTTCACCCCGCCGGATTGACCCACCGTGGCTATTTTTTGACCCGCTTTAATCGCTTGGCCTTTTTTAACCAAGATTTTGTCCGCATGGGCATAGGCCGTAAACCAATTGCCTTCATGACGCACCAAGACCAAACGCCCATAGCCTTTTAAATCACTGCCCGCATAGGCCACCGTTCCTTTATCCGCCGCCAAAATAGGTGTGCCTTTTTGGGCCGAAATGTTGATGCCGTCATTATAACTGCCGTTTTTGGACGGACCAAATTTTTGCACAATTTTTCCTTTCACAGGCGAAGCAAACTTTTTATTTTTGGCCGATTTAGGAACTTTAATTTCTTTTCTATAGGGCGCAGAACCGGCCGTTTTATAAGATGTTTTAGCGACCGCTTCTTCCCAAGACTGAATCACCAATTCTTGTCCCGGTTTTAACAGATAGGGAGGCTCTATTTTATTTTGACGTGCCAATTGATTCACCGACATATCAAAGCGTTTCGCAATAGAATACAGGGTGTCCTTACGACAGACGGTGTATGTCTTTTGTTTGGGAATCATCAAGCGCTGCCCCACCTTGATAATATAGGGGGAAGGAATCTTATTTTCTTGAATCAAGGCCCGCACGGGCACATCATATTTACGCGAAATAGAATACAGGGTATCCCCACGGCGCACCCGCACACTGGACGCACATCCGACTAAGAAAAAAAGTAAAAAGACACACGCTAATCCCCGCATGGTTTTTGTTTTATCATATTTGATAAAAAAAGACAAGAAAAAAGGCCGACCCGACAGAGCCGACCTGTTGCAATTAAAATCCCAAGTTTATTTCTTGGCTTGAGAGGCCTTCACGGCTTCTTGTAATTTTTCACCAAACAAAGCACCCGGATTCACTTTTCCGTCAACGATCAACATAGGAACGCCATTGATGTTGAGCTTTCTGGCATAGACTTGGTTGGCTTCTAATTTGCCGCGAATTTCTTTGGAATTAGCGTCTTTCTTTAATTTATCTGTATTCAGACCTAACTTTTTACCCAAAGCAATCAAGGCTGTTTCATCCAACTTTCCTTTGGCTTCGCCAACGGCCACATGCATTTGGGCATATTTGCCTTGCTTACCGGCCGCCAAAACATAACGAGCAATCGTTTGAGAGGCTTCCCCAAAAATAGGTGTATCAATTGGAATCCAACGAATATTTTTACCTTCCGCAGAAGCAATCACTTTATGCATTTCAGCATTTGTCTTTTTGCACCAACCGCATTGATGATCAAAAAATTCAATGATGACAAACTTACCATTAGGATTGCCCAAAGAATAGTTTGTTTTATCGGCAACGATTTCGGACACGATGGCTTCCGGTGCCACAGGTTTACGTAATTCTTCTTGATATTTTTCAACTGAATCCAAAATCACTTGAGGATTTTCTTGGATATATTTTTCAAAAGTCTTTGGACATCCGGCTTTCATCACCGCCCAACCAGACAACAACAAAGCGATTACAGAAACGCCCAAACCGGCATACTTCATGGTACCGCATTTGCAACCACATTTACAACTACTATCGCAAGCACAAGTCTTTTCACAAGGTTTTGTGCTCTTTTTTGCTACTTTTTTAACCGTCTTTTTCATTCTCATTTCTCCTTTCTTATAATTGAGAATTCCCCTAAAAACACAAGAATGACCCTAGCATATTTTTTTTCCCTTTGCAAGGGGGAAAAATATTTTTTTAAAATTTGTATTGAAATTGCAAACCCACAATATCGGATTTAGAATCATAGCGTCCCGAAAATTCTCCAACACCATCCGATACACCATAGGCATCCACTTGACGGATGAACAAATGGCTGTAGCCCAAATCCAACTGCCAATCGTTGCGTTGATAACTGAGCCCCCCCGATAACCAAATCCGACGGGCATCAGGGATTCTGGCTGTCCGATAGGTCGCTTCACGCACAGCCCCTTGGTCATACGCTGAACCGAAACGGAACGTCAAATTTTTACAAAATTTATAATCTGCCCCTAAGGATAAAAACCAAGTATCCCGCCAATGTTCGTTCGTGGTACTTAAAGGAACCGCATTTTCTTGATTTAAGGTTAAACGGTCAAAACGACTCCACTTTGTCCAACGGACCAATCCCGACAATGTCCATTTTTTCCCCACATCTTGCGCCACAGAAAACAAAACTGTTTCAGGGGTGGTAATACGCGCACTCATAGAATATCGCCCGTTCGCCAAATGACTGAACATAGGATCTCCCGGCGCCCCCTTTGGTTCGTTATGGCCGTTTAATTTATGACGCACATGGGACCGATAAGAAAGGCCCAAGCGGGTTTCGGGAACAGGCTGCCATGTCAATCCCGCAATATAACCCACGCCAAAATCATCCCCGCGAATATCGGTGGCTCCGCTTATCGGAATTCCCCCTGTTAAATGGGCCACTGCATATTGAATATTCAGGCCTAATCCAAAGGCAATTGTGTCCGTTATTTTATGGGAAATAGCAGGTGTAAAATCGGCCACGGTAATCCCCGAATAATCCCCATGAACAGAACCATACCACCCGTTCGGATAATCGGTTGCCAAACCAAAAGGCGCATAGATACCCGCCCCGATCGTTGTTTTGTCATTGATTTTATATTGCGCAAATAAATTCGGCATCAACCGAAATAAACGCGTAAAAGTATGTGAAGAAGGATTGTATGAACCAAACCGATCATCTTTTGAATATCCGAATACTGTTGTCCGCACATCAATCCCCGTCAATCCCAATTGTCCGCCGGAACGCTTATTCATTTCCATCCCCGCCGGATTATAGGCCAAAGCGGAATAATCATCCCCCATGATGCCCGAACCCGCAAAAGAACGTCCCAACCCGACCACAGAATATTCTTGAAGTTGATAACCCGCAGCATTTGTTTGTGTTGCCAACAAACCCGCCAAAGAAAAAGCCATTATTTTTTTTAACATACAGTACTCCTTAAAAGATAGGGGTTATTTTAGCCCATTCTTCTTTTTTTACCAGAGCATACACCCTTATTCACAAAAATGTCATAAAAGTGTCATATTTTGAAATATTATTTTAATTCTTGAATCTGACCGTTTTTAATACAAATCCGCCGATCCATTTTTTGGGCCAGTTCCGGATTATGGGTCGCCAACAAAGCAGACAATCCCGTTTTTCGCACAATGTTCAAGAAAGTTTCAAACACATCATTAGCCGTTTTCGGATCCAAATTTCCCGTGGGTTCATCCGCCAACAACAGGGCTGGTCCATTGGCCAAAGCCCGAGCAATCGCCACCCGTTGTTGTTCCCCACCGGAAAGTTGCCCCGCCCGATGTGTTAAACGATGGGCCAGACCCACTTGTTTTAATAAAGTAATCGCTTTTGCTGTGGCTTGTTTTGGATGAACCCCCGCAATCAATTGGGGCATCATCACATTTTCCAACGCGTTAAAATCGGGAAGAAGTAAATGCGATTGATACACAAAGCCAACGGTTTTCATCCGCAACTTTGTCCGACCCGCATCATTCATTTTGGTGGCATTTTTCCCCAACATTTCTATACTACCTTTTGTGGGTGTATCCAAAAGCCCCGCCAAATGCAACAAAGTGGATTTACCCGAACCGCTGGGGCCCACCAAAGCCACAATCTCGCCTTTTTTAATTTCCAAATTGATGTCTTTTAGAATATCCAGTTTTGTTTCGCCTTTACCAAACGAACGCGCCAAATGGGTGAGTTTTAAAACACTATTCATATTTCAGCGCCTCCACCGGATCTGTTTTTGAAGCCTTCCAACTGGGGTATAAAGTCGCCAAGAAAGCTAACACCAAACTCATCCCCGCAACCCAACATACTTCGGTCAATTCTACTTTCGCAGGCAAATGCGACAGGAAATAAATTTCCGCCGAAAACAGTTCGTGTCCCGACAAATTTTCCAACCAATTTTTAATGGCATCAATATTATAGCAAAACACCAACCCTAACAAAACACCGGCCAAAGTGCCCGCAAAGCCCACCACCAAACCAGCCAATAAAAACACCCGTTGCACGGCCCCTTTTGCCATACCCATTGTCCGTAAAATTGCAATATCTTTGGCCTTATCCTGCACCAACATAATCAGCCCCGAAATCATATTAAAGGCCGCCACGATAATAATCAAAGTCAAAATCAGGAACATCACATTTCTTTCCACTTCCACCGCATTAAAGAACGCTTGATTCGTATGGCGCCAATCATAGACATCTGCTTGCCCGTTTAATTGATCAAATGTCTTTTCCAACACATCCTGTGAAACTTGTAAGTTGGTGGCAAACACTTCCAAATGCGACACTTGATTGTGCAAACCAAAGAACTTTTGTGCTTCTTGAAGCGGCATAAACACAAAGTTGGAATCATACTCACTCATCCCTGAATCAAAAGTCCCCAGCACCGTATAACTTTTCATTTTCGGCATAGAACCAAAGGCTGTCAGATTCGCTTTTGGGGAAATAAAGGTTATTTTATCCCCGGCGCGCACCCCTATTTTGTTTGCCAAGCGCCACCCTAAAACCACATGATTTTTTTCAAAACCGACCAACGGTGCCCCTTGATAATGCTGCATCAAAAGTTCACGCCCCACAAAATCCGTTTGCGCCATTCCCCGCACCATGACACCGGCTTGTCCCGCTTCTGTTGTCAGCATGGCCTGTCCATCTACCACAGGCACCACCGCCACCACATTCGGCACACCCGCCACTTTTTGTTGGATATCTTCATAATTGTCCAAGGTCGGGCCAAAAGAAGGATACACCCCTAAATGCCCGTTCAAGCCCAAAATACGCCCCATCAGTTCTTCTTTAAAGCCATTCATGACGCTCATGACAATAATCAAAGTTGCCACACCCAACATAATTCCCAAAAAGGAAAAGCCCGCAATCACGGACACAAACCCCGTGCGCTTACGGGAACGTAAATAACGAAAAGCCAACAGTCGTTCAGTTTTATAAAACATAAAAACATTTTAATCCAGTTTCATTGAAAAAGCAACCCTATAAACGCGTCAAAAAGTACTTCAAAGGCGGTCAAGACTTCAAAAATATTGACAAAATAGTGTATTCGTGCTATACTCTCTCTTTAGAGAAAAAGAGAGTTTATGACAGAAAAACAAATTCACAATCCATCACAATATAAGCAACTGGCTTTTTATTCACAAGAGCATCGTCGGTGGAAACGGGCCATGGGTCGGCGCCTGTGTTTGACCTTACCTGTTATTGCCCTTACTTTATTCGCCGCCTATAAGAAAAATCCCATACTGACAATTGAAAGCGGGTGCGTTTCTTTATATGGACTTTATTGTGTCAAGCACGCGAATTTTTATCGCAAACGCGCGGCCTATCGTGTGCGCCAACAACAAAGAAGTTTAGGATACGAATCATGAAAAAAGAAAATATGAAAAAACTCACAAATACCCTCATTGCAACTTCTGTTGCTTTAATTGTCATTACATCCGGTTTATCTGCATGTAACAAATATAGAAATCCCAAAAGATCCTTTGACTATATGAGATTGGCCTTCACCAGTGCCCTGTGTTTAGGGGGATTAGTCTGGATGAAAGATAAATCTAAACAAAAATAAAATTCCATGACAGAGAAAACAAAAGAACGATTAACAAACATCATGATTGGCTATTTCACAGCCCTCATTTTACTTTCAACAGCCCTTGCCTTTCATCATAAAGAAACAGATCAGCAAAAGGCTTGGGGACATATGCGATTGGCTATCCTAGATACCGCCATTTTGGGCACATTTATTTGGAAAAAAGAACATTCAAAATAAATTAAATCACCGTCAAAAAGGTCGATTTGATTTTACGAAGGCCATATCCTTCAAAAAAGACTTCCATCATATCGCCTGTTTCACGCAAAACAACCCCTTTACCAAAGGTTTCGTGATAAACTTGCCGTCCTTTATGGGATTTAGGTTGTAATTTTTCCCGAGCCCAAGGCATTCTGACATCCGCCATTTGCGCGCCATACCCCATCCGATTATTGCCCCGCCTATCAATATGTTCGGGGGGCAGTTCTTTAATGAAGCGACTGGGCAAAGCATTTTGCCATTGACCATACACCCGCCGATTGGACGCATAAGACACAAACACAGATTTTCGGGCACGCGTGAGTCCCACATAGGCCAAGCGTCTTTCTTCTTCTAACCCTAAATCGCCCGCTTCATCCAAAGCCCGTTGATGGGGAAAGAGCCCCTCTTCCCACCCCGGCAAATAAACCGTATTAAATTCCAATCCTTTACTGGCATGCAATGTCATGACCACCAATTGTTCGGCGGTGGCACTTTCGTCATTTTCGGTGAGCAGTGAAGCATATTCCAAAAAGGATTCAATACTGTCAAAATCACCACTACCCAACACATTATAAAGTTCTTGGATATTTTCCACACGCCCCGGGGCCTCGGGACTTTTATCCAAACGCCACATCATCAAATATCCCGATTCATCCATCACCGTTTTTGCCAAATCTTCAGGGGACAAATTTTTGCTTTTTTCCTGCCACGATAAAACCATTGTTTTAAAAGCCGATAAAGTTTTTTTCGGGGCTGTTTTTAAATCCGCCCAATCAATAGCATCAAAAAGGCTGATGTGTTTCGCTTGAGCTTCCATCTGTAAAGACCGCATCACCACATCCCCAATGCCACGGCGGGGTTTATTCACAATGCGGATAAAGGCCAAATCATCATGAGGATTTAACACCAACCGAAGATAGGCCACCGCATCCCGAATTTCTTCGCGTTCATAAAACTTAAAGCCCCCGATAATTTTATAGGCAATCCCCGCTTGAATGAGTTTATCTTCAAACTCGCGAGTTTGAAAGCCCGCCCGCACCAAAATCGCCATTTGTGAAAGGGGCGTTCCTAAACGCAAATCATCCTCAATCTGTTCAATGACTTTTTCGGCTTCTTGTGCCCCATTCCAATATCCTTGCACCACAACTAAATTGCCTAAGTTTTCTGCTTCTCCCGCGACACGCAAAGTCTTGCCCATGCGCCCTGTATTATTGGCAATCAAAGCCGAAGCGGCCCCCAGAATATGGGCAGTTGAACGATAATTTCTTTCCAAACGAATCACCTTGGCATTCACAAAGACTTTCCCGAAATTTAAGATATTATCCACATCTGCCCCGCGCCAAGAATAAATGGATTGGTCATCATCCCCCACACAACAAATGTTATTGTGTCCTTTGGCGAGCAACCTTAAAAACATATACTGCGCCACGTTTGTATCTTGATATTCGTCCACCAAAATATAATGAAATTGGCGTTGATATTCGGATAAAATCGCCGCGTTTTCCTGCAAAAGTTTCAAAGGCAACAACAATAAATCCCCAAAATCCACCGCGTTCATTTCGGTGAGTTTGTTTTGATAAAGTTGATAAAAATCTATCGCACGTCCTTCACAAAAATCGGACCTTTCCGCCCCCGTAATTTTATCAGGGGTAAGCCCCCTATCCTTCCAACGTTGAATCACATCCAACATAATTTTTGGGGGATATTGTTTCGTATCTACCCCATATTGCTGCATCAAATTTTTTAACAGCCTTTCTTGGTCATCACTATCCAAGACGGCAAAATTGGGGTGCAATCCCACATAGCCCCCATAGCGACGCAAAATCTTAACCCCGATTCTGTGGAAAGTTCCCAACCACACCCCTTGAGCCGCCGCCCCGACCATTTGCTCTAATCTTTGCCCCATCTCTTTGGCGGCTTTGTTGGTAAAAGTCACCGCCAAAATCTGCCAAGGAAGTGCCAGTTGGCTGGCTAAAATATAGGCAATACGTGTCGTAAGCACGCGTGTTTTTCCCGTCCCCGCCCCTGACAAAACCAACAAAGGCCCTTCGGTTGTTGTGACCGCCTGATATTGTTCGGGGTTTAAATCTTTTAAAAAATCAAACTCGTTTTCCATAACGTTCAGCATACGGCATTTTCCCTTCTTTTGCAATAAAATTTTACTTGAATTTTCATCTGAATCTGATTATTCTGTTTTCTATGATTTACACAGATTCACATTGCCATGCACTTGCTTTAGACGAATTTAAAATCGCCCACACCATTGGCGTTCAAAAAATGATTATCAACAGCACAGGCCCCGATGATTGGGAACAGGTGCTTTCTTTACACGCCCATGATGAGGCGCTGATTCCCGCTTTGGGGATTCATCCGTGGCAGGCAGGACATTTCCAGATAGAATCTCTGCAACAATTAGAAACTCTTTTGGCGACCCATCCCGAAGCCCATATCGGGGAAATCGGGTTGGATAAATGCAAAGATGATTTTTATCAGCAAGTGGATTTTTTTGAAGCACAACTGATGCTGGCCCAAAAATACAATCGCCCCGTGCATATCCACTCGGTGCGTGCGTGGGGTGAAATAATGCCTATTTTAAAAAAGCACGCCGATTTAACTTTCCTGTTTCATGGATTTTCGGGGGATAAAAACGTGGTGAAATTTTTTCAAAACTATCGGGCGTTTTTCTCACTTCATAAAGCAAACAAAATCCCTCTGATTCCTGCGGAAAAACTACTGATAGAAAGTGATGCGCCCGATGGACTCCCCAGCCCCACAAATCTGCCTTTTTTGTATTTGGCGTTAAAAGTCAACGCCGCACAAATCAATCAAAATTTTGAAAGTTTTTTAAATGGAAGATAGACTGTCCCGTATGCGCCTGATGATTGGCGAAAAAAATTTAAAGAAACTACAAAAGGCTCATGTCTGTGTGGTGGGATGTGGTGCCGTGGGGAGTTTTGCTATTGAGGCTTTGGCGCGGGCCGGTATCGGACACTTGACTTTGATTGATTTTGATTTGGTATCTGTCAGTAATATCAACCGCCAACTGTTCGCATTAAATTCCACCATCGGACAAGAAAAAACGGATGTCGCCCAAAAAAGAATACGGGATATTTCCCCCGACATAAAAGTGGATATTTTAAGTTTAATGGTAAATCAAAAAACAGTCCAACAAGTGGTGGATTTACACCCCGATTTTGTGATTGATGCGATTGATAGTTTGAATCCGAAAGTCTGCCTGATAGAAGCACTTCAAAAAAACAAAATTCCTTTTGTCTCCTGTATGGGGGCCGCTTTAAAAACACGCCCGGAACTGATTCAAATAGCCCCGATGAAAAAGACAAAAAACGATCCGTTGGCGGCTTTTATTCGCAAATATTTACGCAGACGAAATGTGGATTTAAACTTCCCTGTTGTGTATTCGCCGGAACTCACCCAAGATAAATCAAAATTAGAAGCACCTGAAACAATACCCTCTTCAGGTCGTGCCCGTCATAAAATGGGCTCACTTCCCACAATCACGGGAATCTTTGGCCTCACTTGTGCGCAAGCGGCCTTAAATTATTTTACTTCATCCAAAGTGATAATTTCATAGGCTTCGTGGTCTGCCATCAGTTTGCGCCACAAAGCATTCACATGACGGTGGCCCGATTTTTCACCATAAAATTTTCCCAATACAGGCATATTTAATTGGTATAAATCCCCCACGGCATCCAACAATTTATGTGCCACAAATTCGCGTTTATCACGTAAGCCCCCCGGGTTCATCACACCGTCTTTTTGAACAGCCAAGACATTGTCCAAACTCGCCCCTTTGGCCAATCCCATCGCGCGCAGTTGTTCCACTTCACTGACAAATCCAAAAGTACGCGCGCGCCCCACTAATTCTTTAAAAGAATCCGTGGTTAAATCAAAGGCGTATTCTTGCTTACCGATAATGGAACTTTGCGGAAAGTCAATCATAAAAGATAAATTGAGTCCTGATTTATGCGGGGCCAATTCCACATGCGCTTCCCCTTCGTCATAGGACACTTTTTTCAAAATGCGGATGGCTTTTTGTGGGGCTTCTTGCGCCACAACCCCGACACATTCAATCAAGGTCATAAAGTCTTGCGCCGACCCGTCCATTAGGGGAACCTCTGGCGCATTCAGTTCCAAACGCAAGTTAGAAATACCATAAGCATGCAGCGCCCCCATCACGTGTTCAATCATGGACACACTCACACCTGCTTTGTTTGCAATACAAGTACATAAACGGGCGTCCGCCACGTTTAAATAAGTAGCGGGCACCACATTGTTTTTATCGGTAATATCTGTACGCACAAATTGAATCCCGGTCCCCACGGGGGCAGGAATCAAAGTCATGGCCACTTTTTGACCGCAGTGCAAACACACGCCACGGCAATCTATGGCTGATTTTAACGTATGTTCAGGGTGTAAATAAGTTTGAGTTGAATTTTCCATGATGTTTCTCCTTTTGGTGTATCATACCCGAAAATGTCCGACAAATCAAGTCCCTTTCCAAATCGGGATAAAACAGGAAATCTCTTGCAAAAAATTTAAAATTCGGGTATAATTCGCCCCATTTTGA
This sequence comes from Alphaproteobacteria bacterium, assembly GCA_045598925.1. Classification (GTDB taxonomy): domain Bacteria; phylum Pseudomonadota; class Alphaproteobacteria; order CAAHEQ01; family UBA3637; genus UBA3637. The sequence goes on from JAZRVC010000042.1 coordinate 17,699, forward strand.
AAGGACAAAAAATGAATACAGATAATATAGAATCTTTTACACCGATTGCAGGAAACACATTGCCCAGCAGAATCAGAACAGGGGAAAGACGCGGCCCGACACTGGCTTCCTTTTTCAGACAGATGGATGAAGAAGATCTCTTAAGAGAAGTGAGTAAATTCCCCGTTTCAGAAAGAAAAGTACGTTTAGCGGCTTTACGCAAACAATTGCGCTCCAGATAAATATGCCAGAAATTCAAATCCAAAATGCCCGTCTGTCGGATGCACCACAAATCGCCGAAATCAATATGCTTTGTTGGCAAAAAAATTATCGGGGTATAGTCGCTGATGAATTTTTGGATGCAATGACACTCACGCCCAAAAGGATAGAACGCTTTCAGGAACAAATCAAAGAAAGTGATTTTTATTTTTGTGCCCTTAAGCATAATCAAATTGTGGGATACTTAAGTGCCAAAAAAATAAAAAACAAAACACCAGCCCCGTATGAAATTTTGTATTTTTATATTCATCCTGATTTCCAACATCAAGGAATCGGTCAAAAATTATTCGCCTGTTTTAAAGAAAAAATCAATTTTCAACCGTTTTATTTATATATGTTAGACGGCAATAAGCAAGGACAAAAATTTTATCAAAAAAGGGGCGGAAAACGTCTGCCACAATATGATAAAGACACCGAAGTGCTCAAACTAAAAATGCACGATATATGTTGGCTTTTTAACCCAAAAGAATAGTTTTGTTTTATTAAATATCACCCCATCTTTGTTATATGAAAGAAACAAAGATTATTTTGTTGGGGATTCAAACAACGATTGCCCAAACGGTTTTGGGGCAACTGGAAGCCCATCATTACCCGGGTGAAAAAGTTGTCTTGATGGATCATTATCGGGATACACCGCACACCACCCTCTATATGGGGGAAGAAAAAACGATTTTTCCTGTGGATCTCTTTTCCGAAAAGCCCCCTTATATCGCTCTGTTGTGTGATAAAAAAATCCCCCTGTCGTACCCTAAGAAAAAAGTACCCAAGCACGCCAAGGTCATTGATTGTACGGGGGTGCTGTCTAAAGCCCCGTGCTTTATTCCCTCTATCAATCAAGTCAATCCCAAAATACGCACGATTTGTGCGCCGACTTCGCTCAGCACGATTTGCGCTCACACGCTGTTCCCCCTAAAAAAGAAAGCCAACCATTTTCAGGTCAATGCCCTCATCGGTACTTCTTTTTTGGGGATGGAAGCCAACCAAAAACTGAAAAACCAAACACTTTCCCTTTTAACCCAAAAACAAATAGAGCCCAAGTTAAATGCACCGCCGTTGGCCTTTAATTTGATTCCCGAAGTGATTCCGGTTGATAAACTGATTACCCCATGCCAATTGTATTGTATGACAGGCATTAAAATAGACTTTACCCATTGTTTTGTACCTGTGTTTCGGGGAATCAGCCTGTACATCAGTTGCCACCTGATTCACCCGAACGTCAATTTAAAATCCCTCTATCAAAACAACCCGCTGATTCAATATTTAGACGACCCAGCACCAGACTTTCTGATGTCCAACCGCGCCACCTTAAGTGAAAATAAAATCTACCTGCACCACGAAAAAATAAATCGCGCCACCCTTTCCTTTTGGCTGACAGGGGACGATATTCAATCCGGTATGGCCCTCAACATCATTCATATCTTAAAGTATCTGGAAAAATTTATTTGACTTTCAACAAATAATTTTTTATGATATCCCTATGATTTTAAAAGAAACACTTAAAAAAGTCTCCCATCATGCGCGCCTGACCAAACAAAAAGCATGGCATCATATCCGCCATATGGATCAATCGGATATTTCGCTGGCTTTTATGATTTTGGTTTGCGTGGTTTCTTTTCCCATGCTGATACGTTGCACTTTGCCTGTGCAAAAGTCCACAACATCTTCTGGCTCTACCTTGCCAGACGAAATTATCCATGAAGATTTAGGGGACGCCCCGGTCATCAAGGACGAACACCTGACCTTAAATGAGTTGGAAAAAAGGGTTCAAATGGGCGAACTGAAAATGAAAATCCGTATGCTCAACCAAGGGGAAAGCCTGATTACGCTGTTGAGTCAGGAAGATGTTCCTTCCGCCGACCGTGTGAAGATTATTGAAGCGTTGGAACTTTTATTGAATTTAAAAACCTTAAAGCCCGGCATCAGTTTTATGTTTTTTAAAAACGGTCCGGATGTGGTGGGTTTGTCTTTGACCATCAAGGAAAACGAAAATTTGGCCGTCATCAAAGAAGCGGACGGCAGTTGGACGCCTTTTTCCCATACGGGGCGTGTGGAAAAGAAAACGATTTCTTGGCAAGGGGTCGTGCATGGCACCTTTTCCAAATCGGCCGCCAAGGAAGGTGTCCCCGACAACCTGATCAGCCAAATTGTCAACGCTTTGGACGGGGAAGTGGATTTTTCTTCGGATATCCATAACGACACCGCCTTTGATATTATTGCAGAATACAAGGTAACCGAAGGGGGCTTGGAAATCGGGTCCAAAGAACTTCTGTTTATCGGATTAAAGGGCGAAGGTTTAAATATCAATCGGTATGCGTATGTTTCTAAAAACGGGACCACAGGTTTTTATAACGCCAAAGGCAAAAGCGTTGAAAAGCAATTGATTAAACGGCCGGTCAAGGCACGGGCGCGCCTTTCTTCCCCCTATGGGGTCAGACGGCATCCGATTTTGGGATACGAAATCTTCCACAAAGGCGTGGATTTGGCCTGCCCCAAAAATACCCCAGTCATTGCGGCGGCCGATGGGACAATCCAACAAATCGGGCGTAAAGGTTCCTATGGGAAATATATCAGTATCCGTCATGCAGACGGCTATCAAACCGCCTATGCGCACTTAAACGGCTATCGTCAAGATTTAAGGGTGGGCTCTAAAGTCAAGCGGGGCGAAGTCATTGCCTATGTCGGCTCAACGGGTCGTTCCACAGGGCCCCACCTGCACTATGAAGTCATCAAAAACAAAAAAGTGGTGCCACCGTTCGGGAAAAATGTGATTAGCGCCAAACAACTGAAAAACTTTGATTTAGAACAATTCCAATCGTGGGCAGAAAGCGTGCATCCGAATTATAAGGAACATTTGGCGGGCAATATCCCCCCTGTCCCCACCGCTAAACCCTTTTAAGTAAAGGAAATCATCCATGAAAAAATTATCTTTGCTTGTTTTACTGTTGGGACTTTCCGCTTGTTATGACGCGGTTCAGTTGGGCTATGCCGACAACATTGGTGTTTTTTATAACAGTCGGCCCCAAAATTGTCAACAAGTGGGAATGACACTCCTTTCTTCGGGGATTTGGACCAGCCATCTGGAAAGCGAAATAGAACGTTTAAGAGAAGTGGCCAACCAAATGCAAGGCAACTATGTGGATATTCAAAACTATGATTACCAAGCGGGTCTGACAACCTTTAACACCAACCACATGACCGCCGTCATTTATCGGTGTCCCGACAAAAAATAGTTTTCATTCTTTTTTTAAGAGCATAGTACTGCTTTATGTTATCTAGTATGATTTTTTTTGGGGTAAATCAATCGATAAGATTCTACAATTTTACGTTTAGCAATTTGTTTTGCCTGTTTACTGATATTTTCACTATCTATTTCAATCAGCGTAGCATTAACAGATTGACGTAAAGCATTATGTTGAAGTCCATTCTGAATTTTTTGCCTCATAGAAGTACGTCTATCAAAACAAGACATACTTGTTTCTTTTACCATATCTATATTTGAGTTCAAAATTTCAATCTTATCTTCTTCTATATCTGCTGAACCAGATGTCCAAGAAGAATCAAATTGTACTCGAGTCGTCTTTCCGCTTGGCTCCCAAATATCAACACTCATTTTCTTATAATGGTCAGCAAAATTTGGATTTTCACCACTTTTTTGATATTCTTTTTGAGTATCTTCTGTTTTTGCTCTGTACTCAATACCTATCGTATAACCATCTTTTTCAACTGATTTATACACCCTCCCTTTATAAAAACATAATTGATATGATTGACCTTTTTCCTCTAATATACGCCCTTTAGGGGAAATTTTCTGTGTTTTAATTAAATGGCCATGTTCATAATAATCTTTTCTTTTGGGAACGGATAACTTACCATAGACTAAAATACATCCATGTATTTGGCCATTTTCATCATAAGTAAGTGGAGAAGTTGTTTCTTTTGTTTTTGGCATAAATCACTCCTTAATATATGGTGCGATTATACCATAAAAAGTTGTTTTTGTCAATTTTTTATAAAATACTATCTTAAAATGACTTTCGGGTAATAGGTTTTAATTTTCTCTATCACTGTGGGTTCAAAAAAGGCCTCTATATCGGCGATGGACGGCGGATTGGTATCTTCGGGAAATGTGCGATATTTTTGAAGGGCATAGGTTTTTACCCCCATTTGTTTTAGTTCTTCGGCAATTTTTATGATATCTTCGGGGACTAAATGCATGGGGTCGCAAGTTGTCCGACATTCAAATTTCACCCCGCTTTGAATGAGAGTCTTCAATGAATTTTTGACTTTTTCGGCCACATTTTTGCGCCCCGTCAGAACATCATATTTTTCCCACGGTGCTTTGATATCCAACCCCACCCAATCAATCAGAGGCAGAATCTCGGCCAGTTTTTCATCATACACGCCCGAGGTATGCACCGCCACCTTAAAGCCCAGCGCTTTAACTTCCCGAATCATCGGAATTAGTTCGGATTGCATTAAAGGCTCACCGCCCGAAAACACCACCCCGTCTAATCTTTTGGTGCGTTCTTTTAAAAAGGCGATTGTTTCCGCCCAAGTGGTTAAACTTTCCCCTTGGACAGGTTGCAGATTCGGATTATGGCAAAAAGGACACCTTAAAGGGCATCCTTGGAAAAAAATCACGGCGGCCAAGTATCCCGGATAGTCTATACTTGTAAAGGGAACAACTCCCGCCACCGTGCGTGTCATTAAACACTCCCTAAAGGGTTAGCCTGCTTTACGCATTTCGCAGGAGCAAGCCTTGGATTCAACAAACCAATTGCGTTCGTCAAATTCTGATTTCTTACCTTTGTTGAAATGGCTGTAAGGGCGAAAATATCCCATGACCCGTGTCCAGCATTCACAAGGTGTTCTTTCACATTCGTTTAAAGCCAAAATTTCATTATCTGTCATTTTTTTATTCTCCCTTCTTTTCTTGTTGATTACGTTTCCGTTCAATGATTTCTTTATCACAGATCGGACAATATTTATGGGCCCCACTGATATACCCATGTTTGGGGCAAATGGAATAAACCGGCGTTACCGACACATACGGCAACCGATAGTTTTCCAAAACGCGACGGACCAAAGACTTACAGGCGTCGGCCGACGAAATTCGCTCACTCATATACAGGTGTAAAACCGTACCCCCTGTGTATTGAGATTGCAAATCATCTTGATAATCCAAGGCCTTAAACGGATCGTCCGTAAAGCCAACGGGTAATTGCGAAGAGTTGGTATAATACGGGGCCTCATGCGTCCCGGCCTGTAAAATATCCGGATAACGCTTTTGATCTTCCCGTGCAAAACGATAAGTAGTGCCTTCCGCAGGAGTGGCTTCCAAGTTATACATATTCCCTGTTTCGTGTTGGTATTCCACCAAACGATTGCGGATATAGGTCAATAACTTTTTGGCAAACTCACGTCCCCAATCGGTTGTAATATTTTCTTTATCATTCGTGAAGTTGCGAATCATTTCATTGATACCGTTCACACCAATCGTGGAAAAGTGTGAATTGAATCGGCCTAAATAACGTTTTGTATAAGGATACAGGCCTCTTTCCATTTGCATGGTAATCGTTTGGCGTTTCAATTCCAAAGACTTTTTGGCCAATTCCATCAATTCATCCAAACGCTTATATAGGGCTTCTTCATCCCCTTTAAACAGATACCCCAAACGCGCACAGTTGATGGTCACAACCCCGATAGAACCTGTTTGTTCGGCAGATCCGAACAAGCCACCGCCCCGGCGCTTGAGTTCCGTTAAATCCAAACGTAAGCGACAGCACATGGACCGCACATCAGACGGTTTCATATCAGAATTGACGTAGTTGGAAAAATAAGGCAACCCATATTTTGCGGTCATTTCAAACAACAAATCAATGTTTTCGCCTTCCCAAGGAAATTCGGATGTAATGTTATAGGTCGGAATCGGGAAAGTAAACGGACGACCTTTGGCATCCCCTTCGCCCATGACTTCCAAGAAAGCCCGATTGATCATATCCATTTCTTTTTGCAATTCCCCATAGGTAAAGGGTTGTTCTTTACCCCCGATTACAGGATGACGATCCTTTAAATCCGTGGGGCAAGTCCAGTCAAATGTCAAGTTTGTAAAAGGTGTCTGAGTCCCCCAACGAGACGGCACATTTAAATTAAAGATAAACGATTGCATGGCTTGCTTGACATCTTTATATTGCAAATTTTCAATTCTGATGAAAGGCGCCAAATAAGTATCCGCCGATGAAAACGCTTGAGCACCCGCCCATTCATTTTGAAGGGTTCCCAAGAAATTCACCATTTGTGAAAAGGCACTGACCAAATGTTTTGGGGGCAGCGATTCGGTCTTATTGGCAACCCCGTTAAAACCTTCCGTCAACAACGTGCGCAAAGACCAACCCGCGCAATATCCGGAAAGCATATCCAAATCATGAATATGGTAATCGCCGTTCAGGTGTGCTTGACCGATTTCGGGGGTATAAACGTGCTTCAACCAATAATTGGCGACCACTTTCCCCGCCACGTTCAAAATCAAGCCACCCAAAGAATAACCTTGATTTGCATTGGCATTTACCCGCCAATCAGAACGATCCAAGTATTCATTGATAGAAGAAATAGCATCAATCGCCACTTTCTTATCTTGACGTTGGCGTTCGCGTTGTTCACGATACACGATATAGGAACGTGCGGTCTTATAATAGTTAGAAGAAATAAGGACTTGTTCCACCACATCTTGAATCTGTTCAATGGTCGGCACCACAGCGCCCGCAAAACGATGACGCAAAACTTTGACCACTTGTTCGGCCAACAGGTGCGCTTCGTCTGAACCATATTCGCCTGTGGCCTCTCCGGCTTTGGCAATCGCAGAAACGATTCTGTCCGCATTAAAAGTTTGTTTTTCACCATCCCGTTTGACCACTTCACTTAAAGGTCCGATATCAATATTTTGCTTGGGTTCTTGATTTTCAACAACTTTCAACATTTAGTGTCCTTTTTTGTTAATTTCTACTATATCTTGTGGTTTTTTTATTTTTAACCTGCCTTTAATAAACCTTTTTTTGTTTTTAAAGTCAACCCCTTTTTTTTGATTTTTTTTGCATAAAAAAATAACCCTTTCATTTATATGAATTTTTTGCACATAAAATTTTATTTTCGGATTCAAAAAAGTTAATAAAAAGTTTCAAAAATAAAAACGGATTTTGGGCGCCTTTTTTTGAAAAGCCCGTCCCTTACGATGAAAACACAATTCGAATCGATTCGTTTTAAAAAAACGCCTTGACTTTTTGGGGACGATTCGGTAAAATAAACTCATCTTGCGGGTGTAGCACAATGGTAGTGCAGCAGCTTCCCAAGCTGACCACGAGGGTTCGATTCCCTTCACCCGCTCCAAAGTTTTAATCCAACATTTTGCGCGAAAAGGGGAAGGGATGAGAACCCGAGTAGAGGGGGCGGACCGAAAGGACGTTTCGTCCTGAAGGTAATGTCCCGACGGGACAGCCCGTCAGGGTAAGCGAAGCGCATATTCCCTTCACCCGCTCCAAAATTTAATCCAACATTTTGTGTAAAAAGGGGAAGGGATGAGAACCCGAGTAGAGGGGTCGGACCGAAAGGACATTTCGTCCTGAAGGTAATGTCCCAACGGGACAGCCCGTCAGGGTAAGCGAAGCGCATATTCCCTTCACCCGCTCCAAAGTTTTAATCCAACATTTTGCGCGAAAAGAGGAAGGGATGAGAACCTGTGGAAACAGACGGGATGTTCCTCATCTGTCTTGATATCAAAATTTTGACAAAATCAGGTCTTTATGATATAATACATCATTATTTAACAAGGAGAAAACCTCATGGTGGTTAAAGAAATTATTCAAACAAAAAATGAAATGTTTACGATTTATGACAATGGCTATATTAGATGTAGAAAGCGCCAATGGGGTGAAGAAAAATTTGACCCCACTCAACCGAACTTTACGCCCCAGAAAACACCGGAAAAGCCCGAAAAAGACGGTGTAGAATACGAAGAACATAACTTTTGAGGTGAAGTGATTTGGAGTGAGGATCGGGCCATTTACAGATGGCGCTTACAATGTGAAGACATTAAACGTAAAAACGAAGAAGATAAAAGAAAAAAGACACAAGAATTAAATCAAAAAATTAAAGACATTCGTCAAAAATACAAAGCCCAATGTATCAAGGAACTGAAAGAAAAGAAAATCGCCCAAAAAGCGGCCTATGCCGAACTCAGACGTTTCAACGAAGTCCGCAGACGGTCTGCCCGCGCCTATTTAATGCGACAATCTTCTTTCAGAGGAACACGCATCCAAGGGCGATAAACAGGTGCTGACAGGAATCATTGAAGATGGGGAAAAAATGAATTTACAAGACAACTTTTCCACGTCGCAAAAGATCCTTTCTTTACTTTCGGAAACTCCACAGTACCCGCAGCACACTTTACAAAAAGCCATTCATTATTTACATCACGCTTTTGCGCACGGCTATGATCCCACCGACATGAATTACTTTTTGTTTAATCACCTGATTGAAAAAGAAGGCCTGCCCCGATCGGTCGTCTATCCTTTTTTAAAAGAACTGGTTTCACATGAAAAATTTATTCCTAAAGAAGATGATACGCATTTGCCCACCCAAACCGTGATGACATATTTAGCGGGCGCTTCTTATTGGTTTGACGCGGAATTATTTAAGGAAAACTCAACAGATAAAAATTTAGGGCTCCTGGTGGAAATCGGCTGTCGGCTGATTCAAAAAGGCTTTCGGTTTCCCGATTTAGACACACTGAAAAATCCGGAAATTGTTCACTATATGCACACTTATATTCAAAAAGTTCATCAACAAAATCAGCCTGCACCAAAAGGAATAAAAGGGAAAACAGGCGCTGTCCTTGACTTTTAAAAAGACTTTTTGTATAATCCGAAACGCATAGGGAGAAGCAAACTTTCCAAAAAGGAGAAAGGCGTGTCGGATTTAATCAAGTCTTCACAAACCCCTTGTTCTCGTTCGGGTGCACCAAACAATTCTTTTGAAAATTTAAAGAATCTCTTTTGCTTTAGTTCCCTGTTTCATCACACCAAGCAACAGCAAAAAACATTAGCCGACAAAATGATGGAGCCGGCGCAAGTAAAAAGCATCACACGTCTTTATACATCCCCTGAGGACGCTTTTGAAGAAGAAGTTATTGATATGTTTTTACATTTTTACTATGCTCTACCCGAAGGGATGTTGCCCCAGCCCCAAACAAACACTTTTGCGATGGCAGGCCGGCCTTTGTTTGCGCAAATCAACATGAGCAACGGATTGGCTTTCTTATCGGCGATTTCAGAGGTTGGGGAAATCAATTGGTTTAAATCCAAAGACGGTCAAGTGTCCGGCTTTAATCCGATGGAACATAGTGCGACAGAAATCAAACGTCTGGCCGAAAGTAAATCCATTATTCCCGCCGCCGATTTAAACAGACATTATTATAAAGTGTTGCTTTACCCCTATCACGAAGACGGTAAAATTCGGAAAGATGATTTTTTGGATTTAGGGTTGAAACAGGACGCCCCACTAGATTCTAAAACCCCCGTTGATTTAAGTGGCCACATCTGGTTGAATCACGATGCCTCTTTTAAAAAATTCAATCAATTTATTGAAGTAGATGGGGAAAAAGTGCCCAAAGGCGTTTTGTATCCGCCCCACCTGCTGAAACTTTTGAAAAAATTAGAGGCATTTTATGAAACGCAAAAGCACACCTTGGGCGATATGATTTATACCCTTTTTTCATCCAAAAAAGGGGGCAGTTGTACGGCCCTTTACTCGGATAGACCTGACCAAACAGAATACTTTTGCGGAACCGATATCATCAATCCGAATCGGCGAAAGAAAATAGCGTCCCCTTTCTCATGCACTCCCGCGCTTCCTTTGGGATACGAAAAAGGACGCTCACATTGACTTTTTAAAGAAAATAAAGTATAATAGACCTAATAAAAAACACTGAGACTTATTTTAAGGAGTCCCCAATGAACAGAATGAAAAAATTAAAACAAATCCGAGAACAAAGAGAAAAATACCGCCGCTTTTTAGCCATGCAGGAATTTCACTATGGCAAATCAAAAGCGGATTTAACAACACCTGTACAAGATTTACGCAAAAGCGCCCTGCTCAATTCCATGAAGGGCTGTTGCCGTCAATAACAAACGGTTTATTTATAGTCAAAAATATCAACCATACAAGTATCATCTTATAGGGAAAAATAAAAAAAATCGCCCGATGACTCAGGCGATTATAGGAGGGAATATAAACAAACATAAAACAAGAACTGTAATAAAAAGAATATAAAAGATCTGGCAGTGACCTACTCTACCGCAGCTTAAGCTGGAGTACCATTGGCGTGCAAAAGTTTCACGTCCGAGTTCGGAAAGGGATCGGGTGGTTCCTTTTGGCAATAGCCACCAGATCATTTATATTCTTAAGGTCATATTGGACTAAAGAGTGCTTATCGTAATACTTTTAAGATTACAGATACGCATAGTTTGAAGATAAAATCTTCAAGTGAATAAAGTCAATCAGGTAATTAGTATCGGTCAGCTCCATGCCTTGCAGCACTTTCACCCCCGACCTATCAAAGTGGTTGTCTACCACATCCTTAATTGGGATACCTTATTTCAAGGAAAGTTTCACGCTTAGATGCATTCAGCGTTTATCTCGCCCGTACATAGCCACCCAGCGATGCGGCTGGCGCCACAACTGGTACACCATTGGTACGTCCACCCCGGTCCTCTCGTACTAAGGGCAGCTCCTTTCAAGTATCCTACACCCACGGCAGATAGGGACCAAACTGTCTCACGACGTTCTGAACCCAACTCACGTACCCTTTTAATCGGCGAACAGCCGAACCCTTGGGACCTGCTCCAGCCCCAGGATAGGATGAGTCGACATCGAGGTGCCAAACACCCCCGTCGATGTGGACTCTTGGGGGGTATCAGCCTGTTATCCCCGGCGTACCTTTTATCCGTTAAGTGATGGCCCTTCCATACAGAACCACCAGATCACTATGACCGACTTTCGTCTCTGCTCGAATTGTCACTCTCGCAGTCAGGCAAGCTTGTGCCATTACACTCTAAAGTCTGATTTCCGACCAGACCGAGCTTACCATTGCGCGCCCCCGTTACTCTTTGGGAGGCGACCGCCCCAGTCAAACTACCCACCACGCAGGGTCCCCTTCCTCGTTTCAGAAAAAGGGTTAGATATCACAAACCAAAAGGTTGGTATTTCACATTGCGACTCCACAAAGACTAGCGTCCCTGCTTCAAAGTCTACCAACTATTCTACACATTTCATTCATAATACCACTACGAAGCT
>JAZRVC010000043.1:0-13733 GCA_045598925.1 Alphaproteobacteria bacterium
CGCTAAAAAGCCACCATAACTTCCTAAGAACCCCATAGAAACTTCTTGAACTACTTTACCTGCATCTGCTGCTGGTCCCAATGCTTGAGCAAGTCCATTTGATCCTTGATAAAAACAAATACCGACCGTTGCCCAAACAAGAGCAACAAAACCTTCCAAAATCATCGCCCCATAAAAACAAGGACGGGTATATTTTTCATTGGGAAGACATCTGGCCATAACAGGTGATTGTGTGGCATGAAAACCACTTAAGGCCCCACACGCCGTTGTAATGAACATAATCGGGAAAATTGGATTTCCTTCAGGATGTTGATTAAACGTTGTTAAATCCGGATAAAATGTGTTTCCTTGTTGGAATAAGACAAAGACCAAAGCAACCGTTGTAATAATTAAACACAATCCAAAAATGGGATAGAGTGCCCCAATAATCTTATTGATAGGTAATAAAGTGGCCAAGAAATAATACCCAAAGATAATGGCAATCCAAACAATAAAACTCCAACCCGTCATATTTGCCAACAATTTAGCCGGTTGTTGTGCAAAAATAGAGCCAACCAACAACAACATAATAACCAAAAGGAACATAAAGAAATGATAGAATTTTTTACCAAAGTATTTTTGGACTAAAACAATCATTGTTCCCCCATTATTTCGCATAGAAATAAATCCGGCAAGCATATCATGGACAGCACCGGCAAAAATAGAGCCAAAGACAATCCATAATAAACAGACCGGACCATATAAAGCACCTAAAATAGCACCAAAGACCGGCCCTAAACCTGCAATGTTTAAGAACTGAATCAAAAAGATTTTGGCCGGATGCATTGGAACGAAATCCACACCATCTTGCAAGCGTTTTGCTGGTGTCAAACGCTTGGGGTTAACACCCAAAACCTTTTCAATAAACAACCCATAACAACAATATCCCACAACCAACAACGCAACCGCCAATAAAAAAATAAGCATAAGTTTCCCTTTCTTTATACATTTTTAATAATGATATCATAATATGCCCACAATTGCAACAGATTTTTAATGTTGGCCAGGTCTTTCACAATAAGCGGTTGAAATTAGGCGAACTTTCATTTATAATTAAGAAAGACTCACCGAAAGGACACTTTATGAAAAAAATTCTGATTCTTTGCGCCATGGAAATGGAACAGAAAAGCATTAAAGAGTATTATCAGGGGCACAGCGGGACACTTCCCTATCGGGCGGACTTCGTTTTATCGGGCTTGGGGCGGGCAAAAGCGGTCAGCGCGTTAGTCCAATCTTTAAGCCAACAAAAATATGATTTGGTCATCAATGTGGGCACCTGTGGCATCAAGGTTAAAAACGAAAAAACAGAATATGCGGTCGGCTGTTTAATGGAACCCTTTGAAGTCTATGACGGCGATTTTTGCTTTGGTGGCGAAGTCAGAAAGATTCCGCTGAACCCAAAAAATCCGAAAAGCCCCTTGCCTTTAGTGACGATTTCGGCTTTTGGGCGATATGATGCCGCTATGCATCAAAGTTATATAGAAGATATGGAAGGCTTTGAAATTGCGAACGTCTGCCAAGCCCTTCATCAACCCTTTCGGCTGATGAAGATTATTTCCAATCATATCACCAATCAGCCCGAAAAAGACATACAAGAGTTTTATGAAAATTACGAAAAAGTCATCCGTTTAAATACCGAAAAGATATTGAATAAAGTACAGGCTTTTCTATCCGGTCGTAAATATATGGACGAATAAAAAAGTTTGTGAATAAAAGGCACCCCTTGGGTTATCGTCCCAAAGGGTGTTTTCCTGTCCAAAATGTTAAAAAACAACAGGAAAAAGCGTTTTATCTTTATTGTCATTCTGAACTTGTTGCAGAATCCATTTGTGTGTCAGCGTGGAGAGTTGGGAAAAATCTCAACAACTCGTGTCAGCGTGTCAATGGATTCCGGACTAAATCCGGAATGACAGGGGTGTATTTCGTCATCCTGTCCCCCCTCTCTCGTCATCCTGAGCGGATGCGAAGGATCCATCGGGTGGATTCTTCGGTCGCATCACTCCCTCAGAATGACAAGAGAATCAAAGCGAGAAAACTACCCACTACAAACAGGAAGGATGGCGTTGCTGCTGCGAGTGACGCGGTTCACACTACCATCGCCGAGCACGAGGTACGCGTCGCAAGAAGTTGCACTTGTACTGGCGTCTTTCAACCAAACAGCAACACCACTCGTCGCACCTTCGGCAGGATTCACCGCTAAAGCAAGTGCTTTTAAGCCAGTCGAACCAGAGGCACCTGCCACTGTTTTAGACACCAAATCATAACCTTGTGCTAAACACCAGTTATGCGCACTCCACCAGTTCATTCCTTTATCAATAAAGGTTTTACCAACAAAAGCAGAATCTACATCTCGGTCTTGGCTATCTTTGGCTGGCACCTTTCCTGTGGGCTTATAATCACCGTCTGTAACAGATTGACACGTCCCACCGTCTGGGACAGCGCATTCTTTTCCAGCGTTTGTTGCAGAGATATAAGTACTAAAATAACAAAATTCTCCACTACCACATTGTGCATTGGTTGCACATTCATTATTTCCCTCTTCTTTTGCGTTATAACATTCCCCTTTTGCCATTCCATCCGCTGTACACACATAACCTGATGGACAACAAACCGCGTTGGGGGCTTTTCCGCATGGGACCTCTCCGTTGGCACATTCAATCTTGCCATTTTTACCATTACAGATTTCATTCGGGTCTTTCGGATTGGGTGTCCCGTCACACGCACGTTGACGATTCGCCGGGTCGCCCTTGGTTAAATCATTTCTAAAGGCAAAAGTAATGGTGTTCTCGCCTTCGGCGCAAGGGTCATGGCTGGTCCCACCTACATAAACATCTGTGGCAGTGGGTAAAGCATTTTCCACCACTTTTTCACAGATTTCTTCGGGAACTTTGGACACCGTAATCGCAAATTCGTTTTGCATTTTAATCCAATCCCCCGCTGTTTCATCTGTGGTCGCGGTTGCCACACCAATCGGATAAGTTTTTTTGACTGTGTTTTCAAATTCAGCCAAATTGACCCCTTTATTCAGTAATAACTGACCCGCGCCCACAACTGCACGTTTGCTGACTTCGTTTAAAATTTCGTTCGCCGCGTGTTTGTTCATCGCGTTCTTATACCCCGCGATTCCGCCGATAGATAATAATCCGATAATCGCCAAAACGCCCAGCATTTCAACCATACTACGACCCGTCTCCCCTGTCATTCCGGATTTAGTCCGGAATCCATTGGCACGCTGACACGAGCCCTTGAGATTCTTCCCAACTCTCCACGCGGAAGTGGTAATGGATTCTGAAACAAGTTCAGAATGACATAAGGGGGTTTGTTCTGAATAACAATATTGATTTTTAGTTTTAATCATTTTTTTCTCCTTTTGTATCAACTAAAAAATGTCGCTTGGTGAGAGCGACTGGAAGTTTCATAGCTATTATAACGAATAGTGCGGCCTATTGACCGAAATGGTTTATTTAACCGCCTTCCAGCCAAATGACCAGAAGGTTGGTTTTTTGCGCCGATGGTTGTCGGCAACGTTATAAGAGGCTATGAAC
Source organism: Alphaproteobacteria bacterium (assembly GCA_045598925.1). Lineage (GTDB taxonomy): Bacteria > Pseudomonadota > Alphaproteobacteria > CAAHEQ01 > UBA3637 > UBA3637. Next base: position 3,585 of record JAZRVC010000043.1, read on the forward strand.
CCTCTGGGCGGACACCATCCCGCCACGAAAACCATCCTAAAACAATTTTTCCCAAAAAGCAATCAAAAAAAACGATTTTTCTTAAAGATACCTATATTTCTTTCTATACCGCCAAAGGAAAAAGACACTGACCCCCAGGGCGATCAATTCCGCTACGACCACCGAAAAAAAGATACCCTCTACCCCAAACAACAACGGCAATATCATAATCGCCAAAGATTGAAAGATAAAAGTTCTGGACAGCGAAATAATCGCCGATATCAGTCCGTTATTCAACGCCGTAAAAAAGCCCGACGCATAAATCGTATAGGCCGAAAACAGATAAGAAAGCACATAAATCCTGAACCCATAGCGGGCAAATTGGAAAAGGGACAAATGATCCGAAGAAATAAACAAGCCTGTAATAAAAGTGGCCAATAACTCGGACAACGCCATCAATCCCACACTCAAGCACAACAAAATCTTAACGTTCTTTTTTAATAAACTTTTCAATTCCCGATAGTTGTGCGCCCCATAATGATAACTGACAATAGAGCCTGTCCCCAGCGCATACCCCACAAAAACCGAGATAAACAAAAAACTCATACTGGTAATGACACCAAAGGCCGCGACTCCTTCTTCGCCCGCGTACTTCAACATTTGGTAGATATACAGCATAAAAACCAAAGAAATAGAGATATGATTCACAAATTCACTCATCCCATTCCATATCGTTTGGATTAAAGCGCGGCTATCCCACTTCGCCCGACCCAGATGAAGTCTGGTCTTATTCGGCAAACAAAAAAACAGCAACGGGATAAAACCTCCGAAAATTTCACTGATGATTGTGGCATAGGCGGCTCCCTCTAATCCCCACTGAAAATAAATCACGAACAAGGCATCCAACAAAACGTTGGTACCCCCCGCAAACATGGTAATAAACAATCCGAACTGCGGCCGCTCCGCCGTAATCATAAAGGGGTGAAAAAAGAATTGAAAAATCAAAGGAACTGTCGCCAACAAAACCAGATAACCGTATCTGACCCCTGATGAATATAATTCTTGGGACACATTAAAAAACTGCATGACTTTGGACAGAACCAGAACGCCGACTAAAGTCAAACAAATCCCCAACCCAAACAGAACATAGACCAACATTGAAAAGACCCGATTGGCTTTTTGGGGCTTTTTTTCGCCCAACAACTTCGCCACCAACGCATTTCCGCCTGTACCAAACATAAAGCCGACACAGCCTATCAACATCACAATCGGCGTTACAAAATTAACCGCCGCAAAGGCTTGGGGCCCCACGTATTTAGAAATAAATATCCCATCCACCACATTATAAACCGAAGCAAAAATCATCATAATAATGGTCGGAATCGCAAAGCGCAACAACTTGGATACGGTAAAATGGTCGGATAACAGGATATTCATTTTTTAATTCTTTTGTTCAACTCACTTCCTTATAGCACCTTCTTTTTAAAAGAGCAATCAATTTTTGTCTTGCAATTTTATCAAAAATAAAATAATATCAAAAAAAACGATATATTCGGGGAGGAAATCCATGAAAAAAGGTAAAAAAGAAAACGGCCGCAGTATGCTTGAGGTGATTGCCGTCATCTGCCTCATCATTTTACTTCTAATCGGTGGATTATACGGCTTTAAGAAAATCACAGGCCAGGTTCAGGCCAAAACTTTAACCGAACGCCTCTTGTCTATTAAAAACCAACACCTGCTGTATGGGATGAAAAAAAGCGGCAGAGAAACGTATACCAAAAACGGACCTTTGGGCAGCCAACTGAGTATTGAAAACGGACAAGGCCCTCAAGCGGATTATTTTTGGATTATTGTCAATGACTTAAATGCGGCGGTGTGTGATGAACTGCCCGATTCCAAAGATATGTTGGGTGCAGTAAAAGTGGATACCACAGATTGTCCGGCTGAAGTCACTTTCTACTTTCTGAAAAATGGCAACCATGTATATTCGGATAGCGACCGAGAAGAGCCCAATAAAGACAACCAACCTTTAGTGGAATGTCCGACAGGCTATGTGGATACAGAACCGCATTGTAATGACAACCAAGTTATCGGGACACAAGAAGTGGATGGTGTGCCTTGTTATAGATGTGAAAATATGGCCAGTTGTTCTGAAAAATCAGGGTATTCGGAAACACCGTGTTCTGAATTGGAAAACGAAGAGGATAGTTTTACTTTGGCTGGTGGCTCGACCCAATGCTATAAGTGTTCAGGGATTACCTCTTGCACCGACAGGGGCTATCAAGACACAGGGTGTGATGCAAATCAAAGACAAACAAGCACTTTCAATTTGCCCGGAGTCGGCACTTGTTATAAATGTGAAGACTTAACCAGTTGTTCACAAAAGACAGGCTATACAACCTCATGCAATAAAAACCAAAAATCAACGGATAGTTTTACTTTGGCGGGCTCATCCACTATGTGTTATCGGTGTACGAACCTAACCAGTTGTTCTGAAAAATTGGGGTATTCATCCACGCGGTGTAATTCCAGCAATCAAACACAAACGGATAGTTTTACTTTAGCGGGGACAACAACCACCTGTTATAAGTGTGAAAACTTGACCAGTTGCACGCAAAGGACGGGATATTCCGCCACACAATGCAATAAAAATCAAACTATTGAAGATTCTTTCAATTTACCTAACACTACTACAACCTGTTATAAATGTAAAAATATGACCAGTTGTTCAGAAAAAGCGGGCTATTCAACCTCATGTAATAAAAACCAAAAATCAACGGATAGTTTTACTTTGGCGGGTTCATCCACCACCTGCTATAAGTGTGAAGACCTGACCAGTTGTACACAAAAACCGGGCTATTCCGCCACACAATGTACGAATAAGCAAAAAATAACGGATAGTTTTACTTTATCAGATGGTTCAACCACCTGTTATGCCTGCACAAATTTAACGACCTGTGAAGCACCTTTGACCACAACGGCTTGCGCCCCCGGGGAAACACAAGAAACCGTCACTTTAACCAATGGAAAGGTTTGTTATAGTTGTTCGGGAACTCCTTATACAACTTGTCCATCAGAGTATCAAACTTCTCCTTGTGATGCGGGATTCACCCAAAGCACAATCACATTGAAAAACGGGACGACTTGCTATCAATGTACCTGTGATGCAGATAATACTTGTGGCACACAATGTTGTAGTTTTACAACAATATGTAATTCCAATAATCAATGCGTGGCTTGTCCAACGGGTAGAAATACGGTTCAGTTGTCCCCTTCCACAAATCCCGACACCTGTGAAAATAAGTGTTCTGATGTAACTTTGGATTACAATTATAGTTCCAATCGTTATATTTGTCAGGGGATTTGTCCCAGCAATACACCTTTATTCGGACGGTTTTCTTCAGGTTCAGACACCTGTATTCGTTGCCCTGCCTATGGGGAAACCGTCAGTATGCCCTATACTGAAGAAGGAACATGTAGCGACCATTGTTCAAATGTGGAAGAACGTTATGATGAAGCGACAGACAGATATCTGTGTACAGGCACTTGCCCCAGTGGCACTCCCTTATGGAACGGGACCAGTTGCGTGGCCTGTCCGACCCCGGGAAACACTGTGTCTGTTTCATCCAGTGGTGTCTGTTTGGCGGCCTGTGGTGGCGTTGAAACATTCAGTAATGGCAGATATACCTGCGCTGATGCTTCAGGTATGTGTCAACAGGCCATGACTGATGCTGGTTTCACACAATGTTCCGGAACAAAGACTGAAGAATGTTATACAATCAGCGGAAGAGATGTACATTTCTTTGGGAAAAGTGACTATGGTCGTATGAATGTCCAAAAAGATTTAGTCATGCCCAGCTGTAATTTAGAGATTGACGGACATCTGTACCTTTATAATTATCAAGAATTAAATATGGAAGTGAATAATTTAACAATAACCAGTACTACCAGAGGTTATGATGCTTTAGAGATAGCCCGCTACGCGAAAAACATCACATTAACTGTCAATGGAAATTTAGAGGCCACCACGACCCAATCCCGTTATGCAGTATCTTTAAACACGGATGGCGTAAAAACCTTGCATGTAAAAGGAAAATTAAAAGCCTCAAGTGGTTCCAGTAATTCACTCTGGGTTGGTACCAAAAACAATTTGATTGTGGATGGTGACGCTGAATTGGATGGAGTTGTGGATATTAGAGGATTCGCCACTTTCAATTCAAATGTTAAAGTTACAGATGAACATTTTTCTGGTAGTGTCACTGCTTTTTCACATACCCAAGGGAATTCAGAGGACTCTTTATTTATCGGGGGTAATTTAGAAGTCAGAGCCACAAAATCTACTGCGGTAGCAATCATAATGAATTATAATGATATTAGAATCGGAGGAAACGTGAAGGCTAACAGTTCAGCCAGTGATGGTTTTGTTGTAAATTTTTCGGGGCATTATTGTGATGGAACAGCGGGCCATGTATTACATATTGGTGGTAATTTGGAAGGAACAGGTGGCACCGGTGGGGATGTATATGGCGTTGGAATATGTAACGCTGAAGTATATGTTGGTGGATATGTAACAGGAAACACTGGAAAAGGAACAGGATGTCTGTTATCTAGTGGTGGGCAACTGATTGCATGTGGGGGAAGAACATATTGCGGCCCAACTAACAAACTCGCTGCGGCTGGTTCAGTATCGTGTTCCTCACCAAATTTATATGGATTTAGAATGAATGGTAGTTCATCTAAACCTTGTTATTTATATGCTGGATCTGTATCAACCAGTAATCGTTCTGATTTGACTTGTCGGATAGAAAGCAGCAATGACTATTTTTATGTAAATAATCAACGTGGATATAGGTCTGGCAGTTGTTATGTTTGGTAGGATATTCCCTGATAAATAAAAAAACTATTCGTCCCTAATGAAATAATGTTCGGTGAGGGTTTGGGTATAGACGCCTGGGCGTTGGTGCGTATGATAAAAGTGAAAGTGCGTTAAAAGGGGCTGAATCCCCGATAATTTATCGTCCGAAACGGTCAAAAGAATAGGCCTATCCAAAAGTTCAACGGATTTTTGCATCAGCCGAGTTCCTATCCCTTGACGATGAAAATCAGGATGCACAAAAATGGTGGATAACTTCTTTTCATCGGGCCCTTTTTTCAAGAGCGCACACCCAACGATTTGGCCTGATTTTTTGGCCACGACACAAATCCTTTGCTTTTGTTTCAGGCCTTCTAAAAAAGTATGATAAAACCAATGATGATAGTCGGGATACACCTCTTTCAAAGACGAGGTCAAAGCATAGATGTCATCATAGAGCGACGCTTTTTCGGCTTCAAAAAAATCATAAGTGATTATCTGCATCTTTTCCCTAATTTGATATCATACACCGCTTTATCAATGGCCAGAGCGGTGTCTTTACCCGTTTTTAACAGTGTAATAGTTTGAATTTCAAACAGCATTTTCGGCGCATTTTTCCTGTATGCTTTTTGAAATTCCACATATTGATAGCGATCCAACGGGGTCAACCTTTTAATCCAAAAAGGCTTATACTCCCTATATTCATGGGTTTTTTGACCGGATTCAATTTTTTCATACCAAATATCTTTTAAAACTAACTTTAAAACTTTATCCATCAATACTTTCCTTTAAAAGCATCCAAATAGATTTGCTTGATATCACTCATCAGCGGATAGACAGGATTCGCCCCCGTGCATTGGTCATCAAAGGCCAAACCCACCAACTCATCCAAGTTTTTCAAAAAGGTCTTTTCACTAATTCCCCACTCTTTAATGGATTTAGGAATACCGATTTGTTTTTTCAGTTTCCCAATCGCTTGAATCAGGCGATCCACTTTTTCGTCATCAGACACTTTTTCGTCCGCTAAATACAAAACGTGTGCAATTTGTCCATAGCGTTCTTTGGCCTCAGGTGCTTTGTATTGCGAAAAAGTTGCCTGTTTTTTGGGTTTATCCGTTGCATTAAAGCGAATAATCTGACAAATGAGCAGAGCATTGGCGATACCGTGCGGGATATTATACATCGCCCCCAACTTATGCGCCATAGAATGACACAGCCCCAAAAACGAATTGGCAAAAGCCATCCCTGCCATTGTGGCCGCATTGTGCATCTTTTCACGGGCTTTTGGATTTTTGGCCCCGTCTTTATAGGCCTTGGGTAAATAACGAAAGATTTGTTTAATCGCCTCTAGGGCCAACGAATTGGTATAGTTCGTGGCCATGACGGACACATAGGCTTCCAAGGCATGAACCAACGCATCAATTCCCCCTGCGGCAGTTAAAGATTTTGGCATCTTATCCACAAAGTTCGCATCAACAATCGCCATTTTCGGGGTGAGTGCATAATCCGCAATCGCGTATTTAACGTGGGTTTTATCGTCTGTAATCACAGAAAACGGTGTAACCTCTGACCCTGTCCCCGAAGTTGTCGGAATACAGACTAAATCCGCTTTTTTACCGAGTTCGGGAAGAGAACAAATCCGCTTACGAATATCCATAAAGCGCATAGCAGTATCTTCAAAATTTGTTTTGGGTTGCTCATACATCAACCAAACAATCTTGGCGACATCCATGGGCGAACCGCCCCCTAAAGCCACGATTAAATCAGGCCGATAAACCTTCACCATTGTTAAAGCCTGACGGGCGGTGGAAAGGCTTGGATCGGGCTGAACATCAAAGAAAATTTGATAGTCAATCTTCATATCCTCAAAGGTGTCTGTAATCGTACGGGTCGCCCCCGAATCAAACAAGAATCTGTCCGTAATAATAAACGCCCTTTTTTTGTCCGCATACTCACGCAAAGCGGGTTCTGTCGCCCCACGCTTAAAATAAATTTTAGACGGAACCTTAAACCACAACATATTCTCTCTCCTTTGTGCAACTGTCTTATAATTCAATAAGTGCTTGACACCCACATTTTCGCTGACCGAATTACCGCCCCACGAACCACAACCTAATGTCAAGGACGGTTCTAAACGGAAATTATATAAATCCCCTATACCGCCTTGGGAAGCGGGTGTATTGATTAAAATGCGCCCCGTGGGCATCTTTTGGGCATATTCATCAATACGGGTTTGGTCGCGTTCATCCGTATATAAAACCGAAGTATGTCCCATCCCCCCTATCTGAATCAGATGAGCAGCCATCTCAACGGCTTGCTTAAAATCTTTGGCTTGATACAAGGTCAAAATAGGCGATAGTTTTTCGTGGGCAAAAGGATTTTTGTCATCATATGCCGTTTGTGGCACCAATAAAACCTTAGTCTCTAAGGGCACTTCAAAGCCCGCCAAACGGGCAATCGTTTGGGCTGATTGTCCCACGATAGAGGGATTGACACCGCCTTTTTCCGATAACAGAATCCGACCCAACTTTTGACTCTCTGCCTTTTTCATCACATAGGCACCCCGATAAACAAACTCTTTTTTTACCGCTTCATAAACATCTTTCACCACCACAACAGATTGTTCCGAAGCGCAAATCATCCCGTTATCAAAGGTTTTGGACAACAAAATAGAGGAAACCGCCTGTACGATATCCGCTGTTTCATCAATGACCGCGGGGGTATTACCTGATCCCACCCCTAAAGCGGGCTTACCCGAAGAATAAGCGGCCTTGACCATACTGGCCCCACCGGTTGCCAAAATCGTTTGAATGTTGGGGTGCTTCATTAAAGCAGTGGTCAGTTCCAAAGTCGGTTCATCAATCCAACCGATAATATCCTTCGGGGCCCCTGCTTTCACGGCGGCCTCTAAAATAACCTTAGCCGCTTCAATCGTGGATTTTTTGGCCTTTGGATGGGGTGAAAAGATAATCCCGTTGCGTGTTTTTAAACAAATCAAGGCTTTAAAAATGGCCGTAGAAGTGGGGTTTGTAATCGGCACAATGCCCGCAATCACCCCCAAGGGAGCCGCCACAATCTTTGTCCCGTTCACTTTATCCTCACTGATAATCCCACAGGTTTTTTGATTTTTATGCTTATTGTAAATATATTCTGAAGCAAAATGGTTTTTAATGACCTTATCTTCCAAAATGCCCATACCTGTTTCCGCCACAGCCAGTTTTGCCAACTCTATCCGCTTTTTATTGGCCGCAGTCGCCGCCGCTTTAAAAATCGCATCTACTTTTTCTTCGGAAAAATCGGCATAACGACGCTGAGCCCTATGAACACGCTCAATCAAAGAGTTTAAGGTTTTAAGCGTTTCCACCTTGTGCATCTTCTCCCCTTTCCAAACATCTGAAGTCTTATAAAAAAGATAGAAAAATTCCACTTTCTTGTCAAGGAAAAAACTTTCAAGCAAAAGACATCTTGACATTTTTTTAAGGTTAGAATATAATAGGCATACTTTGTGGGGCGCGTAGCTCAGTTGGTAGAGCAGCTGACTCTTAATCAGCGGGCCCAGAGTTCGAGTCTCTGCGCGCCCACCAATATTTTCAATAGCTTTGAACATTTCAGAATTTCTTAAGAAGGTTAAAAAGGTGGCACCAAAGTGGCACCAGATATTTTTTCTTAACATTTTCAGGCACTTCTTAACAACAAAAGGCAACCATTGGGTTGCTCTTTGTTTATAAATTGTTTTGTATGATTTGCTCTAGCTGTTCCTTTGGAACGCCTTGCATTATAAAGAATTTCTCTACTGCTCCCATACGTTGCTCAAGATGATTAACTCTTTCTTTTAATGCTTGCACTTCTCGTGTAAGTTCTGCATTTGTTAAGACGAGTTCTGTTTTTTCCATACGCAACTGCTCACAATGTGCTTCAGATGTTGATAATTGTTCATTTAGGTATTGATTATCTCGGAGGGCGTCATCCCTATCTTGTTTCAGAACCTTTTTATCAATGGTGCTAACATCCTCAAATAACGGTGTATAAGGTTTGCCGGTAAGGGATAGTATCCTGCGACCTTGCTTATCAATTTCCTTATAGACATATCCCTCCCTAATCAAGTCATTAATAAATGATTTGGCTGTATTTTGGGAAATATCTAATCCTTTGGCAACATACTCATTACTGGCAAAAAATTGATGATTGTTGTTCGTTTTAAATTTAATGTAGTCCAGCAGGACTCTTTTAGTGATTGATAAACTTGAATTTGATTTACACATAATATTCTCCTTAATTTGAATTCAAAAGTATTTATTTTGAAAAACAGGCAATATTCGTTTGAGCAAAAAATATTCACCGATGTCCATATATTCGTTTTTTAAGGGGGGGGTGATGTTCATATATTCGGAAAACACAATTTTGGATACTGATATACCCGCTTTTGATGTTGATATATCCAGTACCGATGTTCATATATTCACTGACGATGTCCATATATTCGGCGTATTTTGCAGAAAGCCAATAACCGCAGTGGATTTAGGGGGGGGGGTTTGAGCCTAAAATAGATATTATAATAGAATTAAAAGAGAACTATTATAGACGGAATTTGATAATAGATTTTTTCTTTTTTAATTAAAATAGCGGTATTTTAATCAATTTATGGAACAACTGCCATAAGCCACTTAATAAAGTCCAAAAACAAAGTGGTTGGGCACCTTCTGGTGGGGCCGCTTGTGGTGGGGTATTTTCATGGGATTTGATAACAAAAGTATGGATTTTGTAAATAAATCAAACAAATTAAATATATTCCAGACAAATGATAATTTTATAAGAAAAACATAATAAAATGTAAATAAAAATAACTAAATCATAAACAACTGAAACACATTGCCCCTATTGACTTTCTGACATTTTTTACTAACCGATTTTAAGACGATTTTAGAATAGCAAATTTTACCTCGGCTACCTCTATACCCAAAAGTCAAAAATTTGTTTCTAAAACCCATTTTTGTCATTTTAAAAGATAATCTAAAATCAAATTCAACCTACCCATCCAACCATCCCAAATCCTCACCTTATCCCCACCCAAGGACATGTTGAAAAACGCAAATAAATGACGAATTTAATAACATTTTTAAACAGAAGCAAAAGGAATCTTGATTTGATTAAGATACCTGTATAAAGTTCCACGACTAATGTTCATTATTTTACAAATCTGGGATTTACTGATACCTTTGGCTAATAACTTATCCAATTTCTTTTGATTTTTGGCCAATTTCAATGATTTTGATTTAGCCCCAACAGGTCTGCCTAATTTAAACCCATTAGCCCTACGT
>JAZRVC010000044.1:0-4380 GCA_045598925.1 Alphaproteobacteria bacterium
CGAAGAATCCATGGATCCTTCGCGTCCGCTCAGGATGACTGAGGTTGGGGTATGTCCGACCATGGATTCTGAGCCGATAGGCGACGCCGCAGGCGATCCCGCAAGGGATGAGCGCAGCGAACTAACAAGTTCAGAATGACATATTGTTTTATTCTTTTTTAAATTATTTTTCATTTTTCTATTTCCTTTTTTCTATATAAAAACGCCACTTTGGCGTATAAGTGGCTGGATGTTGAGAACTATATCCAAGGAAATAGTGCGGTATATTGTTCCGCACGCGGCTTTTATTCTACCGCCATCCAACCCGTACAGGTGAATGGTGATAAACTACGCTTTTATCGGCGCCTTGGAAATAAGGTTCTCACACCTTTGGATGGACGCCAACCCATCACGAAAGTCAGTTTAACCCATTTTTTCCCAAAAAGCAATAAAAAAAATCCACTGTTTCCAGTGGATTTAAAACAAAACATCAGACTTAAAAATGATACTGCATTCCTATCCCAACGATATCCACCGTTGACCGATATTTACCCGTCAAGGTGGTAAAGCCAGTCGTTTCTTTTACTTGATTGTCGGCACTGCCCGTTTTCCAAAAGACGTGGCTGTAGGCCAAATCCCATTGCCAATTGCCTTTTTTATAACTGGCCCCCAATCCCGTAATCCAACGGTCTGTATCCGGCGCACGGGCTGTCCGACTGATGCTGCGTTTGACCGCCCCTTCATCATAGGCGAGCCCCGCCCTGAGTGTCCAGTTTTGATTCACGTCGTAATCCACGCCGCCGCCAACCATCCACACATTTTTCCAATCTTCATCCACTTCGGGCGCATAAGTTGAAGTACCAGAAGTTGCTGTTTTAATCGCATCAGAGTAGATATTGAGTTTGCTGAACCGACTCCACCGTGTCCAACGCGCCATCGCCCCTAATCCCCATTTGCCCAGTTTTTGATAGGCAGACAATAAAACGTGTTCGGGCAAGATGAGTTTTGTACTGCAATCTCCATACAGGGTGCCTAAAGGTGTGCCAAAATAGTGCGGACCGCTGATTTTATGAATCGTACGGCTGCGATAGGAAACCCCGAAACGCGTATCCAGTTGCGGGCGATACATAATGCCGACAGAATAGCCCGGTGCGGTGTTATCTTGGGCGTTCATATCACTGCCGGTACTGGTTAAACGAGCCTTTAAGTATTCGGCAAAAACACTGGCCCCAATGGTCCATTTGTCTGTGAGTTTAAAAGAACTGGCCACCGCGACATCGGCTGTTACAATGCTGGAGTTGATAGCATGACCCGCTCCCAACCAATTTTTATTTGTATAATATGTCCCTAATCCAAAAGGCGCATAGACGCCCATACCCAATGTCCAACGGTCATTCATTCTTTTTTGGGCGAAAAAGTGGGGCAAAAGTTTGTTGGCCCTGTTTTCACCAAAGGCAGGAGTCCCTTCATATTTACCGTCAAACATAGTGCGCAGGCGCACGAAAGTCGCCCCCGCTTGCAGACCTGAATCCTTTAAGTCCATGCCGGCCGGGTTTAATGCAATCGCCGAATAATCGTCCCCGACGACGCCCGCGCCCCCAAAGACGCGTCCCAAGTTGGTGATAGAATATTCTTGTAATTGAAATCCGCCCGCTGTCGCTATGGTGGAAGTCATCAATAAGGCTAAACCCAATAATGCTTTTTTCATTTTTTCTCCTTTTTTAGGTTGGCTCTATTTTAGGACAAAGGCCAAATCATCTTCATTTAACTTTTTTAATGCTGAATAACAAACTGATTTTACTAAATTAAATAAAAAAAATCAAGAAAACATTATTTAAAAATATTCTTTATAGAAATCAGAAAGGGTTTTAGCGATTAAAGCATGGCCTTTTTCGTTGGGATGAATCCCGTCATCACACAGAAAGTGGGTATAGTCCAACTCTTTTAAAAAACAACTGGCAATATCAACAACCGGCACGTTGGTTTCTTGGGCGACTTTAAAGATTTCCAAGTTGTACATACTCACCCAACGATAAATGTTTTCAACATCTCCGCGCAAAAACTTTAAGATATTGTGTTGGTTGCGTCCTTGGCATTTATCCCGAAAGATACAGGAACTGGCCACAGGCACCAACGACAACAGAAGGGGCATCTTTCCCATCTTTTGAATCCGTTGAATCAGTTCCACATACTTTTGGTGAAACAGGTTTAATTCCAGTTGCGGGCGATGCTTTTTGTTGGGGAAAAGCGAAATTTCTTCCCAGTTATAGTTGCAATCATTGGCCCCGAAACACAGCAAGATATAATCGCTTTCCGACACTTCCCTTAAGTGCGCTTTCAGTTGAGCAAACCCTTCCAAAACAGTTGAGCCCATTCGCGCAAAGTTTTTCCATTGGACATTCAACTTTTTGCCCGACAGAGCTACAAAGTTATCCTGTAAGATATGATATCTGTTGGTTTGGGCATTATGAATAACCCCCTCTAAAATAGAATCACCCAAGCCACAGACGACTAACTTTCGGGTGTTTTTTTTGGGGGGTGTTTTTCTGTCCTTTATCAGCACATCCACTTCATAGCCACCGGCCAGTTTTTGCCGAGAGATAAAAAAGTTCTTTTTGTTTTCAATATAAAGTTTGCGAATATAAGATTTCAAGGTTGTTTCTTCTATTTCCCGTAAGTCCGATTCTTGTGTAAAAGTATAGGGGGTATCTTTGGGGAAGTTTTTAATCCATCGGCCGATGGTCGTGGGGGTCACGGACAAAATTTTGGCCACTTGATTTTGTGAGATACCTAAATGACACAAGGAAAGCGCCATGGCTTTGTCTTTGGCCTCTTTCCCGTGGGGGATGTCTTTGGTAAATTGAAAGCCGCATTTTTTACATTGATAGCGTTGGACCCCGAAAACGAACCCGTTTTTTTTGATGTTGGTTGAGGCACATTTCGGGCAATTCATTAGTATTGGCCAATCGCGCGATACAGGGTTGCTTTACTGGTCAAAACCTTATAAAAGGACACAGCCAAATCTTGGCGTGCGGTGGCCAGTTGCGCCTGAGAGGTCAACAGGTTCAAAATACTTTCTTTTCCGGCCTGATACGATTTAAAGGCCACGCGTTCGGATTCGGTGGCGGATTCCAATACTTTTTGATTGACCTTATAGGAAGACACCGCGGTTTGATAGTCTTGATAGGCGTTATAGACTTCTTTTTTAACCGCATCAATTTTTTCCGTGACCGTGGCCGTACTTTGTTCGTATTGATAACGTGCTTTATCCACCGCATACGAAGTTGAAAAGCCGTTAAACAAAGGTACACTGAGGCCTAATCCCGCTGAAGCCTGAGTTTGATAAGATTTTTTGCCCGACCATTTGTTGTCATAGCCGGCATTGGCCGAAGCCGACAGGCTGGGATAATGTCCTGCTTTGGCAATATCAATCCCGAAGCGCGCGGCTTCTTGTTGGCTTTGCGCACTTTTCAGTTCGGGACGCATTTCCAAGGCTTTGTCCATCATTTGTTGCACAGTCATATCTGTGTTTAAAGCGGTAATATCTTTGTCTTTTCCTTTTTCGGGAACAGTCAAATTAAAGCGTGTATCTGTGGGCAGGTTTAATAAGGAAGCCAACACCGCGCCCGACTTTTCAATGGCGTTTTTCGCCTCTAACACCGCCAAATCAGACTTTTGATAAGTGGTTTGCGCCAACAATTTATCGCTTAAAGAAATCATCCCCAGTTGATAGCGTTTACTGGTTTCTTCATAGGATTTTTTATACGATTTTTTTGTTTCTTGTGCACTTTTTAACACTTCTTGATTGGACAGCAAATCAAAATAAGCCTGATTCACCGCCAACACCAAATCGTGTAAATTGGCGCTGTAAGTAAAAGAATCAGAATCCAGATAGGCCCGCATTTGGTCGGTGGTGGCGCCACGCTTACCAAAGTCATATAACAGCCAACTGAGTCCGATATTTCCCGAATAAGAGGAATTGTCTTGGTGCCCTTCTATATCTTGGATTTTGGATGTGGATTTTGATATTTTTCCCGTGGCATCAATGGTGGGCAGGTAATTACCTTTTTGTGCACCCAAAGCGGCCTCAGACTCTTTCACGGACATATAGTCGCGACTTAAAGCAGGATTATTGCAAATCGCTAATTGAATCAAGGTAGGTAAATCCGTTTCTTTGGACAGATCCGGTTTTGCTTCGGTCAAACATCCTTCGGGTGCCTGAAATTGATAGACGGAAAAAGGATCTAAAGCCACCGCTGACGTGGAAATACACAATAAAAAAGCAACCAATGATAAACGCATTGTTCCTCCTTTTTTATTCAGCCTACGCTTTTTTGGTTTAAAATGCAAGCAGAAAAAAGGAGCCCCGATTTTCTCTTTCTCGTCATCCTGTCCCCCATT
>JAZRVC010000045.1:0-11305 GCA_045598925.1 Alphaproteobacteria bacterium
GTTTGGGGCTTCACCTTGACATTGAATTTCGGTTGGGGCGGGGTCGGTGGGGGTTAAATCGTTGTTAAAGGTAAGTTCTGCACAGTTTGTCCCCCAATCACGAATCAGTCCATTATCCCCCACGGTGGCTTTCATTTGGTCCCAGACGGGGGGGTCAACCGTTTCTAATTTTAATCTAAATTGTTTGTCTGTGGCTTGTCTGGATAAAGCCGTAATACTAACCCCTGCGGGTGTGTCCCCTGTAAATTCCCCTAAACTGGGATTCGTAATGCTTGGCTTCATTTGGATTTGGGTGGCAACCACCATGGCGCGCATACTGGCCCCGTTTAAAATTTCGTTGGCTTTATATTTATTCATCGCCATGGTATAGCCCGCGATTCCGCCGATAGACAGTAATCCGATAATGGCCAGTACCCCCAGCATTTCAACCATAGACCGACCACCTTCTGTCGTCATTCTGAAGGCGTTAGCCGAAGAATCCATGGATCCTTCGCTTCCGCTCAGGATGACGCGGGAAAGGTTTGATTGCCCTGATTCTTGTTCTTTATAAAATTTGTTCATCTTTTCTCCTTTTGTTTATCAACTAAAAAATGTCGCTTGGTGAGAGCGACTGGAAGTTTAAGAGCTATTAAGAGTAATAGTGTAGCCTATTGGCAAACGCTTATTTGGCCACGCTTCCAGTCAAAGACTGAAAGCGTATTACGTCAACGGTAATTGACAACTCTTAAGAGGCTCTTAACCCTCTTGGGCGGACACCATCCCGCCACAAAGTCATCCTAAACAATTTTAGGCGAAATTGCAATAAAAAAAGTGCAGAGAAAATTCTCTGCACCTTTTGTGGGAATAAGTCAAAAGCTTATTCTGCTTTTTTCGCCTTTTTGGCTTTTGCAGGTTTGTCTGCTTTTTCGGCTTTTTTCGCCAAAGCAGCACCCAAGATGTCGCCCAAAGAAGCACCAGAAGCGGTTGAACCGTATTCGGCCAACGCTTGTTTTTCTTCGGCGATTTCGCGCGCTTTAATAGACAAAGTCAATTTACAAGCCTTTGTATCAAAGGTCAAAATCTTGGCATCCACTTTTTCACCGATAGCGAAGCGTTCGGATTTTTGTTCAGAGCGTTCGCGGGCCAAATCGGTCCGTTTAATAAAGCCCTTCACGCCATTCACATCCACTTCAATACCATCTTCTGCGATAGCGGACACAATACCTGTCACAATCGCGCCTTTCTTTAAAGCGCCGGCGGATTCAACAACAGGATCTTTTTCCAATTGTTTCACACCCAAAGCCACACGTTCTTTTTCAACGTCAATATCCAAAATCTTGGCTTTGACAGTCATGCCTTTTTTGTATTCTTTAATGGCTTCTTCACCGGGTTTGTCCCAAGACAAATCAGATGTATGAATCATACCATCAATTTCTTCGTTCAAAGCAATAAAGACACCGAATTCAATCATGTTTTTAACAGGACCTTCAACGATATCGCCCACTTTATGAGAAGCGGCATAGGCTTTCCATGGGTTTTCTTGCAATTCTTTGACGCCCAAAGAAATACGACGTTTTTCTTCATCCACTTCGTGAACGATAGCGGTCACTTCTTGACCCAAAGTCACAATCTTGGACGGATGAACGTTCTTTTTGGTCCAACTGAGTTCAGACACATGGACTAAACCTTCCACGCCGTCTTCCAATTCAACAAACACACCGTAATCGGCGATATTGCTGATTTTCCCAGTAACCTTTTGACCCACTGAATAGCGTGTATTGACGCCGGTCCAAGGATCTTTTTCCATTTGCTTGATACCCAAAGAGACACGACCTGTTTCTGAGTTAAATTTAATAATTTGAACTTTCACAGTTTCGCCCACTTTTAACATATCGGCCGGATTATTGACACGTTTCCAACTCATATCGGTCACATGCAACAAACCATCCACGCCGCCTAAATCAATGAAAGCGCCGTAATCTGTGATATTTTTCACAACACCTTCAACGATTTGGCCTTCGTTCATGTTCTTGATAATGTCCGCACATTGTTGAGCGCGTTCTTCTTCCAAAATAGCGCGGCGAGACACCACGATATTGCCACGGGCTTTGTCCATCTTTAAGATAGCAAAAGGTTGAGCCACACCCATGAGCGGGGTCATATCACGGATAGGACGCACATCAATTTGTGATCCGGGTAAGAAAGCGGTTGCGCCACCCAAATCCACCGTAAAGCCACCTTTGACACGGCCGAAAATAGTCCCGTTCACGTGTTCGCCGTTGGCCATGGCTTTTTCCAAATCGCCCCAAGCCTCTTCACGACGAGCCTTTTCGCGTGATAACACAGCGTTTCCGTTGCGATCTTCATAACGATCAATATAAACTTCTACTTCATCCCCGACCTTGACACTTTGAGTGCCGAATTCTTGCACAGGGATACGTCCTTCTGATTTCAAACCGACATCAACAATGACTTCGTCTTTTGTTAAAGCAGTGATTGTTCCTTTGACAACTTGTCCTTGAACGGGACGTTTTGACATAAATTCATCCAGTAATGCACCGAAGTCTTCGGTCATTTCCGGCATTTTTTCTTGTTTTTTTACCATATATTATTTTTTGTTTTGTTGGCCATGGGAAAATTCCCAATGGACTTCATTGACCTTTTAACGCCCAAATCAATGCGGTCAAACATTTTCTTTGGTCCTTTCGCATGATTGCGGAAAGTGGGCCCATTGTATCATAAATTTTCCCAAAAGGCAAGAAAAAAATCCGGCGATGAAAACCCACCGCCGGCCGGAGTAAAATGATAAACAACGAGGGACTACTTACACACAACGGGTATTTCCAAGCCTTGTCCACGACTGTAATCATAGACATCAGCATATTCTATGGAGTATGCCTTACCAGAAGTTTGTTCGGCACTCTTATCGTTTTTACAATCATTATCCGCACAATCTGATACCCAAAAGTAATAAGTTGAGAATGAAGGAGCTGTTGTACAACCACTTGGACTACAACCAAAATCTGATAAACTAACCATTCCATGGCCTGTACCTAATGAAGCACAAAGATCATAAGCCTCTGTCCAACTCATACCAGGGGTGTATACACAATATTTACCTGCTTCTAAAGTTCCTGTTTGTCCACTAACGGTAGGACATTCTGCCAAATCTGCTGCAACAACTGAACCGGTATCGCCTAAGGTCACGGTTAAAGAACCACAATCACCAGTGGCTTTGTCGCCCAGTTGATTTTTGACTTGATCGCAGACACCCGTGTCTGTGATAGCGGCCACAACTGTTTTATCCGTTTTGTAAGTGATTTCACTAGCCCCGGTTGGAACGACCCCCACTGTTGTGGAATACTTCATTTCAACATTTCCTTGACCTTTGTTGACAGACATACCAGCCATATACATCATGGAAATACCATTCACGATTTCATTGGCTTTATATTTATTCATAGCCATGGTATAGCCCGCGATACCGCCAACCGATAAAACTCCGATAACGGCCAGTACGCCCAGCATTTCAACCATACTGCGACCACCTTCTGTCGTCATTCTGAAGGCTTTAGCCGAAGAATCCATGGATCCTTCGCGTCCGCTCAGGATGACGGGATTGTGATATTTATTCTTATTTTTATTCAACATTTTCTTTCCTTTCATCTGTTAAAATAAAAAAATAACCCACCATAAAGTGGGCGGATGTTAGAAAACCGTAAGTCATAACGGCTCAGCCTATTGGGGCATGAAGCCTTATTCAGCCGACATCCGCCCCAAAGGACGAATGTCAACACTGTTTATAGAGTTGTTGCCAACTCTATGACTTATGGGTTTTCTACGCCCATACCTTTTCCGTTTAGAAAAGGCAAATTTATTCTAGCGTCTAAATTTTAAAATTGCAATAAAAAAATCGCCCCAACAACGCGGGGCGATAAAAGTTTCATTTTGCTTTATTTTTCCAAGATGGCGACACCCGGTAAGGTTTTGCCTTCCATCCATTCCAAGAAAGCGCCACCCGCGGCCGACACATAGGTCATATCCGCTTTGACACCCGCTTTTTTCAAGGCCGAAACGGTATCCCCACCGCCCGCGACCGAGGTCAATAAGCCCGCCTTAGTTTGCGCGGCAACCACTTGGGCGATATCGTTTGTGCCTTTATCAAAAGGTTTGATTTCAAAGCAACCAACGGGGCCGTTCCAAATCAATGTCTTGGCCTGTTTAATCACTTCACAAAACTCGGCCACTGATTTTTCCCCGATATCCATCAAGACTTTCCCCGCGGGGACTTTATCCGCGTCAGAAGTATGCGCCTCTTGCCCTTCACCAAAAGCGTCCGCCCAGACTAAATCCACGGGCAACACGATTTGGCAATTACCGGCATTCGCCAAAATGGCTTTCGCTGTATCAATCATATCGGGTTCAACCAAAGAACCTTCGCCCATCGGGATGCCTTTGGCCGCCAAGAATGTATGCGCCATACCGCCCCCAATCAACAGGTAATCCACTTTCTTAACCAAATTGCCCAGCAGGTCTAACTTGGTGGAAACTTTGCTGCCCCCCACCAAAGCCACCGCCGGATGCACGGGGTTGCCCAAGGCTTTATCCAAAGCCTGAAGTTCTTCTTGCATGAGTCGGCCAGCGCCACGGGGAAGCAAATGTGCCATCCCTTCGGTGGAAGCGTGGGCGCGGTGGGCCGTTGAAAAAGCATCATTGATATAGATATCCATGCCATGCGCCAATTGTTCCGAAAATTCACGATCGTTGGCTTCTTCGCCCGCATAAAAGCGCAAGTTTTCCAATAAAATCACTTCGCCCGCTTGCATAGAACGCACCGCCTCATCACGTGCGGCCCCAATGCAATCATCCACAAATTTGACCTTCACACCTGCGGCTTTTTCCAACGCAGGCACCATAAAGGCCATAGAAAATTCAGCGTTCTTTTGTCCCTTAGGGCGACCAAAGTGGCTGGCCACCACGGCTTTACCGCCATGATTCACAATATATTGCAAAGTCGGCGCAAAGCGGTCAATACGCGTTGTATCAGAAATCACCCCGTCTTTCGCGGGCACATTCAAATCCGCACGAATAAAGACTGTTTTTCCGTTAAAATCAAAATCTTCCAATTTTTTAAACATAGTTTTTCCTTTCTTTTTTATTTAAACGAACGGACTTGGTATAGTCCTTTTTCACGAAAAACGCAAGTGTTTTTTCTTGACTTTTGTGGCAATTTTTTTTACCCTATTCAAAACGAAAGGATCCACATGAAACTGATTGTTGAATACTTGGAAAATTACAAACCCGAATGGGAAAAATTGGCCTATAAACACGCCGATGATGCAGGCTTTGATTTACGGGCCGCCGTAGAAGCACCCATCACACTGAAAGCGGGGGAATTTCAAACCATTCCCAACGGGGTCAAAATGCAAATCGTTTCGGATTCTATTGATTTTGAAATACAAACGCGTCCGCGGTCAGGGTTGGCCGCCAAGTTCGGGATTTCTATTGTGAATAGTCCGGGGACCATTGATTACGGCTATCGCGGGGAAATTAAAACAATCCTGATCAATTTAGGCAAAGAAGACTTTGTCATCAACCCAGGGGATAGAATAGCCCAAGCGGTTGTGTGTCCGATTATTCACCCCGAAATGTGTGAAGGTAAAGTGGAAGAAAACTCAACGCGGGGTGTGGGTGGCTTCGGATCTACGGGGAAAAAATAATGAAACAAATTAAAATCAATTTTGCGGACTTTGGCGCCATAAATCCTGAAAATAACTGGATTACAAACTTATTGCGTACCAAGTATGATGTTCAAATTTCGGACAAACCTGATTACCTGTTCTATGCGACAGGCGGGCAAGACCACCATAAATATGATTGTATTCGCATTTTCTATACGGGCGAAAATTTAATTCCGAATTTTAATTACTGTGATTATGCGATGGGCTTTCATTACTTGACTTTCGCGGACAGGTATTACCGTTTTCCTTTGTGGGCTTTGAACGAATCTAATATTCAATCAGCCCAAAATAAAAACTTTTTCAAGAATAGTGAAGAAGCCCTGAAACGCGAATTTTGCGCCTGCGTGATTGGCAACAGTCGGCAAACAGACGGCGCCAGATTTGACTTTTTCAACAAACTCAATGCTTACAAACAAATTGCCAGCGGAGGACGGTGGAACAATAATGTCGGGGGACCCGTTGCCGATAAGATAGGCTTTCAAAGTCATTATAAATTCACGATGGCTTTTGAAAACACCTCAACCGAAGGATATGCCACAGAAAAAATCATGGATGCTTTTGCGGCCCATTCTATCCCTATTTATTACGGGGATCCGTTGATTACAAAAGACTTTAATCCGGACGCCTTTATTAATGCGCATGATTTTAAATCTTGGGATGATTTGATTGAATACATCAAAAAAGTAGATCAAGATGACGCGCTGTATTTAAAAATGCTGAACGCACCTGTGTTTCAACCTCAGGCTTTGGAAAAATACAATAAAGCCAAATTATTGGATTTTTTAAGCGTGATTTTTGATGCACCGTATGAGTCTGCCAAACGGCGCACCTATTTTAAGCCTTATCAAGATATTGACTATCGTCATATGAAAGTGCGTGATGTCAAACAAATTTTAAAATACTTTGTTTTACGCCCATTTAAGAAAGGAAATTAAAATGCCTGCCTATCAATATATTTATGTGATGAAAGACTTATGCAAAACTTTCCCGGGGGGTAAAGAGGTTTTAAAACACATCTGGCTGTCTTTCTTCCCCGGGGCTAAAATCGGAGTCATCGGTCCCAACGGCGCGGGGAAATCAACACTCATGAAAATTATGGCGGGGTTAGATGACAATTTTACGGGGGAAGCGTGGCCCGCGGAAGGCGTAAAGGTCGGGTATTTACCCCAAGAACCACAACTGGACACATCAAAAACCGTTATGGAAAACGTGATGGACGGGTGTGGGGAAATTCGTGATTTGATGAAGCGTTGGGAAGAAGTCAATAATGCTTTTGCCAATCCCGATGCAGATATGGATAAGTTATTGGCCGAACAATCCGAACTACAAGAAAAAATTGATGCTTGCAACGGATGGGAATTGGAAAGAAATGTGGAAATCGCCATGGACGCTTTGCGTTGTCCCCCGGGGGATTGGGCGGTGGATAAGTTGTCGGGCGGGGAAAAAAGACGGGTGGCTTTGTGTCGCCTGTTGCTTTCAAAGCCTGATATGCTGTTGTTGGACGAACCCACGAACCATTTGGACGCGGAATCGGTCGCTTGGTTGCAAATCTATTTAAAGAACTATACGGGCACGGTGGTCATGATTACGCACGACCGTTATTTTTTGGATAATGTAACAGGGTGGATTTTGGAAATGGATCGGGGCGAAGGCATCCCCTATGAAGGAAACTACACCAAGTGGTTAGAGGCAAAAGCCAAGCGTTTGGAAATTGAACAAAATGCCGAAGATAAACGCCAAAAGACATTAAAAGAAGAATTGGAATGGGTCAATTCTAATCCTAAAGCCAGACAGGCAAAGTCCAAAGCCCGTATTACGGCGTATGAAGAACTCTTAAAAAAATCCAACGAAAAAGTGCCTGATGTCGCCCAGATTGTGATTCCTGCGGGGCCAAGATTGGGGGATGTCGTTTTAAAGGCCGAACATTTGCGCAAAGCCTTTGGCGAAAAACTTTTGTTTGATGATTTAAGTTTCAACCTGCCTGCGGGGGGTATTGTCGGGGTCATTGGGCCGGACGGTGCGGGTAAAACAACACTCATGCGCATTATTACAGGCCAAGAACAACCCGATAGCGGTTCGTTCAAAGTGGGCGAAACGGTAAAGTTGGGCTATGTGGATCAAAGTCGGGATTCACTCAACGATAACAACACTGTGTGGCAGGAAATTTCCAACGGCAACGATATGCTGACTTTGGGTAAGCGGGAAGTATCCAGCCGCGCCTATGTCGCGCAATTTAACTTTAAAGGCACCGACCAACAAAAGAAAGTCGGGATGCTGTCAGGGGGTGAACGCAACCGCGTACACATGGCCAAAATGTTGAAATCAGGCGCCAATGTCCTTTTGTTAGACGAACCCACCAACGACTTGGATGTGGATACTTTGCGGGCATTAGAAGAAGCCCTGATGGACTTCCCCGGTTGTGCCGTCATTACCAGCCACGACCGTTGGTTTTTGGATCGCTTGGCGACCCATATCCTCGCCTTTGAAGGCGATAGCCAAGTTGTGTGGTTTGAGGGCAACTATGCCGAATACGAAGCCGACCGCAAGCGGCGCTTAGGGATTGAAGCCGACCAACCCCACCGCATTAAATATAAACCAATTGCACGATAAGAATCAAAAAACTATTTTGTTATTTGAAAATGGTGGCGCATCAATAAGCGCCAGGGATTGATTCTGGGACCATGGAATTTATGGAATAAAAATTCAATGGGTTTACGTTCCACTTCATGATTTTTAACCTCTTGCCAATCAACTTGACCATTGGGACAAAAAATAATTTTCGGTATCCAACGATCATCCGTATAATGTTCCAGTTCTTCGGGTGGAAAATCTTTGGCTTTTCCCAAATCATAAATAATCCCTTTTTTCACAGGAAATCCCCGAAAAACATCAGAAGCAACAAAAGGACCAGACTTTAAATGCAAGTGGTGTATATATGGTTTTCTATTGTTATCAGGAAGGGATTCAATCGTATCCAAAGTCTCATTTAATTGCTGTAAATTACGGGACATATTTTCCTTAGGTGTATCCACAAAAGAAATCATAATTGCTTTCCCCGAATAAATGGCTTTTGCCAAAGCCAATTTGTTTTTTTGATTTTTAACCCCTTTTGTTAAATACTGACAATACCCTTTTTCATTGGTGATAAACAAACCCACATCCCCCGAATCCACCCCGGAAATCGGTTCATCATAATCCAACATATCTGAATCTGCGAAAAACGAGGAAAAATAAAAATCCATTTCTTCTTGGGGATAGTGCCGATAATGACGATTAAATTGACGATATAAATTACGGGCCAAAGGCCATGGCATGTGCGATAAAAATGGCTTTGCCCGTGAATCGCAATGCGAACAATTATTCAGGCATCCTCTTGTCAGTTGAATAGCCGGAAACATATAACGAATCCGTTTATCTTCATGGGTACGAAAAGGTAAGGCATAATAAGCGGCATCTTTTTTATTGATTTTTAAATGGCGATAATATTTGTCTTCGCCCAAAAATTTATGAGCCGACACCACAGCCAAATCAGCCATCCGATTTGAAAAGTGCTTTTGAGTGACGGCTCGTTCCAAAATTTTTAAGGTTTCTTCGCCTTTTTTGGATAAAAGATTATACCTATTTTGTGCCACATGCGGGTTTTGCGTTATCGGCACATCACAGGATTGATATCCTTTTAAAGCCTGAACAGCCTTTTTGATTTCAAATTCATTGATTTTTTGTTGTAATTCTTTATTGGAAAAAAATATATTTCTGACAATTAAATCTTGAATTTCATCAGGCACATTCTCACGCACCGCCCAACTAAATTCAGACCAATGGGCATACGCTTGACGAAGAACTTCAGGGGAATACACTTGATAGAGCAAATAATCATACAGGCACTTTCGCACTGCCTTTTCATAATCTTTATAAAGATAAAGTTTTTCCAAATTTGTCATCAAACTTCCCAACGGAAAGTATTATATTATAAAATCAACATTTTGTCAAGATTTTACAAATAAGGCACAAAAAAAACGGCCCCCTTTTGAGAGTCCGTTTGAAAAGAACTTTAAATTCTTTATTTCATGGCTTCGGCAACGGCAACAGCGACGGCCACAGAGGCACCCACCATGGGGTTGTTTCCCATACCGATAAGGCCCATCATTTCCACATGAGCCGGCACAGAAGAAGACCCAGCAAATTGGGCATCCGAGTGCATACGACCCATTGTGTCTGTCATACCATAAGAGGCAGGACCAGCGGCCACGTTATCCGGGTGTAAAGTACGCCCAGTACCACCACCGGAAGCGACCGAGAAATACTTGCGACCATTTTCTGTCGCCCACTTTTTATAGGTACCGGCCACAGGATGTTGGAAACGGGTGGGGTTGGTTGAGTTTCCTGTAATAGAAACATCCACACCTTCATGAATCATAATCGCGACACCTTCGGACACATCATCCGCGCCATAGCATTTCACTTTGGCTTTATCACCGTTTGAAAAGGCTTTTTCGCTGACGATATTCAACTTACCCGTAAAATAGTCATACTTTGTTTCCACAAAAGTAAAACCATTGATACGGGAAATAATGTAGGCGGCATCTTTACCCAAACCGTTCAAAATCACACGAAGTGGTTCTTTACGCACTTTGTTGGCCGAACGAGCAATACCGATAGCGCCTTCTGCCGCAGCAAAAGATTCATGTCCCGCCAAGAAGCAGAAACATTTACTGGTTTCACTGAGCAGCATAGCGGCCAAGTTCCCATGACCCAAACCCACTTTACGTTGGTCGGCCACAGAGCCTGGCACACAGAAAGCCTGTAAGCCCACACCCAAAGTTTCGGCCACTTTTGAGGCTTCCTTAATGCCTTTTTTAATGGCAATAGCGGCACCCATTGTATAGGCCCACACAGCATTTTCAAAAGCAATCGGTTGAATACCTTTCACTAAAGCCGCCACATCTACTTTCTTGGCATCACAAATGGCTTTGGCTTCTTCCAAATCCTTAATACCGTTTTCTGCCAAGACAGCATTGATTTTTTCAATACGGCGTTCATATCCTTCAAATTCTACAACCATTTCTTACTCCTTTCTGGGGTCAATTTTCTTAACGGCTTCATCAAAGCGTCCATAAGTTTTGACGTTTTGTTTAAAGGCTTCTTCAGGAGAAACACCCTTACGGATAGCCTCTAACATCTTACCAACATGAACAAACTTGTATCCAATGATTTCATTGTTCTCATCAAGTCCTTGTTCTAAGACATAACCTTCCGTCATCTCTAAATAACGAGGGCCTTTAACTGTTGTTGAATACATTGTACCAACCATAGAGCGGAGACCTTTTCCTAAGTCTTCCATACCAGCTCCGATTGGTAATCCATTTTCAGAGAAAGCTGTTTGCGTACGACCATAAACAATCTGTAAGAATAATTCCCGCATAGCGACGTTAATTGCATCACAAACAAGATCTGTGTTCAAAGCTTCTAAGATTGTTTTTCCAGGTAAGATCTCAGCAGCCAAAGCAGCTGAGTGTGGCATACCAGAGCAACCAAACGTGTCAACAAGAGCTTCTTGGAAAATACCATCTTTAACGTTTTAAGTT
>JAZRVC010000046.1:0-5531 GCA_045598925.1 Alphaproteobacteria bacterium
GGATACCGTTTCTTATACCGCAGGGGCGACTACCTTTGCTTTAACAGTATCGGGAATCAATTCGGACGTGTGCGACCAAATCCACGGCACCATCCCCGAAAACGGCAATGTAAATATCAATGAAGACTGCACCACTTTTACTTATAACATAGATTTAAGTAAAGGGGTAACGCCTGCTCCCGCGGGGAAACCTTGCACAGGAACACAACCCGAAGGAACAACCTGTGTCAATGGACTTTATTTATGTTCTTCCAATGGGCAAATACAATGTAATGGTAAATGCTGTGCCAAAGGTTATACTTGTACGTCGGAAGGTAGTACAAAAGGAGAATGTTATAAACCTGAGGGCGATTGTGCCACAAATGCGGATTGTACAGAACCGGGAACTTTCTGTCTTTTGACTGGTTCGCAAACTGTTTTAGGTTGTACGGTTTCCAAGACAGGTGAGTGTAAGTCTGTTTCTACTTATATGGGAGGTGTTGTTCCCACAGATGAAGACAATCCTGTTGCTTATGCGGGCTGGACGTATGCGAATACGACCATGAGTTGGTTTAGTGCGAACAACTGGTGTCAAGCGCAAGGGATGCACCTTGCTACATTACAGGAAGTTTATACAGCGACAGGTACCTCCTTACCTTCTGATGCGACAGAAATGAGTACTCGGTCGGAAGCCTCTAAGGTGTTTAATAATGGCTCTACGACGTCTATTTGGACAAGTACAGCATATGGTACTCCTCCTTCTTCTTCTTGCGCCGCGTACTACGTGACCAGTACTGGTGATGTGATCAGCGGCGGTCGCCGCTGCGACTACGGCCGTCCTGTGTGTAGTGGGTAGGTTTTCTCGCTTGGATTCTCTTGTCATTCTGAACTCGTTTCAGAATCCATTTATGGGTCAGCGTGGAGAGTTGGGATTAACCTTAATGGTTCGTGTCAGCGTGCCAATGGATTCCGGACTAAATCCGGAATGACAATAAAGGAAAACGCTTTTCCTGTTGTTTTTTAACATTTTGGACAGGAAAACATCCCTTGGATTCACCACCCAAGGGGTGCCTTTTATCCCAACCCCCGTCATTCTGAAGGGGCAACGCCCCGAAGAATCCACCCGATGGATCCTTCGCGTTCGCTCAGGATGACGAAAGAGAGGAATGACAAAAACGCTTTTTCCTGTTGTTTTTTTAACATTTTGGACAGGAAAACACCCCTTGGGACGATAACCCAAGGGGTGCCTTTTTTATCTCTTGCAATTTTCTTTAATTTATGCTATAAAAACCCCACTTATTTTTAACAAAAGGAACTCAGATTTAAAAATACTTTGAGAGTCATACAAATAAACGAAAGGAAATAGAATGTCAAAACTCAATCAAACCTTGAAAATCAAAATTAAAGCCGATACTTTTGCCCAAAAAATCACGGACAAGTTGGAATCTATTCGTAAAGAAGCCAAAATCCAAGGCTTTCGTCCCGGACAAGCCCCCATCGCTTTGATTCGTAAAAAATACGAAAATGCCATTAAAGGCGAAGTGTTGGATGATTTAATCAATGCGGAAGTCGCCAAAGCCATTAAAGAAAAAGGGGTGCGTCCTGCCATGCGTCCTGCGGTCAAAATGGACAAGTTTGAAGACGGAAAAGACATTGAATTGACCGTGGAATTTGAAATTTTACCCGAAGTGAAGGTCAAGGCTTTTGATGCTTTAAAGGTTGAAAAAATGGTCGCCGAAGCCACGGATAAGGAAATCCAAGATTCTTTGGATCGTTTGGCTAACGCCCACAAAACCAGCGAAGCGGTGAAGTCTGATCGTGCCACGAAAAAAGGCGACGTCATCGTCATTGACTTTACAGGGACTGTGGATGGAAAAGAATTTAAAGGAGGCGCCAGTAAAGGGGCCTATTTGGAATTGGGGTCTAACACCTTTATCCCCGGCTTTGAAGATCAACTGACCGGCCACAAAGTGGGCGATAAGGTTGTGGTCAAAGTGACTTTCCCCGCGGACTACCATGCGAAAGACTTGGCGGGTAAAAAAGCCGAATTTGCCACAGAAATTAAAGAACTGCGCGCATGGAAGTTGCCTGCCTTTGATGATGAATTTGCCAAAAAGTTCGGTATGGAAAATATGGCAAAACTGAAAGAAATGATTAAAACCGAATTGGAAAAAGAATACGCCCGTGTGGCGCGCTTACACGAAAAACGTGCCCTGTTGGATGCCTTGGATAAAGAATATGACTTTGATATTCCCGAAGGTATGGTCAAGGCTGAAATGGACGCGATTTGGGCGCAATATGAACAAGCCAAAAAGGCCAATCAATTAGATGAAGAAGACAAGAAAAAATCCGAAGCAGACCTGAAAAAAGAATATCAAAAGATTGCGGAACGTCGTGTGCGTTTGGGGTTGTTGTTGGCCAAGATTGCGGATGAAAACAAAGTCGCTGTCACGCAAGAAGATTTGACAAATGCGATTATGGCAGAAGCCCGTCGCTATCCGGGACAAGAAAAGAAGGTTTTTGAATACTATACCAAGAATCCTCAAGCGTTGGAAGCCGTGCGTGCTCCTGTGTTTGAAGAAAAAATCGTGGATTTCTTGTTGACAAAAGTGAAGGTCTCAGATAAAACAGTTTCTGTTGCGGACTTATACGCTTTTGATCCGGATAAAAAGTCTAAAAAATAAAGGTGAAATATGGTAAAAGAACCCGTCCAAAAAATCACTGCTTTTAAAGAATTATTAAAAATAGCAGAGGAGGGTTCTTTTGACATTTATGAAACTTCCGGAGGAACACGTTCTTGGCCTGTTGAATGTTTAAGGCCATTGTGTGACCTGATAGATTCCAAAACAATGACGCGCCAAAAAGCGTTGGATGAAACTTTGTTAAATTTGACGCGTGGTGATCTTCCAAAGACTTTAGGGCGTATGGAAAAAGAAAAAAAAGTCATTCATCTTCTTTTGGTGGCTGGGGCTAATCCAAATTATTCAAAATATTATTCGGATGGGTTGTCTTCTGTATTTGATTCTTTTCGCTATCGCGATAAAACCTATGGAATGTTAGAATTGGCTCAAGATAATCGTTTTGAGTCTCCTCAAAGATTACAAGAATTTTATAACAATTTTCATTGGGCCCCCATTTATTGTGGGTTTTCGGATGAAGAACTTCGTCTTAATAAACAGGAAAATCAGAATCGTGAAGATTTAATTTATGCACTTTTTCAAAAGAATATGTATCCTACAAATCCGAAAGTTTTTGAAAAATTAGCGCCTGTTGTTTTGAAAAAGGACCCTCAATTTTTTGATAAGAAAAAACAAGAAACACAAAAATGTCTGGCGCAGGCAAAAACGCCAACTCAAATTTATACAGCTCTGATGGGTAAAAGAAAGGAGAAAAACTAATGCAAATTACAGATAATACTTTGGTGCCAACCGTTATTGAAACAACAGGTCGTGTCGAAAGGGCTTTTGATATTTATTCCCGCCTTTTAAAAGAACGGATTGTGTTTTTAACGGGTGAAGTCAATGATGAAGTGGCCAGCCTGATTTGTGCGCAACTTTTGTTTTTGGAAGCCGAAAATCCCGATAAAGAAATCTCTTTTTACATCAACTCTCCCGGGGGTGTGGTGACGGCCGGATTGGCGATTTTGGATACAATGAACTATATCAAATGCCCCGTTTCAACGGTGTGTATCGGTCAAGCATGCAGTATGGGATCTATTTTGTTGGCCTGTGGAGAAAAGGGACGTCGTTTTGCACTACCCAATGCCCGTGTGATGATTCATCAACCCAGTGGTGGGTTCCAAGGGCAAGCGACCGATATGGAAATTCATGTCAAGGAAATTTTAGCCATTAAAAAACGGTTAAATGAAATTTTTGTTAAACAGACGGGTAAGTCTTTGAAAGAAATTGAAGCGGCGATGGAACGCGATAACTTTATGACCGCCGAAGAAGCCAAAGAATTTGGCTTGATTGATGCTGTGATTGAAAAGAAGTAAGGATTGAAAATGGAAAATATGGTTTGTTCCTTTTGTGGAAAAACACAAAAAGAAGTCAAAAAATTGATTGCGGGGAAAACAGAAAAATCCCCTGACGGGCAAGTGAATACCGTCTATATCTGTGATGAATGTATTGCTTTGTGTCAGGATATTTTAAAAGAGGAAGTCAAGCAGAATCCTCAATTAGAATTGGAAGGATTAGGGGGCGAAAAGCCACTTAAAAAACCCGAAGAATTAAAGGCTTTCTTGGATAAGTATGTGATTGGGCAAGAAGATGCCAAAAAGGTGCTGTCCGTGGCGGTTTATAACCACTATAAACGCTTGAAAAACTTGGAAAAAGTGGATGGCGTGGAATTGGATAAATCCAATATCTTGTTGGTTGGGGCGACAGGTTGTGGGAAAACTTTGTTGGCCAGCACTTTGGCCAAAACGTTGGATGTGCCTTTTGCCATCGCCGATGCCACCACTTTAACGGAAGCCGGCTATGTCGGGGAAGATGTGGAAAATGTTGTTCTGAAACTGTTGCAAGCCGCTGATTATGATGTGAAAAAAGCCGAACGCGGGATTATCTATATTGATGAAATTGATAAGATTGCCCGTAAATCGGATGGCCCGTCTATTACCCGTGATGTGTCTGGGGAAGGCGTGCAACAGGCTTTACTTAAGATGATAGAAGGCACGGAAGCGAGCCTTCCACCCCAAGGCGGACGTAAGCATCCCAATCAAGAATATATCAAGGTCAATACGCGCCACATTCTCTTTATTTGCGGCGGGGCTTTTGATGGTTTGGAAAAAGTGATTGCCCAACGTCAGGCGGAATATTCGGTCGGGTTTGGTAGTATGGTCCAAAATAAAGACAAACTGGATACCAATAAATTGCTCAAAGATTTGGAACCTGATGATTTATTAAAGTATGGGTTGATTCCTGAATTTATCGGGCGTTTGCCGATTCATGTGGCTTTGCAAGAATTGGATGAACAGGCTTTGGTGCAAATTTTAAAAGAACCCAAAAATGCCTTGGTTAAACAATACCAAACCTTATTCCAAATGGAAAATGTGAAATTGACTTTGACGGATGACGCGTGTCATGAAATTGCGAAACTTGCCCTGAAGCGTAAAACAGGGGCGCGCGGGCTTCGTTCCATTATGGAAAATCTGTTGATGGATTTAATGTATTCTATTCCAACCAAAAAGGATGTGAAGGAAGTCATTATTGATGCAGATGTTGTTTTGGGGAAATCTAAACCTAAAATCAAATAGGGGGATATCATGCAAAAGTATGCGTTTCTTTTTCCGGGACAGGGCAGTCAGTTTATCGGGATGGGGGCGGATTTAGCCCACACCTTTTCTGTGGCCAAAGAGGTTTTTCAAGAAGTAGATGATACCCTTCATCAACCTTTGTCCACCTTGATGTTTTCCGGGGATAAAGAAACCCTTATGCAAACCCAAAATGCGCAACCCGCGATTATGGCGGTGTCTATGGCGATTTTCAAAGTTTTGGCGCAAGAAGTGGGCTCGGATATTGTGTCTATGGTGGCGGGGCACTCTTTGGGGGAAT
>JAZRVC010000047.1:0-7671 GCA_045598925.1 Alphaproteobacteria bacterium
CGTGCCAATGAAATTTTACAAGGCGCCAGTATGCGTGCGATGATTGTGTCCGCACAATTACAACGCAATAGTAATGCCACCCCCAATATCGGGGAATTTACAGGGGATAAACCCGCAGGAGCAACTTTTGGTGGTCCCACAGTTTCAGGCGATAAAAAAACATTTACTTTTACGGTATCTGATGTCGCCCCTGCCGTTTGCGACCAAATGAAAGCAGTTGTCCCTGACAATTCACAAAACCCTGTCATTGATTGTGAAGCCAGTCCTATCACAATGACCTACAACGCTGATTTAGGTAGTGGCGCGGGTGCGGACGCCCCTGCGGACTTGACAGAGTGTCCTGATCTTGACATTAGCGGAACGACATATAAAGGTGAATTAAAAGGAAATAAGTATTGTTTGTATAAGAAAGGCACTTCTACCATGAATTGGGAAGAAGCCTATAACGTTTGTCAGAAATTAGGTGCTGGTCATAGTATGGTCTCCTTATCTGATTTTGGTTGTCCTGAAGAATTTGGTGCTTCTTGTCCTACATCGGGTGATAAATTCTTACCGTCTGATTTGAGTAGCGCCCCTTTCTGGGCATCAGGTTGTTATGATGATGATTGTAGAAATGATTCGACAGGAACTTCTGGCGCCGCGTACCTCGTGGTCGATGGTAACGTCCGCTACGGCTATCGCTACGGCGACGGCTTCTACGCGTTATGTAAGTAGTCCCTCGCTTTTAACGGGCGTTCTTCCCCACCCGAACGGTGGGGAATTTTTCATCTTGTCTTTTTTTTGAAAATGCGCTAGCATACAACCACATTTTAACTAACAGAAAGGATTTATAAAATGGCTCTTGTTTCTTTAAGACAACTTTTGGATGATGCGGCGGAATATGGATATGGGATTCCTGCCTTTAACGTGAATAATATGGAAGGCGTTTTGTCCATTTTGGCGGCGGCCGATAAAGTGGGGGCGCCTGTGATTATTCAAGCCTCTAAAGGTGCACGTCAATATGCCAATGATGCGGTTTTGAAACACTTGATGATGGCGGGCGTGGAAATGTATCCCCATTTGCCTATCTGTGTGCACCAAGATCATGGCTCTTCTCCTGAAGTCTGTTTTTCCGCGATGGCTGCGGGCTTTACTTCTGTGATGATGGATGGCTCTTTGGATTTGGAGGGCAAACCCGCCACCTATGAATATAATGCCAACACCACGAAGAAAGTGGCAGATACAGCCCACCCTGCCGGTGTATCGGTGGAAGGCGAACTCGGCTGTATCGGTTCCTTGGAAACAGGAAAAGGCGAAAAAGAAGACGGACACGGCTTTGATGGCACGGTGGATAAATCCAAACTTTTAACTGACCCTGATCAAGCGGTGGATTTTGTGCGTCAAACAAAAGTGGATGCTTTGGCGGTCGCGATTGGCACCAGCCACGGGGCCTATAAATTCACCCGTAAGCCGGACGGCGCGATTTTGTCCATTGATACCGTGAAAAAAATTCATGCTAAATTGCCCTATACACACTTGGTGATGCATGGGTCTTCCAGTGTACCTCAATACCTGCAAGACATCATTAATGAGCACGGTGGTCAAATGCCACAAACCTATGGGGTGCCTGTGGAAGAAATTCAAGAAGCCATCAAACATGGCGTGCGCAAAGTCAATGTGGATACTGACTTGCGTATGGCGATGACGGGTGCTATTCGGACGGTCTTTACAGATAAGCCTGGTGAATTTGATCCGCGTAAATACTTAAAGCCGGCTATGGCGGCGATGACCGAAGTGTGTATCAAACGTTATGAAGAATTTGGTGCAGCGGGTCAAGCGGCCCATATTAAACCCATTTCGTTGGAAGATATGGCTAAACGCTATGCCAGTGGTGAGTTAGATCCGAAAATCGTAGGATAAAATATGGTTGAAATTGCCCCTAGTCTTTTATCGGCGGACTTTTCTTGTTTAGGAAAAGAGGTCAAGGCGCTGGATAAAGCGGGGGCAGATTATATCCATTGGGATGTAATGGATGGACACTTTGTGCCGAATTTAACCTTTGGCGCGCCTGTCATCAAAGCGTTGCGTCCTTATACAAAATTGCCCTTTGATGTGCATTTGATGGTGGATAAGCCCGATGCTTTAATTGATTTAGTGGCTGAGGCAGGGGCCGATCAAATTACGGTGCATTTAGAGGCTTCTCAACGTGTGCCGGACTTGGTTTCCCATATTAAAAGACTCCATAAAAAAGTGGGGCTTTCCATTAAGCCCAACACTAAAGTGGCCGATCTTATTCCTTATCTGCCCGAAATTGATTGGGTGCTGTTGATGAGTGTGGAGCCCGGGGCAGGGGGACAGACTTTTATCTCGCATTCTTTGGAAAAAATTGTTGCACTGAAAGAATTGATTGGGCACAAAAAAATCAAAATTGCCGTGGATGGTGGTATCAATCCGATGACCGCAGAAGCATGTCGTTTGGCGGGTGCGGATGTGTTGATTGCAGGCAGCAGTATTTTTCAACATAAGCCCTATCAAAAAGCCATTCAATCCTTAAAAGGATCCAAATGACAAAGATTATGGTGGTGGAAGACGAAGAAGGATTGGTTGATTTATTGACCTATAATTTGATGCGTCAAAACTATCAAACGTGTGTGTGTTCGGATGGGAAAAAAGTTTTGACAGAATTAAAAACTCAAAAGCCTGATTTAATTTTAATGGATTGGATGTTGCCGAATATCAGCGGGGTAGAGTTGTGTCGTTTGATACGTCAAAATGTGCGTTTTAAAAAGACGCCCATTATTATGCTGACGGCGCGTTCGGATGAATCGGATAAGGTGAAAGGATTGACGCAAGGGGCGGACGATTATATGACTAAGCCTTTTTCAATTCCCGAATTATTTGCCCGTATTCAAGCGCTTTTGCGCCGCGTGGGCCCTGGCGAAAAAAAATCTGTTTTACAGGTGGGATCTTTAAAAATAAATTTAGAGAATCAACAGGTTTTTAAAGGAAAGACTGAAGTGCATTTAGGCCCCACGGAATTACGTTTATTGCGATTGTTGATGGAACAACCGGGGCGTGTTTTTTCACGTGATGAACTTTTAAAATCCGTTTGGGGAAATGATGTGTTTGTAGAACTCAGGACAGTGGATGTCCATATTCGTCGTTTAAGAAAAGAATTACAGGATACGGATAATACGTTGATTCGGACCGTTCGTTCGTCCGGATATGCCCTGAACATTGACAAAAATTGACTTTTGTGGTATAATAGACCTTATCAAAAGAAAGGCCTTTAATGGATATTTTTTCGGGAACATTACCTGTATTAAAAATGGGTGCAACACAGCCCCGTTCACAAGCCGCCGGTTGCCAAGTGAATGTAGAAGCATTGACATCTGTCTTACAGCAATCAGGTTTATTAAATGAAACGAATAAAGATAAATTTTTGTCTTTTGCCAAAGCCTTGCATAATGGCAGTTTATTGGAATTGTGGCAAAAATTTTTGTCCCGTTCCATGACACCGGAAAAACAGGTTGAAGCCGTCCAATATGCCGAAAGTATTTTACGTTTAAATAATCCGGATCGGGCCAAATTTAAAGAGTCAAACTTTACCCCAAGTATTGAACAATTTTGTGGGATAGATTTGGCACATAATACTTTGGTGTGTATGGAAAGACAACTCAATATGATGTTGGCTCTATCGGCAAAAAATCAACTGAATCCTGTGTTTTATCCCTATTTAATGGGACAAAAAAATCCCTTATTTGAAACAGATGAGAATCAAATTCAACTGAATTATCAGTT
Source organism: Alphaproteobacteria bacterium (assembly GCA_045598925.1). GTDB lineage: Bacteria > Pseudomonadota > Alphaproteobacteria > CAAHEQ01 > UBA3637 > UBA3637. The sequence continues at coordinate 3,781 of JAZRVC010000047.1, forward strand.
GATGAACCAAAAAGTAGACATGGATGATTCTGTGCAAAAAACGATTTCTTATTGGTGGAATGATACCCCCTATGGAAAACAATATCGTTTGGACTATGGCTCTTTACAGGAAGATTTAGGGCGTACACTTTTCCTCAATCGCCATCGTGTTTTGGGTGTTGTCGCCACCCGTGATGATAAAATCGCCAATCGACACCCCTATCGTCAAAGACCGGCGGGGCGCAGCGGCCGATAAATCTATCCTTTTTATTCTTTGACTTTTTTTGTGAAAAAGGCTATAATAAGGCTGTATATCGGGCAGGGGTTGCCTGATTTAAATTTAAAAAAGGAAAGTAAAATGATTGAAATAATGTTGCCTGATGGCTCAAAATTGCCCTTTGAAGCACCCGTGAATGCTTTACAAGTGGCCGAAAAAATTAGTCCGAATTTAGCAAAAGCAGCGATTGCCGCTAAAGTCAATGATGCTTTAACTGATTTAACAACCCCCATCACAACAAATGCAACAGTTTCTATCATTACAACAAAAAACCCCGAAGCGGTGGAAATTTTGCGGCATACAACGGCGCATGTGTTGGCTCAGGCGGTGGAATCTTTATATCCCAAAGCCAAAGCAACGATTGGCCCCGCTATTGAAAATGGTTTTTACTATGACTTTTTCGGGATTATTTTAAAAGAAGAAGATTTAGGCAAAATTGAAAAGAAGATGGCGGAAATTGTGGCGGCCGATTTACCGATTACGCGTTCTGTTGTTTCACGGGATGAGGCCAAAGAAATCTTTACCAAACGCGGTGAAACTTTTAAGGTAGAATTGATTGACGATTTACCCGAAGATGTGAAAGAAGTATCCCTTTACACGCAAGGCGATTATGTGGAACTGTGCCGTGGGCCGCACTTATCCCGTACAGGATTGGTGGGAAAAGCTTTTAAACTGACCAAGGTGGCGGCGGCCTATTGGCGGGGGGATGCCACGCGTGAATCATTGCAACGTGTTTATGGGACGGCTTTTTTTAATGAAAAAGAATTAAAGGCCTATTTTACCTTAATGGAAGAAGCCGAAAAGCGCGACCATCGTAAAATCGGTCGGGCGTTGGATTTATTCTATTTTGACCCGACAGCCCCGGGATGTCCTTATTGGTTGCCCAAGGGGTTAAAGATGTATAACCTTTTGTTGGATTATTGGCGGAAAGTTCATGAAAAAGCGGGCTATCAAGAATTTGCGGGGCCTTTGATGAACTCCCGCGTGTTGTGGGAAACTTCGGGCCACTGGGACCATTATAAGGATGATATGTATCTGCTGACCGCCCACGATATGCCAGAAACGGAAAGTTATGCCTTAAAGCCTATGAGTTGCCCCTCAACCATGTTGCTGTTTAACTTAAAAACTCGTTCTTATCAAGACTTACCTATTCGCTTTTCGGATGTGGATATGATTCACAGAAACGAAGCCAGTGGTGCCCTGAACGGGATGTTCCGTGTGCGTGAATTTCACCAAGATGATGCGCATATCTTTATTACGGAAGATCAAATTGAAGAAGAATATGAACGCCTGTTTGCTTTGGCCGATCAATTCTATAAATTGTTTGGACTCAAGTATGAAATGAAACTGTCCACCCGTCCGGATGACTTTATCGGCGATATTGAAACGTGGAATCGGGCCGAGGCGGCTTTGCGGCGCATTTTGGATAAGCACTGCGGTCAAGGAAACTATGCCCTGAAAGAAAAAGACGGGGCTTTCTATGGGCCAAAAGTGGATATTGCCATGAAAGATGCGCTGGGCCGTGAATGGCAAACGGGGACTTTTCAATTGGACTTCCAACTGGCGGGCCGCTTTGGGTGTAAATACATTGATAAAGACGGTAATGCCAAAACCCCGGTGGTGATTCACCGCGTGTTGTATGGGTCTTTGGAACGCTTTATGGGGGTTCTGACGGAACACTTCGCGGGGGCCTTCCCTGTGTGGATTTGTCCGGTGCAAGTGCGGATGCTCCCTGTATCCGATAAACATCGCGACTATGCCCAAAAGATTATGGATAAACTCAATGCTTTGGGGATTCGCACGGAAATGGGACGTCAATCCAATACAATCGGCTATCAAATTCGTGAAGCCCATAACGCCAAGATTCCTTATGCTTTGATTGTGGGGGATAAGGAAGTGGAGGCGAACACGATTTCTGTGCGCGATAGAACAGGGACTCAAAAAAATGCGCTGAATTTGGATGACTTTATTAAAATCGTCAAACAAGTGAACGACACGCAATCTTTGGAACTTTGGAAATAAGGAGGAAAATATGACCGATATGACACGCCGAAAATTTTTAGGTGGCCTTTTGGCTTCTTTGGCCAGTGTGGGGTGCTCGCCTGCGAAAAAGGTTTTAACCGAAGCACAAAAACGTCAAGAAGTCCGTTTGAAATTGGCGGATAAGTATGACGCTTATGTTATGTGTGAAGTGAATGATACGAAGCCCGGCCAATATTCTGAAGTGATTGATAAAATCTTTGAACAATCTGATAAAATTATTCAGATGGTGTGGAATGACGCTAAAATGCCGGCCATCAATGAGGGTTTGGATAAGGCTTTGACTCAATTAAAAGTCGGAGAACTTTATAGAAAAATGTTTATTCGCAACTATGGGGCTGAAGTTTTTAGTATTCAAAAAGGTAAAGAAACAAAACGAGTTTTGGGTTGGGGTGAATGGCAAGACAAGTTTCAATCTCAGGCTCGGGTGGCACATAAAATATCCGCGGCTGGCTATGATAAAAACGGCCTTGTTCCCCGTCCCGAAAGTGATGTTTTTTGGCGCTATTTTAATAATGGCCAAGGTATTTGGCGCAGAAATGTGTCCGGTATAGATAAAAAAGACATTTCTGACGCAAAAGAAGAAGCCCAAGAGATGTTGGCTCAACGGCTCTTAAAAATGCGCTCAAAAGAATCTTTGGGAAAATGATTCTCCTATAAATTGGTTGACATTTGGGGATGATTCTGATAAAATACCCCTGTTATCACATGGAGAGTTGGCAGAGTGGTAATGCAGCGGATTGCTAATCCGTCATCCTGTTAAAGGGATGCACAGGTTCGAGTCCTGTACTCTCCGCCAAATTGGACGAGTCGCTAAAAATAGCGACTTTTTCTTTTATTTTCAACGACTTAATGCGGTTCGATTGTTGTGCAGGAAAAAAGGGAGCGTTTCGATCAATAATCGAACCGTAAATGCGATAAATACTTGATTTTATTGCATTTCATATTTTTGATGCTGTTTGGAAGGGGTTATCTACATTCGAACTTTTGATGGTATTTTATGACTTATTTAAGTATGGCTAATAAGGACTCATTTCAGACAATTCAGATGAGTGTTTACATTTGACTCAGTTTAACTCACTCAGACAACACAAGGGTGCTTAAAAATGACTAAAACGCGTTTCTTTAGGAAGGTTTATAACGTTGTTGTTGGTGTTTTTCAGTAGAAGAGTGGTGTGCTTATTTTCTTTTTTTATTTTGTGCTTCTTGTGGGGGTGGGGTGTTCTTTCTCTTTTTTCTGCTGTTCAAAAAAAATAAAAAATTGTAAATGTGCTGTCTTTATTGATGTTTGAGACTTTATTTTTTTATTAAATTTATTCTTCTTTTTTTATATAATAAAAACTAAATTAACTTAAAAAAAATTCCTTTATTTCAAACCACTCTCTTTCCTTAAAAAAACACAAAACTCAAAATACCACTCCGACGCTCAAAAAAAACACCAATCCAAACCAACCAATTTCCAAAAATCAAAATTAAAACCAAAACGTGTCAAAAAGCCATTTTTTGTGGTTGTATAAATATAGATAAAAAACAGTCTTGCGAAAATCCGTTTCAAACTCAGTAGATATAGTCTTTTTTATATCGTGCTGCTAATC